>JABDEN010000020.1 GCA_013287025.1 Gammaproteobacteria bacterium | reverse complement strand
TGTTTTTGGATAGGTATGCTATGTATTCTGTTTTCTGAAAGATATTTTCCAAATAAATCCAAATTAATCGCATTAAATAATATATTTAATAGCAAAATAGATTCCGAAGAATCAACCCGATTATGGGAAGAGAACTGGCATGAAATTATGGAACGCGCTTTTCTAGAAGATGAAGAACACAATCCAAAACTAGTTTATGTGTTACGATTGCTGTGGCAAAGGACTAATAAAAAATCTATCTATCGTGCAGCTGCTGCTCAATTTACTACAACTCCAATATTACCTCCATCATTTGAAAATAAACCTGAATAAAGAGATAACCAATGCTTAAAAATATAGAACAACAATCTAAAACCCATTTTTATTTAATTCGTCAAACCAATCAATTGCGCGCTATGCATACGATTATTCGTCATAAAAATGCGAGTCGTCAGGATTTTATTCATTATTCCACTCGCATTAATCGTTTAGTACTTGAAGAAGCACTGAATCTTTTACCATTTCAAGAAGAAATGGTACAAACTCCTGTGGGTCACATTTATAAAGGCCTCCGATTTGCATCTGATATTTGTGGCGTATCGATTCTTCGGGCGGGAGAAAGCATGGAAACAGAATTGCGATTAATGATTCCTGCCATTCGCATAGGAAAAATTCTCATTCAAAGAGATAAAATAACTAAATTACCTCGTTTATATTATTCTATTTTTCCTGAAGATATTAGTAAAAGACATGTCATTCTGATGGAACCAATGTTAGCAACCGGAGGAAGTGCCTTGTCAGCAATACATTTATTGATTGAGAAAGGTGTGTCTGAAGATAACATTGTATTAGGCACTTTACTCGCGGTTCGCCAAGGTATAGATGCGGTTTTAACAAAATACCCCAAAGTCAAAATCGTGACATCTTCGCTTGAGGAAGATTTAAATGAACAATGTTTTATGCTACCGGGCATAGGAGATTTTGGGGATAGGTTTTTTGGCACTTAGATTAGTTGCGACGCCTTTTTAAAAATTCGATATTTTTAAAAAGGCGTGGATACTTTTTTAAACTTGCAAAATATTCACTACCAATAAATAAATGCTTACAAAAAAGGAACCTAGCAAAAATATTTTTCCGGGTAATAATTTATTTTGCATAAAACCTTTTTTATATCTTCCCCAATACAACATCATTAAAGGAATAATAATTAATAAAAGTAGACACCAAATTCCTGCATAATGTAATGCCGTCACAAAAATGCCTGGTGAAATTAATACGATGAATAACGGCGGCAAAAATGCCAATAGATAAACAATAATTCCTGATTTCGATTTTTTTTGAATGGATAAACCATCTGCAATAAAATCGGTTAAACAAACCGAAACACCGAGAAAGGAAGTCGCTGCACAAATGGAAATAAATAATTTCACCATTTCCGCCACTAAAGCGGTATTCATTTTTAAAGTCATGGCATTCATTAACATAGAATTCGTATTTTCTGAATTCAATATATTAATTAAACCATGTTCTCCCGTTCTGCTTATAATACCTTGAATGAAGAAAATCCAAATGGCATATAACAAAAGAGGGATGAGACTGCCAATAAGTACGACTTTTTTTAATACTTTGTCATTATTCAAATAATTTCTTAAAGAAGGAATAATAATGGCATAACCAAATGAAGTTAACATTACCATTAGCACGCTATTATGCCATTCATAATCTCCTTCGAAGGGAAGAGTAAAATTAACATGTTGACTCATTGCAACAACCAAAATAAAAAAAGCGACTAATTTAAGAAACATTAAACCACGATTAAGAATATCGACAGAATGTATACCACGATAGACAATCGTACCAAAAATTCCTAATACTAAAAAAATAGAAAACCAGATCGGAATTGCAATATGAAAATTAAGTAACAAATTTTGTAAAATATCACTTAACCCAGATAAATAGGCGCAAATTAAACTATAAAGCAATAATAGATAAATTACCCAAGTGAGAACTTTTCCGAAACGCCCAATCGTATGGGATGCCATACTCACCATATTCGTATCGGATTTCAGCCACAAATTCACTTCAAGCAAACTATAAGCGCCGACGGTCATCATGAGCCAACTAAAAAATAATAGGAAAAAGCTCATCGCGACGCTTTCATGTGCAGTCACAATGGGTAAGGCCAGCATCGCAGCCCCAACTGATGTGCCTAATAACATTAAAATAGATCCAATGATTTTTTTATACATTATTCTAATCTCATCAATTATTTAGCCGTAAATTATAACATGTTCAAAAAGTGTTATAATGGAAGTAATATAAGAATATAGATGATCGCTAGACGGAGGTCTATATGAAACGCAATAATTTTTCCCTCTATTCTTGTCTTTTCTTATTTTTAACCACTGGAATTGCATTTGCAGATGAGAATAGCGCAGATGAATTGCCAATGCCTCCGCCGAGCAATATTCAATGTATCCCGACTATCGCTTTACCTGTTTATCCTGAAGCAGATACGTGTGCTGCTTATATTACTCCCGAAGAAGATACGATAGTAAGTACAGATAACGAGGAAGCCAATACGGTTAACGATGAGTCCATGTCGGAACAACAAAACACAACAACACAACAAAGCAATACAAACAACAATCCCACCGTCACACATTATTATTCAAGCACGACAACTTACTATCCTGCTTATTCATATCCTTATCCTTATTACAACCCCTATTATTATCCTGGCTATTATGACAATTCGGCATCAGGAATATTTTTAGGATTAGCAACGGGTCTTGCCATTGGCGGGCTGTTTTATGCAATAAATCACGATAACGATGACTATTATAACCATTATTATAATAATTATTTTAACAATTATTATTATCACAATAACGGATATTGGAATTCATGGCATGGAGCGAATGGTAGTGCGGGTTATTATCATGGACCAAGAGGTGGTGCATATTATTGGTCTGCTAATGGATATCACGGCGGCGGTTATTGCTATCAAGGAAACTGTCATCATAATAACAACATGTATAAAGCGAATAATAATAACTTTAATAAAAACAATAACAATTTGTTAAAAAATAATAACAACATGTATAAAGCAAATAATAATAACTTTAACAAAAACAATTTTAATAAAAACAATAACAATTTGTATAAAACGACGAGCCCTACGCATCACTTCTCTAATCAACAACATTTCAAAGAAAATCAAAACTTTAATAGAATGCCTTCAGAGCATTTCAATGTTAATCGTCACCAAAACTTTCATTTTAATGGAGGAAGATTCCAAGGACATGGATTTGGTGGCAGTTTTCATAGTGGCGGTAGTTTTCATGGTAGACATTAATATTAATTAACTCATTTAAAAAACCCGGAAATTTAGCCTAATTTCCGGGTTTTTTTTACATCAAAAAATATTCTATTTTACATTCAGTTACCTTTCCAGGTTGATCAAATTAGGAATATTTCATTGACTAATGATCACTCATCAGCCATAATGTTCCCCTCTCTTGCAGTATTCAGAATTAAGTTACAAGTTTAATTCAATATTTACATTCATTTTACAACTTTTAAAATTAACTAATTAACGAGTAGTGGTACATATGAAATTAAAAATTGCATTATTATCATTTTCATTATTTATTATGGTTGGTATGGGGCCTTTTTCCTATTTTTTCCAATCTGCGAATCAATTAACTCACAATAAATTTGATTTAATCATTGGCTCTAAATATTGGGTCGATAAAACTATTCAAACCATACTCGCACAAGCCAATAATTTAGATCCAGAAGTTTTAAAAGTCGGATTAAACGCTTATTTAAAAGCACGAAAACTCGGTATGGATAGTAAACAATTATTAACGTTAGTGGATTATTCCAAACCTTCCGCTGAACGTCGTTTATGGGTTATTGATTTAAAAAATCTGAAAGTATTATATAACACTTGGGTTTCGCACGGAAAACACAGCGGCGATGCAACCTCAACTTCATTTTCTAATACGCCAAAAAGTTTAAAATCCAGCTTAGGCGTTTTTGTTACTGATGAAACTTATATCGGTAATAATGGTTATTCTTTGCGAGTAAAAGGACTTGAGCCGAATTTTAATAGTAATGCGTATGATCGAAATATTGTGTTTCATGGCGCCAATTATGTGAGCCCAGGTAGAGCTAAAGATGGAAAATTAGGTCGTAGCTGGGGTTGCTTTGCACTCAGTCGTGATGTCATTAAACCCCTTATCGATCTCATCAAAAACAATACATTGGTTGTGGCTTACTACCCTGATAAAAGTTGGTTAAAGACGTCGAGTTTTGTCCGATAACTTGACGTTGTCATTCATTTTTTTCTATACTAGTTAACAATTCACATTACCTTACAGCCAACATTCGGAAAGCAGAAAAGGAGTTCCATGGCTTCTCAAATTTTGGTGTCATTCTTGTCATGAATCACACGAGACCTTTTCTTGGATTTGGACTCGGATTAAGACCCGAACATTATAAAGATATTCTATTAACCAAACCGAAAGTCGATTGGTTCGAAATCATTACAGAAAATTATCTCGTAGAAGGCGGTAAACCGCTTTATTATCTCGATAAAATTCGCGTCGATTATCCTATTATGATGCATGGCGCTTCCCTTTCGCTGGGTAGCACCGATCCTTTAGACTATCATCACCTTGCTAACGTTAAAAACTTAAGTGAAAGAATTGAACCGCTTTGGATTTCTGGCCAAATAGCCTGGACTGGAATTAATCAATATAAAATGCATGAGCTTTTACCGTTACCTTTTACGAAAGAAGCCATTGACCATGTCGTGATGCAAATTCAAAAAATTCAAGAATTTTTGGGACGAAGAATTTTAATTGAAAATGTATCTAGCTATCTCACCTACGAACATTCTGAAATGACAGAATGGGAGTTTATATCCGAAATTGTGACTCGTGCAGATTGTTTTCTTTTATTGGATATTAACAACATTTATGTCAATGCGATAAACCATGAATTTTCACCCCTCTCTTATTTAAATGGAGTACCAGGTGAAAGAATTTATCAAATGCAACTTGCAGGACTTGCCTATCAAGGCGATCCTATCATCGATACACATGAGACGATAATAAGTCATGAAGTATGGGAATTATATGAAGCATCGTTACAACAATTTGGGGCCGTTTCTACGATGATTGAGCGAGATTTGAATATCCCACCTTTAAGCGAATTATTAAAAGAATTAGATAATGCACGTCGTATCTCAAAAAATATTTTAAAAAACCAAAGAGACATTTTTGCTGAATTGGTATAAAAAACTAAACTTTTACGAATATTTTTTAAATAACCCTTTTTATTCAATAAGTTAACCGATGGACAAATAATGCCATTTATAGTATAATTTTTATTCACTTCTTTGAAAAAGAGTTTTATTGATGCCAAATATCCATTTTGTCCTTCGATCAAACAATAAAGATAAAGTCATTACCGTAGATACTGACCGGACGCTAATGGATTATTATGATGAAATAATGATAGCCATTTCAGAAATGACGCCTGAATTAAAATCTGAATTAGAAGATCATGATCTTTATTTTCAAAACAATAAAATTGATCTCAATAAAAAAATAAACGAACTAGAATTATTAGAAGACAGCATCATAGAAGCAAAACCATGGGTTGAAAATCTTAAGGATGATTTTGAACTCGGATTTTTATTGTTAAGTCTGGTTCCAGAAAAATATCAAAATAAACTGGTTGGCGTAGAAGAGCCGGATGATCCTGAACCTATTGAAAATCGAAAAAATGCGCTTGGCTTAGCGTTTGAATGCAAAGATCAGAAATTAGATGTTGATTTTATACAACTAATTCACAATACGTGCAAAGGAAATAATTATCCTGAAATTAAAGGTGGAGAATTTTTCGATACGAGAAAAGCTGGCGCACCCTTTGGTTTTCATTTCACAAACTTAAGTGTAAAGGCTTATAAAGATGCCATTGCTTTCGCAAAAAAATATGCTTCATTTGGGATTCAAGCCAAAATAGAAAGCGATATTATTTTTAATAAAAAAATTAAAGATAACTTATTATCTGATATCAATAACTTCAAACTATTTCATACAAAATTAATTGTAGCTTATAGCTCCGCCCGTTCCCAATTTCCTGAACATTATAAAGAAAAACCACCCATTTTCTTTTATTCTATTGATCACACCGTTCTTGAGTGTAATGCTGTTATGTCAAAAATAATTGAAAACTACCAGCTGAAAGTCCAAAAAGCAAAATCATTAAACGATGATAATTTATTATTAGAGGCTATCATTGAATGCCATTATGAAATATTAATGTTACATGGATTTCAAGACTTAAATACTCGAACTTCTATCATTCTTCTTAATATTTTATTGATGCAACATAATTTCCCACCCTCTAGTATTTTTCAATCTGGAATTTCTAAAGAAGAACTTTTTTCTGTTATTAAAAAAGGAATGTTACAAACCTTCCAATTAATTGAAGAAAATAATTTTAATGGAGAAATTCCCTCACAACAGTATTTAGATGTCATTGCAAAATCCAAAGAAAGAATTTCAAAATTACATGATTTCCCTGCACCAACCTGGATTGTTCATTTCGATTCTGAAAAAAATGCTATTCAAATTGGGAAGGGATTAACAAGATTAAAAATGGATAATCGTCTTTTTTCACCCATTGAAAAATTACGGTATTCTTCTTCATTCAAAGATACAAGGTCACAAAGTCAAACAAGTTTATCGACGAACTCTTTTGAAAGCCACGGAAGTTTAACACCGACAATTTCTCCATCCTCTGCGAGCAGTTTTGGTTCAACGTTCTCACCTTCCATTTCAACTTCCTTTGCAAGTAGCTCTGGCTCCTCTCCAAGTGACTCGAGAACGCCGGAAGGTTCTCATTCTCCTTTGATGAGTACAAGAGCTATTACTCCTGATGATTCAACTGAAAGAACTACCTCTCCAGAGGCTTCGATTACACGCTCTTTTTCGGAAGAAACGATGTCGTCACATCACAAACCGAGACTTTTTAAAAATTCTAATCGAAATAAAGAATACAGACATACACCTGAAAAAAATAATTGTAAATTGATGTAATTTTTTTATTAAAAAGTATTGGAAAAAATGAAGCCAGACACTATAAAAACGACGTTAATTGGTATATATTAGCTCGTTTGATTGCTCCTATAAAAACCTTCTTTCTTTAGGAAATTTATGAATATTTCGCAAGTGACTTATATTTGGATCGATGGCAGCAGCCCTACTCAAACGCTCCGCTCTAAAGTGAAAATTGTCCCTTATAAAAATAGTCCTTTAAAAGTAGAGGATTTGCCACAGTGGAGTTTTGATGGATCTTCCACTTATCAGGCTTCTGGACATGACTCTGACTTGATTTTACAACCGGTTTGTCTTGTCAAAGATCCTGTGACTGGCACCAATAATTTTCTTGCATTATGCGAAGTTCTTAATCCAGATGGCACACCCCATCCCACCAATAAACGCGCCAGATTGACCCAAATCATGAATGAAGGGGGTAAAAAACACGACCCTTGGTTAGGTTTTGAACAGGAATATACCCTTTTTAGCGGCCAACAGCCCCTCGGTTGGCCAGACCGTGGCTACCCAGCACCCCAAGGGCCATTCTATTGCGGGGTAGGCGCAGATGAGGTTTTTGGCCGGCATTTAGTCGAAACCCATGCGCAAGCCTGTATCGATGCGGGTATTATGCTTTATGGCACAAATGCTGAGGTTATGCCAGGACAGTGGGAATTCCAAATTGGTTATCGTGGTATTGATAGTGAAAGCGCAGATCCAGTGACAGTATGCGATCATTTATGGATTGCTCGCTGGTTGCTTTATCGATTAGGCGAAGAATTTGATATTACCGCAAAACTTCATCCAAAACCTGTCAAAGGCGATTGGAATGGCGCAGGCAAACACACCAATATTTCAACTCGCGAAATGCGCGACCCAAAAACAGGCATGGATGCAATTCACAAAGCAATTAAAGCACTGGAAGCACGTCATAAGGATCACATCGCGGTCTATGGTCATGATCTTGAATTACGTCTCACCGGCAAACATGAAACCGCACATATTTCACAATTTTTAGCTGGTGTGGGTAATCGTGGTGCTTCGGTTCGCATTCCAAGACCTGTTGCAAACAAAGGTTGCGGATATTTAGAAGACAGAAGACCTGGCGCGAATGCAAATCCGTATGAAGTTGCTGCAATTTTGGTTGAAACTATTTGTGATGTGAAGACGAAGGAATAAAATTTTTTGTCATGCGTGCCCCCTCGTCGTCCCGCGGCTTGTCCGCGGGATCCAGAATGGCATATCCGCTCTCACTGGATCCCGCGGACAAGCCGCGGGACGACGTTTCATACACATCAAGCCACAAAATTTCTCAACTCTCGTGTTCCACTGTCTTTACAATAAAAACGTACATCACCAACTGTCAGAATTTGACTTGGATCTATTCCATTTTGATAAATTAACTGGCTAACATTATTCTGCATAGGTAAAGGTAAATCACGAATTAAAATATTATCTGAATTATCAGACGGAAAAAATTGGCGAATACAGCAACATAATGTTGAAATAGTCACTCCAGCAGATAATAAGGCGCAGAAAGATACCATGATAAGATCAGAACCTTGAGATTCATAAGAAGGTCCATTTTTAATATCAACACTTTTTTTTGCGAGTAAAGCGGTGACCGCTGACAACCCGCCAATCGTTATTAAAAAACATAATTTTTTACATAATTGACTGCGTACCGTTCGATATTTTTTTAAGTCTTCTTCAAATGTAGCGAGGAATGGATCAGTTTCAGGATTTTGAAAGAGGGTAAATGACATCATTAGAATTTTCCTTATTTTTAATTTTATCCTATATTTTTAAATCTTTTGCGGATGTCATTATGTAATAAAAATAAAAAAAGACAACAAGTTTCTTTTTAGCTTTCGTGTACCATTTTTCCATCTAAAATTCGGATAATACGTTTCGCACGTTTTGCTAAATTTAAATCGTGAGTCACGATAATAATGGTCTTTCCTTCATCTACACATTCTTCGAATAATTGAATGACTTGTTCGCCAGAGCGGCTGTCCAAATTACCTGTGGGTTCATCCGCTAAAATTAAATTGGGATGATTGACGAGTGCGCGAGCGATGGCGACACGCTGTGATTGACCGCCGGATAATTCAGAAGGGCGATGATGTAAGCGGTTGGCGAGTCCCACACGTTCTAACAATTGCAGTGCGCGCGCTTTACGTTTTTCTAATGATAAACCTGCATAAACTAATGGTAAGGCGACATTTTCTTCAGCGGTTGCATATTCCAATAAATTAAAACTTTGGAAAATAAATCCAACTTCACGATTACGAACATTCGCTAATTCATTTCTTTTGAGAGAACTCACTTTTTTGCCATTTAAAATATATTGCCCTGCAGTCGGAGAATCTAAACATCCTAAAATATTCATCAACGTCGATTTACCAGAACCGGAAGGCCCCAAAATCGCTGCATATTCTCCACGTCGAATAGTTAATTCATCAATTTGTAAAGCATCAAATTCTACTTTTCCAATTTTATATGATTTTCGAATATTGTTAAGTTCAATTAAGTTTTCATTTTTCATGACGTAATGCCTCTGCAGGATGAATTCGTGATGCTTTTCGCGCGGGGAAAATACCGCTTAATAAACCAATCGTTCCCAAGACGATCATCACAATAAAAATTACATTGAAAGATAAAATAGGACGCGGATTGCCGAGATGATCCATTACTTCAGAATGCACAGGTAAATGTTGTAAAAAATAAACGAGAGCAAATGCGAGTAAAAATCCTAATAATCCTCCCATTAACGTGGTGAGAATTGCCTCGCTAGTGTAATACCATAAAATTTCATGTGTTCTCGCGCCCAAACTCATACGAATACCAATTTCACGTGTGGCACGTTTTACTGAAATAAACATGACATTCGCAATACCAACACCCGCGATAATCAATGTTAACCCGCCAATAATTCCCAAAATCCATTCCATTCCTTTCAGAAAAAGGATTAATTTTTCTTTTTCTTCCTGTAAATTAATGACATTCAAAATGCCTGGATCATCTGCATTCAGTGCGCGGGTTCTTGCAATCAATCTTCGCACATCTTTTTCGATGCGAGGAATTTGTGATAATTCGAAAGGCGCAATGATAAAACTCGTATAATTTCGGTTTGCCGTTAATGCTTGGTAGGTACTATAAGGAATCCAATTCATAAAATCATCGGGCATTTTTCCGGTTTCTATCAATTGAATAATTTTACTTTGTACACCGATCACTAAAAAAGGTGTGTCTTCAATAAAAATATATTGTCCGACAGGATTTTCTTTTGGTTTAAATAATTTTTCGACAGTGCGAATCCCTAAAACAATGACTTGTCGCCGATTGATATCATCTAATACATTTAAAAATCGCCCCGGCGGATCTACTTTAATTCCGTGAATGTCAGCATAGTTTGCATTGACAGCCATGACAGGTCTGCCACGTCGCGTCGCTTTTTTGCTTGCACTGACTAATTTTACATTCCATTCTGCTTCGCCCGTAACATCCGCTTTATCCGATAATTCTTTTTTTAACGCATGTAAATCATCTTCCGAAAAATTTACTTTCACACCGTTCCCTTGGCCTTGAAAGCTTTCGGTGCTCACAGCCCCTGAAATAATTAATGCACCAGTACCTGAATCTTTGATGGTGTTTCCAAAGGTCACTCGCAAACCTTCGCCGACGGCAAGCATTAAAGCAATTGTAAATGTGCCCCATGCTACCGCTAAAATAGTTAAAATTAAGCGAGTTTTTTGCACCATCATATTTTTTAGAATTTGTGAGATCATGATAGTAGTGCCTTCACTGGTTCCATATTGGCTGCTCTTTTTGCGGGGAAATAACCTGCTAAAAGACCAACGGTCATTAAAATAAAAATTGTTAAACCCGCTGAGAACGCTGAAATATAAGGATTACCCATCCAATCAGGCAAATGTAAATGAGAAAGCACAAAAAGAGAGGCGATCGAAATACCTATTCCTATTGCGCCGCCTAAACCCACAATTAATAATGTTTCACATAAAAATTGTAACAAAATATTTTTTTCGCTGGCGCCTAGCGCTTTTCGTAAACCAATTTCCCGTGTTCTTTCTGTTACAATCAGAAACATCATGTTTGCAACACCTAAACCACCAACGGAGAGTGTGAGGGCTCCACAAAATCCCAGAAATAATTCAATAATAAAAAAGAACCAGCTAATAAAAACTTGTTTATCTTCTAAATCCGGCATATGAAATGCTTCATCATCACTGGGATCATAATGTAATTTTGCTGCTAATAAGTTTTTTAAATTATTTTTTATTCTGACAGAGTCTTCAATATTTTTAGGAGTTAAAAAAATCGTGTTGATATCTTCAAGACCTTGCAATGCAAGATAAGTCGTATAAGGAATATACCCTCTCGTTTTATTACCTGAAAATACAATACCCGTATTTTTATCTGGATCTGAAACACCAATCACGACAAAAGGAATTTGCTGAATATAAATAGTTTTTCCAATTGGATCTTCCATTGCAAATAAAATTTTTGTGAGAGTTGCATCGAGATAAACGACACGATTTTGTTGTGTTAAATCCAACTCGTTAAAAAATCGACTTTTTCCCGGAAGAATTTTAAATTGCATCGTCGTTTCATATCCAGGACCTACACCCATTAATGAACTTTTTGTTTCTTTATTCTGATATTGAAATAAGGATTCTTTGGCAAATTCTGGTGAATACCATTGAATCCCTGGAATATTTTGCATGATTTCTAAAAAGTCATTAATTCCTAGTTGGATATTTTGACCCTGCGGAATGCCAGCGTAAGGTTTACTTGTCCTACCTGCCCAAGCAAAGATAGTGCCATTATTTAAAAAAGCGAGATTTTCCATACTTTTTTTATAAAAACCATTCCCCAATGCCAGCAACAACGTCACTGTCATCGTTCCCCACATGATGCCGAACAAAGCGAGGCTGGTTCGAATCTTATGGGTCCATATGCTTAATAAAATTTGTCTACTAAGATCGATGAAATGCATTAGCTTTTCGAAGTCATTGTATTGTTATCAAGAATTTTGTCGCCTTCTCCTAATCCTGATTTTACTTCGGCAATAATACCATCAGAAAGTCCGAGAACAATTTCTTTTTCAATAGGTTTTGATTTCGATTTATCTGGTTGTAGATTCACATATACTTTATTATTTTTAAAAATTAAAACTCTCTCAGGAATGACCAAAACATTTTCTGCCTGTTGAACGGTAATTTCAGCCGTTGCCGAATATCCTGCGCGCAATTTCATATCTTTAGGTAAAGTTAAATGATCCAACTCAATATTAAAACCTACGTTAAAAGGCGAAGTAGTGGTGGTCGTAGTTGTACTTTGATTATTGGCTTGTAAATCTACTTTTCTTAACGTGCCAGTTACATTCGCATTTGGCATCGCAGCAATCCGAATATTGGCGATCATCCCTGAAGAAATTTTTGCAACATCCACTTCATTCACTAAACCTTTAAAAACAAGGTCATTCATGTTTGCAATCACAAATAACACAGTACCTGCTTGCATATCGGTTAAGGGAACGACCGGATCACCGAGATCGACATTACGTTGTAATATATAACCACTTATCGGGCTATTAATCATGGTTTTAATACTTTTGCCGGCAATATTAGTCTCGCCTTTTAGCAATAGTGCGAGTTTTTGTTTTGCCATTTCGAGACGTGCTTTATTCATTGCAACATCTTTTACCGCAATCGCATAATTATCCGGTGTTTCTAAAGATAATTTTAATAATTGTTCTAGACGTTGCCGATGGGATTCTGTCTGCTCCACAATCGCTTCTTGTTCTTTTACATTAGCATGGGCTTCCGCAATACTTTGGGGAGTGGCTGTTGGAGAAATTTGTAATAATAAGGCATTCTGATCAACATAATCTCCATCTTCATGGAATAGTTGTCCGACAATACCTGAAATATTAGATTTTACGCTGATAGTATGTTTAGGAACGATGCTGCCGACTGCAATAATTTTTTCTTTTACCGTACCTGTTTTAACAATCACCGTTTCTTCGGCGGGATTATTATTCTTTTTACAACTATGCAATGAAACCATTATGACAACGAGTACAATGATGATGGTATCGATAATTAACCATTTCTTTGAAATCATAATCTTTTTCCCATGTATATTTTGCGTACAAGGATTGTAACATAAATTCTTTCTAGATTCTTCTTTTCATAATATACTCGGAACAACCATTTTTTGAGGAATTTCCATGCAAAATGATCCCATTGTCATCGTTGGTATTGCACGCACTCCCCAAGGTAATTTATTAGGTGAATTAAAAGATCTATCCGCACCTGAATTGGGTGCCATTGCGATCCAATCTGCCCTCCATCGCGCACATGTGAATGCGGAAGATGTGAGTGAAGTTATCATGGGATGTGTCCTACCGGCGGGCCAGGGTCAAGCGCCAGCACGTCAAGCCGCCCTTCTCGCCCAAATTCAGAATAATGTGCCCTGTACGACGCTCAATAAAATGTGTGGCTCAGGCATGAAGGCCGTTATGTTGGCTTGTAACACACTTATTGCGGAACCAGATAAAAAAGTACTAGTCGCAGGCGGGATGGAAAGCATGACCAATGCACCCTATTTACTACCAAAAGCGAGACAAGGGTATCGATTAGGACACGCAGAAGTTTTAGATCACATGATGTTGGATGGCTTAGAAGATGCTTACGAAAAACGCCGTCCGATGGGTTCTTTTGCGGAACTTTGTGCTGAAAAATATCATATTACGCGGGAAGAACAAGATGATTATGCGATAGAATCTTTAAAGCGTGCACAAGCATCGATTGAGAAAAATATTTTTGAAAGTGAAATTGCACCGGTGGTTTTGAAAACAAAGCAAGGCGAAAAAATCGTAAAAAATGATGAACATCCTTTTTCAGTCAACATTGAAAAAGTGAAACTTCTACCACCCATTTTTAAAAAAGATGGAACGGTTACCGCCGCCAATTCTTGTTCGATTGCAGATGGCGCAGCCGCCATCGTCTTGATGCATTTATCGGAGGCAAAAAATAGAAATTTAAAACCACTAGCCAAAATTATAGATTATAGCGAATACGCAAAATCACCCGAACAATTTACCACCGCACCCATTGATGCCATGAAAATGTTAATGCATAAATTACAATGGACCGTGGATAAAGTTGACCTTTTTGAAATTAACGAGGCTTTTTCGGTGGTTCCCATTGCCGCCATGCGCGAATTAAAAATTCCTCGCGAAAAAATCAATATTCACGGCGGTGGTTGTGGCTTAGGCCATCCCATCGGTGCAACTGGCGCGCGAATCATAGTGACATTAATTGCAGCATTAAAAAAACATCATAAAAAATATGGTATCGCATCACTTTGTATTGGTGGTGGGGAAGCAACGGCAATTGCATTGGAAAATATGTGATGAAAGAACGTGAATCCATGGAATTTGACGTAGTCATTGTGGGAGGCGGCCCTGCAGGATTATCTGCAGCCATTCGTTTAATTCAACTCAACAAAGATTTATCGATTTGTGTACTAGAAAAAGCGGCGGAAATTGGCGGACAAATTTTATCGGGCGCAGTTTTAGAACCTCGCGCACTCAATGAATTAATTCCAGATTGGCAAGATCAAAAAGGTTTTATCACAACGCCTGTTTCGAAAGATCAATTTATATTTTTAAGTCAAAATAAATCTTTTCAACTCCCGACACCGGAACCGATGCATAACAAGGGAAATTATATTATTAGTTTAGAAAAGATGTGTCAGTGGTTAAGTGGTTATGCAGAAAATTTAGGGGTAAATATTTTCCCGAGTTTCGCGGTGACTGATGTAATCATGGAAAATAATCAAGTATTAGGCGTTATTACCGGTGATAAAGGTATCGATCGAGAAGGTAATCCAACGCAAAGTTATCAACCTGGTATGAATTTATTCGCTAAACAAACCATAGTTGCCGAAGGTTGTCGTGGATCTCTTACTCGAAAGCTGATGCATCATTTTCAATTAAATCAAAACAATGATCCACAAACCTACGGTCTTGGCATTAAAGAATTATGGGAAATTCCAGAAGATTTGCATCAAGCAGGATTAGTCACTCACACTATCGGATGGCCGCTCGATCATAAAACTTACGGGGGATCATTCGCGTATCATTTCGAAAAAAATTTATTATCGATTGGTTTTGTCGTCGGTTTAGATTATCAAAATCCATACCTCAATCCTTATGAAGAATTTCAACGATTCAAAACGCATGAAATGATTCGTCCACTTTTAGAAAAAAGTAAACGCATTGCGTATGGCGCAAGAGCATTGAATGAAGGTGGTTTTCAATCTATTCCAACATTAACTTTCCCGGGGGGACTATTGGTAGGATGTGCTGCGGGATTTTTGAATGTTCCCAAAATTAAAGGCATTCATACCGCCATGAAATCCGGCATGGTGGCAGCGGAAAGTATTTATGCAACCCTTAATTCGAGCGAGTATTCTGCTAACATACAAAAAAGCTGGATTTGGCCTGAGCTCAAAAAAGTAAGAAATATTCGCCCCGCGATGAATTGGGGTCTCTTACCAGGACTTATCTATGCGGCTTTTGATACCTATATTTTTAGAGGAAACGCGCCGTGGACTTTGCGTAATCATGCCGATTATTTACAATTAAAACCGGCGGATCAATGCAAAAAAATCGAATATCCTAAACATGATAATAAAATCACTTTTGATTTAATGAATTCTGTTTTTTTAACCAATTCATTTCACGATGAAAATCAGCCATGTCATTTAAAATTGACAGATCCCAGTTTAGCGATTGAGGTCAACTATAAAATTTATGCCTCTCCCGAAAGTCGGTATTGTCCCGCGGGCGTTTATGAAATCGTACACGCCGAAAAGCCCTATTTACAAATCAATGCGGCCAATTGTATTCAATGTAAAGCTTGTGATATAAAGGATCCACGACAAAATATCACGTGGACACCACCGGAGGGGGGTAGTGGGCCACAGTATACGATGATGTAGAGAATTTGTCATCCAGAATAAGTCGACGATAACCCGTCGTCCCGCGATTTATTCGCGGGATCCAGAGCGACAATGCAGGCGTTCTGGATCCCTTAGGACTTGCCGCAGGACGACGGTTATGTAGAGACCTCTGATGTTTTTATTCTTGATCGAAACTTTCTTGATGAAGCTTGACGTCCCCTCGTCTACGTTCGGCATATTTTTCAAGTTGACGTTCAATGGCATGAAAGGCTTCCCGTACAGCGATGTAAACATCTTCATTTTCTTTTTTATTGACAACTAGTTCTTTGCCGGGAACCGAAAGGTCAATTCGCACCCCGAATATTTTCCCCTGATGCTTGTGTTTTTGAGGCACTTCAACAACAACGCGACAACTATTAATGTGGTCATAATAATGTTGAAGTTTAGCTGATTTATCTCGAATATGTGTTTCTAAAACTTGTGAATTTGGAATATCACGAATGGTAACTTGGACTGGTAACATATGAGAACCCCCTCTTTTAACTCTAATAATTATAGAAATCTAATAATTATAAAACTTAAAGCCAGATCCTTTGTACGCTACATTGAAAGGAAACCCCCTTAAAAAATGCTTCTCTCAATATTAAGTATAGACAGAAAATTAAGGGGTTCGCCATCATTATTTTTTATTTTTTTTATCCTATTGAATCTTCTTGAATCTTCGGAAAAAAGGGTGCTATATTTTCAGATAAAACGTCATTTATCGAATGGGGTTGCCACATTGGATGGCGATCTTTATCCACTAAAAGTGCCCTAATTCCCTCGAAAAAATCATGTGAATTTAAAAATCCTTGCATGATACTAAACTCCATTTTCATACAAGCATCAAAATCCAATTCATTCGCAGTTTGTAATTCTTTGAAAGTCACTTTTAAACTTAATGGTGATTTTCCATTAAGTATTTCAAGGGTTTTTTTGGCCCAATCAGTATCAGAATTTTTTAACGATGCGGTAATTTTTTCGATAGAATTTTTTTGAAAATATTCGATAATTTCTTTTTGTTGTTTTAATAATGCTGAATCACCTGCAGATATCGAAAATGTCTCAAGAATAGTCGTCACCGCTTTTTTATCTGGCAAGGAATTTTCTGCTAATTTTTGTGTGATATTTGTAAGCTGATCTCCCGACACTTTTTGTGTCACAAGACCTAATGCAATACAATCATTTATTCCAATTTTTTCGCCAGTTAAGCCTAAATACAATCCCACATGATAAGGTAATCGTGATAAAAAATAGGAAGAACCGACATCAGGAAAAAAACCAATCGTGGTTTCTGGCATTGCAAAAATTAAATTTTCTGTCCCTATCCTATGAGAACCGTGAATGGAGATGCCCGCACCTCCTCCCATCGTAATGCCATTTAAATAAGAAATATAAGGTTTAGGGTAATGAAAAATACGCTGATTTAAATCATACTCATCTTTAAAAAATTGAATGAGGTTGGGATCTTTTTTTAATTTTTTATCATACACCGCCCGCACATCTCCGCCCGCACAAAACGCGCGGCCCTCGGACGCTTGTAAAATTATCGCTTTAATAGAAGTATTTTTTTCCCAACTTTCCAAATGTTCGCTCATACTTAAAATCATCGAATGACTTAATGCATTTAAAGCATGTTGACGATTAAGTGTAATGACGCCTAAATTCCCATTTTTCCCTGCTATTTCTTCGAATAAAATATCAGACATGATTATTCCCCTTGAAAAACTGCTACGCGTTTTTCTAGAAAAGCTTTCGTCCCTTCAGATTTATCTTTAGTCGCGCAACATAAGGCAAAATGCGCCGCTTCTAATTCTAAAGCGTCATCCATCGTTAAATCATATCCATGGTTAATGACAGTAATAATACTCTTTAAAGCAAGGGGTGGGAGTTGAACAATATTTTCAAGTAAAGTCTTTGCGCGCGTTAATAACTCGTCTTTCGGAACGACTTCGTTCACGAGCCCGATAGAAAGTGCTTCCGTGGCTTTGATGGTTCGCCCCGTTAAACAAAGGTCTAATGCACGTCCTTTTCCTACTAATCGTGCGAGGCGTTGTGTCCCTCCAAAACCAGGAATTACACCTAATTTTATTTCGGGTTGACCAAATATGGCGGTATCAGCTGCAATTCTTAAGGTCGCAGCCATGGCTAACTCTAGTCCTCCACCTAATGCAAAACCGTTGATTGCAGCAAGCGAAGGCTTTCCTAACGACTCTAGAGAATTAAAAATTTCTTGTCCGCGACGTGCAAAGGTTAAACCATCTTTACCATTTAACATCGTTAATTCATTAATATCAGCACCGGCACAAAAAGCCTTACCCTCTCCTGTTAATAATAATGCTTTAACTGTGGAATCATTTTTTATTGATAATAGCACTTCAGAAAATTGCTGCATAAATTCAGCATTTAATGCATTCAAAGCGCTGGGACGATTAAAGACAATTTGTAAAATACCATTTTCTAACGTTTGACATTTTAAAATTTCCATATGATTTTACCTCATAATCTTTCAGTTTCATGTGGTTTGCATTCTATAACATTATGATCTGATTGGATAATTAATTTTTTTAAGCTTGTCTCACACCTTAATTTTATATTTGATCTACAATGTATTTATAGGAGTTTAAAGGTTGCAAGGAGTGCTTCTCCACCAAAGTACAACAAGGAGAGCACCATATGATTGTCATCATTACTTCACTTCTCACTATTTTCTTTTTTCTTTTTAGTGGGATCGCCAGCGCGAAACCTTATGGTAGTAACCTTTGCGCGAATGATTCCAGCTATCATTGTTATAAAGTGAAAAGGAAAGATAGTTGGAAAAGTTTGTTTCCGAATCCAGATGAACGCGATGTAGTCATGCGAATCAATCGCACAAATAATCAATTATATCCCGGTATGCGCATTTCGATTCCTAACAACATCAATACCAATCCCCTAACTTATGCGCCGATAAGTAATAAAATTGATGCGCCGGGTCAGAAAACTATTATTGTGTCCTTAAGCAAACTTGCTTTTGGTGCATATGATGCAGATGGAACATTAGAACATTGGGGACCCGTTTCTGGTGGTAGAGGTTATTGTCCCGATATACATCGTAAATGCACTTCTCCTATCGGAAATTTCGCTATTTATAATAAAGAAGGCGCAGGCTGCAAATCTACAAAATTTCCCGTTGGAAGAGGAGGCGCGCCAATGCCTTACTGTATGTATTTCCATAATGGTTTTGCATTGCATGGTTCTTATGAAGTACCAGGATATAATGCAAGCCATGGTTGCATTCGGATGTTTGTGAATGACGCGCAATGGCTAAACCAAGAATTTACGGAAGGCGCAGGGAAAGTAGCAGTCATTATAAGGAATTAATGGATTCCGTTTTGAGATTGGTGGAGCGATTTTTGACGGCAAGTAATAAAATGATGATGCTAAACATCGCAATCACTAAAAAATCCCAACCAAAAGGAATGACATTCTTACCCCCAAATGCACCAAAGTAAGAAATTAATGTTAACCCGCCGAGGTATGGAAAAATCCAATAAATTGACTTAAATCCCATGTTAGGGAATGAATTTTTTTTATTTAATAAACTTAATGAAAAAACCACAAATCCGATGAGTATCGCAATCGCGAGCTTCCACATCGTGTCCCAACCCGTCCAATAACTCATTAAATTACAGAAATAAAAAGCAAGTAAACAAATGACGGGTGCCGCAGGAAGACGAAATAAACGTTTTTCGTTCGGCAAATCGAGTCGTAAGGAAAGTAAAGCAATGGGACCAATCGCGTAAGAAATCACCATACCAGAAACCAAAAAACTCACCATCGCTTGCCAACCATGTAGAGGTAAGAAGAGAAACATACCAATGACAAAGTTCACAAAAATAGCGGCAACAGGAAAATCTTCTTTGTTAAGGTAGGAAAGAAACTTTGGAACATAACCAATTCGACTCATGGCATAAAGAATGCGTGCCGTGGAAGTCACATAAATCAAGCCTGCACCGCTCGGTGATACAGCAGCATCGATATATAAAAGTTTTAATAACCATATTAATCCTAACCCTGCGGCGAGTCCCGCAAAAGGTCCGACATCACCGACAAAACTTAAATTTGCCCATCCTTGCAAAAGCGCTGTTGGGTGAAGTGCGCCAATAAACGCAATTTGCAAACCCAAATAAAGGATTAAACAACAAACCACAGACCCCACAATGGCAAGAGGAATGGCGAAAGCT
Source organism: Gammaproteobacteria bacterium (assembly GCA_013287025.1). The sequence goes on along the minus strand of JABDEN010000020.1, from coordinate 4,626 downwards.
AGCTTTTTTGCTTCGCCCGCTAATTCCACACCGTGTTTAAATCCGGTGAATGCGAAAGCAACCCCACCCGTTGCGACAGCGGTGAGAATGGCTTGCCATCCTGTCACTGAAAAACTGGTATGTAAATCCGAAAAGTTCGTTGAATTAAAACTTACTTTTATTAAAGCAAAAATAGTGAAAATAATAATCGCGACTTTAAATGAAAAGATAAAAAAATTAAAACGCACTAAACCTTTAAAACTGACAATATTAATAATGCAAAATGTAAGCATGAGTACAGTAGCCCATACCAACCCTATCACGGTCAATTCCGGTGTATCATTCACTGTATGCACGAGAGAGGTAAAATAAGTCGACGCGTATTGTAGGACCGCTTGCACTTCGATAGGCGCCATCGTCAGCGCTGAAAGCCAAGCAATCCAGCTTAGCGTAAAGCTCGTTAACGTCCCATGACTCACTTCAGGAATTTTGGCAGTCCCGCCAGCCACGGGAATGAGGACTGATAGCTCAGCAAAGGTCAGTGCAATGATGGCGGTCGCAAAACCGGCAATAATCCATGCGATGATCGCGCCAGACCCGGCAATTTTTGCAGCATATAGAGGCGCAAATAACCAAGCGGAACCAACCATTCCGTTGATACTTAGTATTAAAAGTGTGAAGGGGGAAAATCGCCTAATTAATTCCATAAAATGGATTATCCATTAATTTTGGCTATTGTATCTCATTTGGCAAATTTAAAGCTAGGAGTAATTGTTAAGTCTGTCCTGCCAGCATGTTTTCCGCTTCCATCCAGAGAATTATTACTTTTATTCCGTCATCAACTATGTCATGCCAGCATGCTTTAAGCTGGCATCCAGTGGGCACGTAGCGAAGCCTCTTGGATGCCAGCTTAAAGCATGCTGGCATGACATAGTTGATGACGAAAAATTAATTATTATGCCTTCTCGACAACCTCTAATTCTTTACTTTTCTTTTGCATTTTTGTTTTTCGACATTCCAGCGAATACTGTGCTTCTTCTACTGTCACGAGACCAATCGCATTTCCTTCCAAATCGATTCTCGCCGCGCCTTCCACTACATTTTTATGGTATGCAGCAGAACTCACATAGTAAGCAAGACTACTCACCATACAAGCTTTATCTCCCAACACGATATCGTCTCTCGTGCTTAAGTGTTTTACTAAATCTTGTTTAATACCAATTTTTAATGGTTGGATCTCTTTCATTTCTTTAAAACAAGCGGGGAAATAAGCTCTTAACAATTCGACACCATATTGTGCGTGCTCAAGCCATGCCGGTTTTTGCTTTGGAGGTCGATTGACTTTTTCAGGGGTTTTATAATTTGATTTTACAATTTTTGGCGTGACCAAAGGCTTCTCTGATGAGCCTAATGATAAAGCTTCTAATTGTTCTTTTAGTGTCAATTTACTCATGCATTGCTCCTACAATATGTGGGTTTCACTTTTAAAAATTCTTTCATAGAATGATGTTTTAACCTAATCTTGCAAAGGAAAACAGTACTCTAATAATTTCTCACACTGAAATCAATATTAAATCATACTTAAGCTATAGACTTTTCTTACAAAAAAATGTTAAATTCTTACGTCGTTAAAAATTTTATGGTGAGGACCATCAAACATGCCACGCAAAAAAGTAAAAAGATCTAGCGCAACAAAAACTTCTGTTAAAGTAAAACGTCAAGTCCAAAGTCTAACAGAATCCTTGGAAAAATCTTTTCGAGAAATCCCAGCTAAAATTGCTGTCCAAACTCAAAAAGATATCATTGCATTAAAACAACAAGAAGCCAAACTACAATCTTCACTACAAAAAATGCAAAAGCAACAAAAAACAATTACTACCAAACAAAGCTCTCTTGCTTCCAAAGATAAACTTACCACCGCTGCGAAAAAACAGTTAAAAGTTTCAAAGAAAGCATCGGATGTTTTAAATAAAGCAATTGCTAACATTTTAAAACAGATTGACCAAAATCGCCAACAAGGCAAATCACTTTCAGAAAAACAAGCGAAATATGTTGCTATCAAAAAGCAAATTATTAAACTCGAGAAAGAATGGACCCAATCTGCTAAACCTGTCAAAACAATTAAACCCGCTAAAGCTGCTGTGAAAGTTCGCAAATCACGTGCTGCCGCTCCAGTCACGACGCATGAAGCAACCGCTTCAGAACCGATGATGATGGAATCAATAGAGTCTATTGAACTCAATTCATAATGGAAAAAAAGTTATTCCTATTTTAATAAAGGTAAGGAACGCGTTATGAATAAATCTCAACTTATTTCAACCATTGCAGAAGGTGCTGGCCTTCCTGTCAATAAAGCAGAAAAAGCATTAGCAGCTACTTTAAACTGCATTGTTGAAACACTTACGCAAGGAGGTTCCGTTTCTTTAATTGGGTTTGGGAATTTTGGCGTTAAAACGCGTGCAGCACGTAAAGTACGCAATCCCAAAACCGGAGAAGAAATGATTATCGAAAAAGCCGTTGTGCCTTTTTTTAAAGCGGGCAAAGGTTTGAAGGAACAGGTCGATACTATTAAGGAATAGTTCTGCATCATTATTCTGAAAATTACTCCAATAGAGACTTTGTTGGAGTAATTTTTTAGAGAACTGTAAGTAAGTGAATTTTTGGGTATGCTTTAACTTATTATTTGTATATGGAAATAAGGAATAGATAACATGGAGTTTAATATGGTTGAAAAAATGGCTATTACAGAAAATCTTGACAGCACAACATTGAGACAAGCCGTAAAAGATACATTGCGAAATTATTTTACCAACATTGGAAGTGAACAACCCGTTGACTTCTATTGCATTTTGCTTGAAGAAATCGAAAGACCCCTACTTGAAGTACTCATCAATCATACACATTACAATCAAGTGCGTATGGCTCAAATTTTAGGTATTTCACGCGGAACTTTACGCAAAAAATTAAAACAATACGGAATGTTAGATTAACCTTTTTAATCAACGTTTCGCTCTTTTTTTATTATCAGGATTGTTGTGGATTTCGCAACAATCCTTTATCTTTGATTAACCCACTGTATTTCTACACATTAAAACGATATAATCTTTCCCGCTTTTTACGCCTGATTTCAATAAAATTTCACCATTAAGTTTAAAAAAAGCAAAAAAATCATACGAGGAGAAAATACAATGCAACGAATGTTAGAGTCTGCAAAATCTGTTGGTCGCTATATTGGTAGTTTTATTTGGAAAAGGCCGACGGATTACCTACCAGCGAAAAAAGAAGAAGATCTCATTGATGTCGAAACACCAGAAATACCCACCATATCAGATTCCAAAACGATAACTATCACAACAAAACAATTGATGAAAGATTATTTAAGTTTTATTTATGCGCCAGAAAATCGTCAAAGGATTCACATTGCGATGGGATTAACCTCCATTGCAACGACCGTCAATTATTTTGCACCCTATCTTTTAGGTAAGTTAACCGAGAGTCTTACGGAAGAAAAAGATAATCTTGGAGAACATCTAGGACAATTATCTGCGGTCCTTTTGTTGTATTTACTTGCGCAAATTATCCCAAATGTGCGGGATCAAATTTTAATTCCGGTGGCATCTAGGAATACCGAACGTTTATTAACTCGGATTACCGAACATCAATTAAATAAATCACTGGATTATCATATTAAAACACAGGAAGGGGATAAACTATATCCTATTCAAAAAAGTTTTTCAGTGGCCAATTTGGGAAATCCTTTACTCATTAGAGTCGCCCCTGCAATTTTAGATATTCTCATCGCGATAATTGCATTGTCTAAGCAATATCATGTGGGAATGGGATTGGGTGTATCGGTACTTTTCGGAATTTATACCGCGTATTGCGGATTAACTACGAAGCCGATCATTGATACACGAGAAGAGCTGATAAAAGCCGGCCCAAAAGCGTGGAATGCTATTACTGAACCGTCCACGCAATATAAAACCATCCATGATTTTAATAAAGTTAATGAGACAATGAAAAAAGTCGCGAAAGTTGTCAAACAATATGCGGATGCCGAAATAAAAGGATTAGTGACTCCTATCAAAATCACTTATGGACACATACTCATCCCACGTATAGGGATGTTCTTAGCACTATTTATTCTGCGAAAACAATTATCTATTGCGGAATTTATCGCATTGTTCGGTTATTTAAATCAACTCTGTTCGACAATTCCGGAAGTCGGTAAAGCGCTCAATGATATATTTGCATCCATCCCAGATTTAAAATATGTATTTAATGAGCTTTCAAAACCCTCTGAAATTATCGACAATTTTCCAGAGAATCCACTCGACATTAAAACTGCACCAAGTATTAAAATAGAAAATCTTGACTTTAGTTATTCAGAAAAATCTAAAATTTTTGATCAATTGACTTTCACCATTCAATCAGGCCAAACCGTTGCATTAGTAAGTGAAAGTGGTGGAGGCAAATCAACTATTTTTAGTTTACTGTATAGATATTATATGCCGACGAACGGAAATATTTATATTAATGACCAAAATATTGGTCAGGTATCATTAACATCTTTACAAAAAAATATCGGATTAGTTGGCCAAAGTCCTAATTTATTTAATGGCACCATTCGTGAAAATATTATATTTG
>JABDEN010000019.1:18502-25390 GCA_013287025.1 Gammaproteobacteria bacterium | reverse complement strand
AGTTTTCTGAAAGACGTCAGCAATTGATGAAAGTCATTGGTGCTGAAGGTATTGTGATTTTACCTGCAGCGCTACATTATTCACGTAATGGTGATACGGAATTTGCCTACAGGCCGCAAAGTGATTTTTATTACTTAAGTGGATTCGAAGAACCTGAAGCCGTTATCGTTTTATTACCAGAATATAAAGAAGGGGAATTCATATTATTTAACCGAGTGCGACATCGCCTCGATGAAATTTGGACGGGATATCGCGCGGGCCAAGAAGGTGCTGTCAAAAAATTTGGTGCAAATCTCGCTTTTCCGATTCATGAGTTTGAAAAAAAACTACCGGAATTATTAGAAGGACGTGAAGAAATTCACTATACACTAGGTGTGAATCCTCATTTTGATAAAATCATTTTAAAAGCGGTTAATAAAATTCGTGGAAAAATTCGTAGCGGATTGCAACCACCTTTTGCTTTTGTCGATGTGTCACACACGATTCATGAAATGCGATTAATTAAAAGTCCTAACGAAGTTGATTTAATGCGAAAATCAGCAGAAATTGGTGCGAATGCACATATTCGAGCAATGCAAAAATGCAAACCACTGATGTACGAATATGAACTGGAAGCTGAAATTATTTATGAATTTATGAAGCATGGTGCTCGATTTCCTGCGTACAATTCCATCGTGGGAGGTGGTGAAAATAGCTGTATTTTACATTACAACGACAATAACCAACAAATTCAAGATGGAGACATTGTCTTAATTGATGCAGGATGTGAATATCAATATTATGCGTCGGATATTACACGCACGTTTCCTGTCGATGGAAAGTTTTCAGGTGAGCAACGTGCGATTTATGAAATAGTACTCGAAGCACAATTAGCAGGAATTAAAACGATAATTCCTGGAAGCGCTTGGGATTCTACGCAAAAAGCTATCGTCGAAGTTATTACACAGGGTTTGAAAGATATTGGATTATTAAAAGGGTCTCTCGATGAGCTTATCGAAAAAGAATCGTTTTTTGATTTTTATATGCATAAATCCGGTCATTGGTTAGGTCTCGATGTGCATGATGTTGGGCGTTACAAAGCAGATGGCAAATGGCGAATATTACAACCTGGCATGGTATTAACGGTAGAACCCGGTATTTATATTTCAAAAGATATTCCGGGAGTCGATCCAAAATGGCATAACATTGGCGTTAGAATTGAAGACGATGTATTTGTATCAGAAAAAAATCACGAAATTTTAAGCGAAAAAGCGCCAAAAAAAATCGATGATATCGAAGCGATGATGAATACATGAAGTACGATATTGTTATTGTTGGCGGCGGCATGGTGGGCGCAACATTGGCTGTCGCTTTACAATCCAATGTTCGTGTTTTATTAATCGATGCAACGCTTGAAACTAAAGAAGACCATCGATTAATTGCATTAAGTCACCCGAGTATTTGTCTTTTAAAAAATTTGCAATTGTGGTCCGCGCTCGAATCACATGCGACGCCGATTCATGAAATACATGTATCAAAACGCGGAAATTTTGGGATTACACGGATTTCTAAGGATTTGTTGAATATCGATGCGCTAGGTTACGTGGTTCCTGCAAAATATATTAATGCCGCGCTACATGATTTGTTAAACATTGATATTGTTCGTCCAGGTGTTTTAAAAAAATTTCATCAAACTTCAGATGAAGTTAATTTAACAGTTGAAACGAATGAAGGATCAAAAACATTTACTGCGAATTATATGATTGGTGCGGATGGAAGTAGTTCTTTTGTGCGAGAATATTTAAATATTCCCACTGAAAAAATAGATTATGAGCAAAGCGCAATTGTTACAACAACTTTATTGCAGCGTTCTCATGGATCTATTGCTTACGAACGTTTTCTCGAAGATGGTGCGATTGCCATGTTGCCTCTGAAAGACAATGTAGTTGCGACTATTTGGACTGCGCCAAAATCTTTGGTTGATGAACTATTGCAATTAGACGATGAATCTTTTTTACAAAAATTACAAAAAACTTTTGGATATCGATTAGGGCGTTTAAAACAAATCGGGAAAAGATATTCCTATCCGCTGCATTATATTAAGGCTTCCGAAAATCAAAAAGATCGCATTATTTTAATGGGAAATGCATTGCATACGATGCAACCGATTGCAGCGCAAGGATTAAATATCGCATTGCATGAAATTACTTTGTTAATGGATTATTTTTCGAAAGAAACGAAAGATAAAGTTGATTTTTCTAAAAATAAAATACCTACTCATTTGTCGCATCATTTATCTTCTATTTTTTCAACGGATTTTTTCTTGTGGAATATGGCAAGACAAACTTCGATGGTAGCATTGGACCTCTTTCCCTCTCTCAAAAAATATTTTTTGAAGCGAGTATTGTATGAATAAAAAAATGATTTTTTCTTGGTGTTTATATGATTGGGCGTCATCGGGATTTCCGATTATTATCACGACGTTTATTTTTGCGACTTATTTCACTTCAAAAATTGCGATAAATGAAATTGAAGGCACTTATCAATGGGCAATGGCAACTGCAATTAGCGGTATTATTATCGCAATGTTAAGTCCAATATTTGGTGCAATCGCAGATTATAGCGGTCACCATAAACGATGGCTTTTATTTTTTACGGTGGTTTGCATCATTGGGTCTTCCCTATTATGGTTTGCCTATCCTAATCCAAATTATGTGTTTTACACGCTTTTTGTTGTGGTGTTGGGGACGGTAAGTTTTGAAATTGCATTAGTTTTTTATAATAGTTTTTTACCGCATATTGTATCGAAAGATTATCTCGGCCGAATTTCAGGGTGGGGTTGGGGGTTCGGATATTTTGGTGGCATTGTTATTTTAAGTATTGCACTTTTCGGTTTTGTGAAATCTGCACCATTGTGGTTAGATCAACATACGCTTCAACAAGTTCGCATTTGCGGCCCACTGGTGGGAGTTTGGTTCGCTTGTTTTTGTATACCATTATTTTATTTTTTAAAAGAAACCCCACGAACACAGCATTCTCTCGTGACATCGATACGATTGGGGTGTAAGGATTTATATGAAACCATTCGTACGCTTCCGCAATCTAAAAATCTTTTTATTTATTTAATAGCACATCTTATTTATATCGATGGGTTAAATACATTATTTGCTTTTGGTGGAATTTATGCAGCGGGCACTTTTAAAATGGGTTTATCTGAAGTCATTTTATTTGGTATCGCCATGAATATTGCAGCGGGAATTGGCGCAATTTTATTTGCATGGGTGGATGACTTTGTGGGTTCAAAGCCGACCATTTTAATCTCGCTAGTTTTTCTCATTATTTTTGGTGCAGCAATATTATTGGTGACTCAAGCAAAATGGTTTTGGATATGCGGTCTGGCGTTAAGTTTATTTTTCGGGCCCGTGCAAGCCGCCAGCCGATCGTTAATGGCACGCCTCGCGGACCCTAAAAAATCCACTGAATTATTTGGATTGTACGCTTTTTCAGGCCGAATCACGGCTTTTATCGGCCCATGGCTTCTCGGTTTAATCACATTGCATTTTCACTCCCAGCGCGCAGGCATGGCCACCATCCTCGTGTTTTTCCTCATCGGCGGGGTGTTGATGTGTTGGGTGCGGGAGGAGAGAAAAGATATTTATTAATTCCAAAATGAATCAGATTGCCAATTGGTTTGAAATCCCATTAAATGGAAAGGTACACTATCATTATATTTTTCAAATAACTGATACAATCGTTCTTTCCATTTTGAATCAGGTGAAATAGTTTCATTAAACTTATTTATTACGAATGCCTGCATATGAAATGAATGTGGCTTGGAATTTACATTTCCAAAAGCATTTAAATGTCTTGGTGTATATACAAACCATCTATTCCACAATCTGGAATGATGAGCGCAAAGATTTCTTGTATATCTTAATGGCTCTAAACAGGATTCAATGACTCTAGGATGATAACCAAATATTTTAGAAATTAACCTTTTATCGTTTAATTCAGCTAGATTTCTAAATAAACTTGTGCATTTACCAAATGACAAGCATTCCATAATCATCCAGCTTGGAGGGAATTCTGGATCATTATAGTTTTTATAATAATGACTAATAAATTCTTCTTTTTTATTACTGCAAATTTCATTGATTTCTTTAAAAAAATATCGATGTGGGCTATTTTTTTTATAAACTTCTTTTTCAGTGTTCCACTGCTTTGAAAAGGGTTTTTTAGATAAATACCAAAGATTTCCGTATTTATGAGACATACTATTGGATAAAGAGGTTCGTAATGCAATTTCAATGCGCTCCAGCGCATCAGATACATGCAAGCGCAATTCTTTATCAAAAACGTATATTTCCCAAATTTGTTCAAAGGTTGAATTTTTCTTAAATTGATGAGAATTATCATGAGCGATTAAAAAAGGCTTAAAATAGGCAGATAATCTATAATAACCAACGGTAGCTAAATTCTGTTCCGCTTTTTTAAGATCATTTATAATTAAACCACGACTAATTAAAAGTTCACTTTGTTCATTGATTAGTAATGACTTTTTTGAAAATTTTTTCTTCTTTATTTCCATAAAAATAACCCGCCTTGGTGCGCATCGTTGAGAGGCGTGGCGGGTTTGGATAATGTTATTATAGTCCAAGTCACGCCACTAAAACAATACGATTTTAAACTTTATAATATAAATTTTTATTGGATAAGATATTTGAATTTAGTCATGTTACTTTATATCTTCTTTCAAGGCATATTTACTACTATGGATGTTTCTGAAATTTGTGAGTTTATTTTTTGAGATTTTACTGTTTTATTAAAAGAATAAGTGACATATGCTTCACGAAGTTCGCTGATAAGTTCTTTTAAGGGTAGTAATTCATAAACATCTTGTTTTGAGATGATTAATGTTTTCATCAATGCGAAATTCCTTGTTTTCAATAATAATCCGATCTTCTTTTAAGTGGGATAAGGGACAGCTGAAAATTAAAATCAATTCTTCTGTTGCGCTGTTATTTATTAATTGGTGAATAACATTCGCTGGGATGACAAAAGAATTTTTTGCGGTGACATATTTGCAAACCATTTTAAATTCAGTATGCATATGATTGACAGGAAGTAGCCGAATAACGCCGCTACCGCTGATGATGTGGTATTCTTCGTCACCTTCTTCGTGATAATGCGGGGTGACGGAGGATCCGGGAGGAAGAGAAGTGATGTAGGTTCCTTTGTCTTGAGATTCTGATAATGTTGCTATTTTTATTCCGACTTTTTCGTCTTTTTTCGCGAAAGAAAGTTCGTTTTCCCAATCGACGATTGAAATAGCCATCGTTTTTCCTCAAGAATAAAGATGCAAGGATAATATAGAAAATTAGTTTATTCTTCTAGAGTATTATTGTTGTGAGCTCTTAATTTATTTATTTTTACGTTTTGTTTTTCATGCAAGTAAGAAATTTTTAGTGGCAAGCATATGTATTTTAACGATTTTTTCATATTTATCGGATATATCTTCTTATCTGCGCTCATTAACATTGTAAATTATCCTTGACAGGAAGTTTTATCCGGATAAAATTCCTTATATGGAAATAAAAAATCGATTACTTCAAATTTCTCTCCCAAAAGGCAAATCAGCCTTTTTGTGGGGACCTCGCAAAGTGGGGAAAAGCTATTGGCTAAGGCATCATATGTCAAATGCCATTACTATCGATTTTCTCAAAACGGATGTGTTCGCAGAATATATTTCAAGGCCTTATTTACTTCGTGAACGTTTTAGCCATGTGAAAGATCAATACATTGTGATTGATGAAGTGCAGATGGTTCCTGATATTTTAAATGAGGTACACTGGCTCATCGAAAATAAAAATATTTCTTTTATTTTAACTGGATCCAGTCCACGAAAATTAAAGCGCAGTCATGCAAATTTATTGGGGGGACGCGCTTGGCGTTATACCATGACACCGCTTTGTTATGATGAAATTAATCATTTTGATATTGAAAAAGCGCTTCAATCAGGACTTTTACCCGATCATCTTTTAAGTCCTGATCCACTACAAGAATTGCGCGCTTATATTGCTGATTACTTAAAAGAGGAAATTGCAGCAGAAGCGGTTGTTCAAAATATTCCGGCTTTTTCCGAATTTTTACGCATCGCAGCAATAACAACGGGCGAACTATTAAATTATAACAATGTTGCAAGAGAGACAGGTGTGAGCGCAAAAGTGGTACGAAATTATTTTCAAATTCTCGAAGACACTTTGCTAGGCTATCGTCTGCAAGCATGGCGTAAAAGTCAAAATCGACGCATGATTGAAACAGAAAAATTTTACTTATTTGATGTGGGTATTTCGAATTATTTATCGCAACGAAAACCTGCTTTTCTCACACCTGAATTTGGAAAATCTTTCGAGCATTTTATTTTGATGGAATTAAAAGCTTATCAGGCCTATAAAAATCCTGAATTAATGCTACATTATTGGCGAACAAGTGCGGGAAAAGAGGTGGATTTTATTTTGGGTGATATGGAAGTTGCTGTTGAAATAAAAAGTTCAAAGCAAGTGCATGCGATAGATAGTAAAGGTTTACGTGATCTTGCTGATGCGCATGAAGTAAAAAAATGTTATTTAATTTCGTTTGAGAAAGAGCCAAAAATGATGAATCAAATTCATTGTTTGCCCTGGAATGTATTTTTACAAATGCTATGGGCGGGTGAAATCATTTAACCATTCTCCTTTATCGCGAGGCCGCAAGGCCATGGCGATCTAGCAGCATCTCTGGATTGCTTCGTCGCAATAGATCCGGAAGGGAGGTGTAGGTTCCTTTGTCTTGAGATTCTGATAATGTTGCTATTTTTATTCCGACTTTTTCGTCTTTTTTCGCGAAAGAAAGTTCGTTTTCCCAATCGAC
>JABDEN010000019.1:0-18402 GCA_013287025.1 Gammaproteobacteria bacterium | reverse complement strand
TAGGTTCCTTTGTCTTGAGATTCTGATAATGTTGCTATTTTTATTCCGACTTTTTCGTCTTTTTTCGCGAAAGAAAGTTCGTTTTCCCAATCGACAATTGAAATAGCCATTATTTTTTCTCAAGAATAAAGATGAATGAATATTATAGAAAATTAGTTTTTTCTTCCAGAATATCTTATTAAAAATTTTTAATTTTTTTATTTACTTTTTCGTTGTTTCTTTTGTTTTGTATGTAGGTAATAGGTTTTTAATACAGCATTGATAAGGGTTTGATAACCTCTTCCTTGGTGCTTAAAAAATTCAAGAACATCATGGTCAATTCTGAGGGTAATGCTTTCTTTCTTTTGTGGAATAGTAACCATTTCTTTCTTTAAAAAAGATTCATCCAATGGCGGAATATCAGAATAATCAATATCTGAATCTGTCATTTTATCCAATCTCTTTAAGTCGCTTGAAATAGATTTTCTTTTCGCGTTCATTAGCTTTCCTCATTGAAATAATGCGGGTTACAAAATCGCGTTCTGTATGTACAATGACAACAACTCGACTTTTTAATTCACCCAACGTTATAAAGCGCTCCTCCCCATAATTTTCTCTATCATCCTTAAATGAAATAACTCTGCTTGTAAAAACAAGCGGTGCGTCTTCAAAGCTTAATCCATGCTTATAATAATTAAGCTCGTTTTTTTTTATTATCCCATTCGAATTTCATATGTGCTATTGTAGTTACATTTAGTAGTGACGTCAACAGCAATTGTCAATTTTTTATGTTGATATATGTCAACATCCTGCCATAATAATAAACTGAGGGAGTGAAACAATGAAATCGAACAAAACATTTCAATTTACGTTGGTTTTAAAAAATATACCTATAAACATGGATAATTTAGAGGATAGTCTTTTTGAAGCAAGTTGTGATGATGCATTAATTAATTTTCGCAATGGCGCAGTTTATTTGAATTTTGATAGAACAGCATCCTCACTTGAAGAAGCGGTTATCTCTGCAATTAAAAATATCCAATCTATTGACGCTGAGGTTGCAAGCGTTGCTCCAGATAACTTAGTGACTGAATCAGAAATTGCAAAGAGACTTCAGATGGCAAGGCAAACAATTTCTTTATGGATAAAAGGAGAACGCCGGAATTCCTTTCCCTATCCTGTCATGAGGCTTACTGAAAAATCACCATTATGGAAATGGAGTGAAGTCACAGAGTGGCTTTATATCAATAAAATAATTGATGATAAACAAATTGTTGAAGATGCACTATTTTTTTCTAATATTAATGCAGCCCTTGAAGAGCGCGATAGCAAAACAAGAAAAATGCGACATAGTTTATTGGAAAGAATTTCATTTCATGGTTAATTAAATTTATCAACATAAAATTAAAAAAGGGACTATATGCAACATAAAATTATAACTGGCAATGATGCGATGTTAGCGGTGCAAAATTTACTAGAGGAAGAGAAAGATAGATCGGCTAAAATTGCAATGCTCAATATGGAAGAAGTGAATTTATATTTGGATACTTTGCGTATCATGCAAGCGGATTTGGAAAGAACGATAAATACTGGATGTGGCCTCATGAGTTCCCGCATTATTCAAAATATTAAATCTATATGGGGTGTAAAATATAATGGATATCGATTTGATTGTGGTACTAATTTTTATCCCGAGCCTGATGCAGATTTTCGTTGGTTAAATCTGGATATTAAACCTAATCCACCTTTTCTAAATTATGAAAAACTTTTCATTGAACTACAACAGCGAAAAAGATATTTAGAAAATTTAGAAAGAATAGAAGAAAAACTTATACAAAAAGGGTCGGTTGCTCGTTTTAACAAAATCATGCACCGTGCTGAACATAATGAAAAAAAAGGAGATATAACGGAAATAGAATTTATTGAAGAATCCATTAAAGATGCGCAAGATCAAGTGGCTTTGCAGGCACTACAGTCATATCATGATTTGTTGAATCAGCAGAGGGAGTTGGCAAAAGAATTTGAAGCATTTAAGTTGCAAGAAGCCCATAAAGCTTCCGTTTTAGAAGATACACTTTCTCAAAATGAAAAGCTGCAACAAGACATGAAAGCATTACAGTCGGAGCTTCAGAATGCATCGCGAGAAAATAAAAGAATAATGGAAGAGAAGGAACAGGTGACTGATGCTGTTAACAAAGCGCAATCTCGAATTGCCGAACAAAACTCAGAATTATTTCGTTTAAAACAATCGACATCTTCACCCTCTATTAAAGGTGCTGATCTTGTTAATTTATTAAATCAGTTTAATTACAAATCGAATTTTTTTTCTAAAGAGCATTCTGATCTTAATAGTTTATATAAAATTTCAGAAGCAAAAGATGAGTCTGTATCCAGTCAACAAATTCGAAATTGTATTAAAGATCAGAACCTCATTAAAATATTTGACGCGCCGTATCGCTTTAATCATTCGGCTGCATTGACGCGACCTGAGCTTTTTGTGAGAGAGCTGGGTTTTAGTATGCGAACTCAAAATTTAACAATGGGTTTAAATCGATAGTCGGGGAACTTTCAAAAAACCCTCACCCCTTACCCCTCTCCCATAAATGGGCGAGGGGAATGTTGAGATTGAAATCCCCCCTCCCGGAGTGTAACGAGGGGAATGTTGAGATTGAAATCCCCTCTCCCGGAGTGTAACGAGGGGAGAGGGGTTGGGGTGAGGGTTTCTAGAAAGTTCTCCCCAGCTCCTCTTACTTCGCTGTTTTATGCGTGCTAAAAACTAAAAATCTAAGTGCAGCTTTAAAGCTGCATTGATTTTCAGCATAATTTCTTTATTAATAAGTCCCATTCTTTTGCCTGTGATTCTAATTTTAGAGATTGTTCTTATTTGGTGACACTGAGCTTTAGAACATTTTGGTAACCCCGAATCGTTAATTTCTAGTAGCACTTCGAAGGGGTATACTTTATTCGTATTTGACGTGATGGGAACGATGGTAACTGTGGACGCTGCTTTGTTATTGGCATTATTGCTAACAATAAGCACCGGGCGTTTTTTTTTAATCTCTGAACCGATTGTTGGATCCAAATTAGCAAAATAAATTTCACCACGTTTCATTTTCTTCTAATCCATCTGAGTTAGTTATTTCAAAAGCATCATCTATTTCCTGATTTGCACTGCGATAACAGGCTTCCAATTGCGCTTGTTGCAAGAGATATAATGCTTCTTTTATCACTTCTGAGCGAGTTTTATAGTGATGCAGGGCTTGATAATGTTCTATAAATTCAAATTGTTGCTGTGGCAAAGAGATTGATAATTTTTGTGTACTCATATCTTCATACCTTTAGTCATACTAATAATAATACTAAAAGTATGAAATTTATGCAAGCGAAGTTTTTAGAGAGCGGGTCTAACTATTTCAATAAACTCACTAAATTACCTCAAGAAACCCATAGACTTGATCCCCTAGACCTACGCAATCTTCTTGTTATAATGAAGCATTCTAAAAAAGGCGGCAGATATGAGCAATATTCAAGCAGTTAGTGATGATACATTTGAAAGTGAAGTGATTGAGTCAAAAGTACCGGTGCTCGTCGATTTTTGGGCGCAATGGTGTAGCCCCTGTAAAGCTATCGCACCGATGTTGGATGAATTAAACGAAAAATACCAAGGAAAGGTAAAAATCGTGAAATTGGATGTGGATCAAAATCCAGCGACACCGCCAAAATTCGGCGTACGTGGTATCCCCACCTTGATTTTATTTATGGATGGTCAGGTGAAAGCGACACAGGTCGGTTTAAGTTCGAAGGCCGATTTAATGAATTTTATCGACACCCATATTTAATCTCATCGAAGTTCAGATTCGGTTTAAAACCCTGCCCTTTAGGGCGGAATGAGCGACGCACCCCGGCCTGAAGGCCGGGGTTTTGGCATGTCGCGGCTTGGAAGGGGCGCACACTTCCTCCCAAGCCTAAATTTACTCCGGCCTAAAGGCCGGAGACTTTATTGTTAAAGGGGCTAGTATTTTTATAAATTTAGTGTTATTTTATGGACCGTAAAGATATCCTCGTTAAAGAGCCTATCGATTAATCCAGTTTCAAAAACCCCGATTTTTGTAAAAAACGCGCTAAGGAAACGTTGCGAAACTCATTAATAACATTGGATCAAAAGACAGTCATTTATATCTATATAACAGGCAATCATCACTATGAATTTAACCGAACTTAAGAAAAAAAGTGCAGCCGAACTAATCCAGCTTTCTGAAGAATATGGTCTTGAGAACATGGCTCGGTCGCGTAAACAAGATATTATTTTCGCCATTTTAAAAGCGCACGCAAAACGCGGCGAAGATATTTATGGCGATGGTGTTTTAGAAATTCTGCAAGACGGCTTTGGGTTTTTACGTTCTGCAGAAGGTTCCTACCTTGCGGGTCCTGATGATATTTATGTTTCTCCTAGTCAAATTCGCCGCTTTAATCTTCGTACTGGCGATACGATTTCCGGCAAAATTCGCCCACCAAAAGAAGGCGAGCGTTATTTTGCTTTATTGAAAGTAGATCATATTAATTTTGATGCACCTGAAAATGCTAAAACGAAAGTATTATTCGAAAATTTAACACCGTTATTTGCGAACGAACGTTTAAAGTTAGAATGTGGCAATGGTAGCACCGAAGATATTACCGCGCGTGTGATTGATTTAGTATCGCCAATTGGTAAAGGTCAACGTGGCTTGATTGTTTCTCCGCCGAAAGCCGGTAAAACCATGATGTTGCAAAATATCGCACATTCGATTGCGCAAAATCATCCAGAATGCCATTTAATGGTGTTATTAATTGATGAACGTCCTGAAGAAGTGACAGAAATGACACGTTCGGTTCGAGGGGAAGTGATTGCCAGTACCTTTGACGAACCTGCGAATCGTCACGTTCAAGTGGCAGAAATGGTGATTGAAAAAGCGAAACGACTGGTCGAACACAAGCGTGATGTGGTGATTTTATTAGATTCTATTACACGACTTGCGCGTGCTTATAACACGGTGGTTCCGGCTTCCGGCAAAGTATTAACCGGTGGTGTGGACGCGAATGCTTTACAACGTCCAAAACGATTCTTTGGTGCTGCGCGTAATATCGAAGAAGGCGGTAGTTTAACTATTATTGCCACCGCATTAGTAGAAACCGGCTCTAAGATGGACGATGTGATATATGAAGAATTTAAGGGTACCGGTAACATGGAAATCCACTTAGACCGTCGTATTGCAGAACGCCGTATTTTCCCCGCAATGAACATTAATCGTTCCGGTACACGTCGCGAAGAATTGATTGTCAATCAAGAAGAAATCCAAAAAATGTGGATTCTCCGCAAATTATTGCATCCGATGGATGATTTGGCTGCGATCGAATTTTTATTAGATCGTTTGAAAGCGACTAAGACAAATGAAGATTTCTTTGATTCCATGAAGCGTTAAGCTCCTGCGTCCCACTTTCAGAAGCAAAGTGGGACTTTTATTTATTTTTGTTAAAAATTCGCTATTTTCTTAATAAATATCATTATTTTTATCATTTTTATCCCCTGATTCCTGTTTAACCAATTGATTATTAATGATTTTAAAACTGTATATTTTTTTGACAAATATGCAGTTAATTGTTAAGATATTGGATCATATCAAAATGAGGGTGCAAAAAATGAACGGCAGAAAAAGTAAAACTGAGAAAGGACACAAAAAGAAAAAAGTAATTTTTCGACCCGAAATGACTGAGGAAGAACTCAAAGATCCAATTTCTCTCGAGGCATTTTTTGAGCCCGTCGTTACGAATTGTGGACATTTTTTTGAAAAAGAGAATCTCCTTACAATGATTGGGAAAATGAAGCGAGGAGAAATATGCAAATGTCCTACCTGTCGAACTGAAATATATAGTTGGGAAAGCGATCCTAAATTTGATCGTCGTTTTGAGAGATTTTTAAAAAAACAACCAGATTTTAATGATGAGCGTTTTTTTAATGCGAGGTCTTTTTTTCATGATTTACCTTTATTAATGGAAAAAAAGTTAAAAGATGAAAGTAAACTAACTACAATAAAAAAAATAAATGAATTACTGGTCAGTTCTAAAAAATATTTGAATCAAGTAGTAGAGGATGTGCCTGGTTATGAAGGATTAACGCCTGTTACGTTGTTAGCAGGACAACCGGGTGCTATTACTTATGCAATTCAAAACAAACTTGTTGATAAAATTGAGCCAGAAGGCTTGAATGCTATTGGTACCAACGGTGAAAATAAAGGTCTTTCTGCAGTATTTAATTTTGCTGCGAATGAAAAAGGTAGAGCTTTATTAAGCAGTAATGCAAAACTTCGCGCTAAAATTCAGCCGAATGCATTGAATGCTGTGCGTGGTGATGGAAATTTCCGTGGAGCCACTGCTGTCACTATGTTAGTCCAGCATCCCGATGGAATAGATTTACTCAATAGCGATAAAAAACTTTGCAATAAAATTACGACCGAGTCATTAAGCGCAAAAATTGATTTGGAAATAAGAAATAGCAATTCACATAAGTTTCATGGTTATTCAGCTTTAACTTTTCTAGCGAGTAGTAAAAAAGGAATTAAATTTCTTCGTGAAAACCCTGCGCTTTGTAAAAAGATCGATGCAAAAGCATTGCATTCCGTAATACCTACTTGGTCCACGAATGCAGGAATGTCGGTCTTAACCTTATTAGCAAAAGAAAAAGAAGGTCTGGTATTAATACTGGCTAATCCTCATTTAAGTAAATTATTAACCAATCAAGAGTTAAATTATTTCATCAAAGAACATTGGGGAGATAAGTCTACCTTTGCACTGTGGTTAAATTCTGGTGATGGTCGATTTGTTGAGGCAGCAAATACTGAAATTATAACAAGGCTTAAAATAGATGAAGAATTTGAAAAAGGTAAACAAGAATACAAACAGGCTTTCCTGCCAAGTATTTTCTCTTCGCGTAAAACTATTAAGGTGACAGAACCAAAAACACAAGAAGAGCCAGTAAAGCCAAAGTTTACGACGGCCACCGTTGAGAAAAGGTCAGAGTCTACGAAGGTTCCCAAAGAGACAGTAAGGACAGAGCCTACGAAGGTCCTCACAAAACCATCTCGTTTATTTAGTACACCAATTGGTGGTAAAGCTGGAACTACAGCGTCGAATATTCATCGCAGAAGGATATAACGATAAAAGATAAATGTAGCATCGCTGTGCAATAATCTTGCACGACGATGCTGCATAAATCTGTTAAAATGGGTATATTCTTCGACTTTTGAGGAACTTCCCATGGTCCATTCGATTGCTGCAAAAAATAGCCCCTGTACAAAAATTGCTGATGAGCTAACACATTTTTTAGCTGATTCTTATTTGTTGTATTTAAAAACGCAAAATTTTCATTGGAATGTCACGGGTCCAAATTTTTATAGTTTGCATAAATTATTTGAAGAACAATACCAAGAATTGGCACTTGCCGTGGATGAAATTGCAGAACGCATTCGTTCCCTCGGTTGTTTTACGCGCGCAAGCTTCTCTGAATTTTCGACATTATCTTCATTGAAAGAAGAAAAGCATGAAGTAGATGCGCAAAATATGTTGAAAAAATTAATGTTAGATCATGAAACCTTGTCTAAACACGCAAGTCATTTAATTCCTAAATTTCAAAAAAGTGGTGATGAAGGAACGGCTGACTTACTGATTCAACGTATGAAATCACATGATAAAGCAGCTTGGATGTTAAAAAGCAGCTTATAGAGTGTTAAATGATTTTAAAGAAACTGGATGCGGATCGTTTCATTCACGGCGTTAAAACTGCGCTGGCTTGTCTTATTGGATACGTTATAACAAAAGCCGTTGATTTCCCCGTCGATCAATGGCTGATTATTACGATTCTCGTTGTCATGTGCGCGCAAGTCAATGTAGGCGGTATGTTACAAAAATCGTATATGCGATTTCTAGGAACCTTGATTGGTTCGATCATTGCATTATTCACTTTACATTTTTTTGATCATAATGAAATTGTGATTGCGTTAACCATTACTTTATCTGCAATGTTATTTAGTTATATTGCAACGGGAGAAAAAAGTTATAGCGAGGCAGGCACATTAGGTGTTGTCACCGTCGTTATTATTTTGATTAGCAATAATCCGAGTTTTATTTTTGCAGTAGAGCGAGTGTTAGAAATTACGCTCGGTATCATTATTGCTGCTTTGGTTTCACAATTCGTATTGCCGATTCATGCGCGCGAAAATTTGACATTGAATCAAGCAAATACTATTCGAAAATTGCGAAATTATTATTTTGCTACGATGTTCACAGATTCTAGTGAAACAGCAGATAGCTACCAAGTATTGGATGAAGATATTGGAAAATCTTTGGTGCAGCAACGAAAATTAGCAGCCGATGCGGTACGTGAATTTTTGGGTGAAAAATTTAATCTGTATGATTTTAAACAATTGTTATATGCAGAAAAAGAAATTTTACGAGCGATTTCTGCAATGCAATACGCTTATAAAATTTCGCCGCAAGTGAAAATGCTATGTTCGAATGTATTGATTATTCAAAATTTTCATTCTGCAGTTTGTAAAGTGTTGGATGACATCGCGTTAAGTATTGAAACGCATGAAGTCGATACACAGACTATCCAAATTCCAGAATTGGCGCCCCTTAAAAATTATATTTTTGAAATCGTCACGCAAGAAAAACAAGAAGACGCTATGTACCTTTACACTTATTTGTTTTCGGCAGAACAAATTTTAAAACAAATCACTTCCATGACAAAAATTATTTTTCATTAAAAATTATTTTTCCTCGAAAAATTGATTGAATCTTTAGAAGTTAAAACAATAAATGTTTCATCCGCCATTACTGTTTTAGTAATTTCATCACGCAATTTTTTTCCATGTCTCCATTGATTCGCTAAACGTCTTTGTTCGTGAGTATAACTACCATCAGATTTGACAGAATCTGAAATCATACGCAAAAAAGCATAACTTTCGACAAAAGGTTTGTCTTTCTCCTCGAGCCATTGGCTGTTACGTATAATGCCAGAAAATAATAATTCTTGAAAACAATCACAATAATCCCCATGCGCTTTCAGAGGATTTTCAGAAAACAATGAAAATATGTCATCTGGGTTGAGCGTCGGCTCTGTTGATTCCGCTAAAATTTTTGAATGCGGGGTTTTATCTTCATGTTGTAAATATCCTGTTGGGTGGATTAAGTGGGTATATTCATATAATCCAATCAACATCTCTGCGAGAAAAGTTAATACTTTTCGATGATTAAATTCATCGTAACTACCTGTTTTAACCACACTCATTAGGAAGATATTCTCTCCATTAAATTTTTTATACAAAGCGGTATTGCGAAATTTTCTTTGATTATGACGTTCTCTTCCGATAGGCGCATTGATACAAAAATCAATAAATACACTTTCTAATGCAAGTTTTAACGCAACTTTATCGGCGAATGAAATTTTTGACTCCGAAAATTTTTTGGCTAAAAGTAATTCTGCTTCTTTTTCATCTGTCATCTTGTCAATGGGAATATTTATTTTAGTGATTAAACGATTAGCTCGTTGTAAAACATTTTTAATATTTTGTGGCTGTATTGTATTGTGCTGTACTGGATTGTGATCTATTTTTTTAAATTCAAATTTTTCTTCTTCACGTTTCGATTCCCGAGTGGGGGGTGATACTTTTGCAACGGTAGGTTTTTTAAGCGTTTGAATTTTTGCAGTACTACTTTTTTCTGGCGCTAATTTTTTTTCCTTAGGCGGAGTTGTAACAAGTCTTAAAGCTCTCGTCGGATGAACATAAGGTTTTTTATCTTCATTGGCTTTTAATTTTTCTAAGGTTTTTTCGTGTTTTTTGATACTAATTTCTAAGTTTTGTAATTTGGATTCTACAATTTGAGAGTACGCTTCTATTTTTTGCAAATGTGAAAGATTGGCAGTCTCAAAAGTGGATTGTTGATCAATAGTAATAACGCGTTGAATTTGCGCGGGGTTTTCATTATCGCTTGTTTTTAATTTTAGAATCGAAGGTTCGGGAGCGTCTTTATTCAAGACTTTGATATTTTTGTGTAACTGGCGTAATACTTCTAGTTTTTCAGTATATTCTTCACATTTTTCAATTAGACTTGTTTTTACTTTGAGATAATCTGTCAAAGGAAACTTTGTTGTTTCTGTTTCTGTTTTTTTATCATCAACACGAAAAGTAGTCGGAGCAGGCGTGTAAACTTTTAATTGTTTTTTAAATGTGGTAATGATTTCAGGAATAATTTCTTTCGCTTTTTTATCACATAATTCTCGAAATTTTGTTGGAGAATTTGATTTCCATATTTTTTCTAATTTTTCTTGAAGCGATATTTCAGTTTCTTTTTTAAATTTCGCTTTGAATGCATTAAATGCAGAAACGTTCATATCTGTACGACGAGGAATGGTTCTTATTTGTAGGTCCACCGCTTCAATATACTCATTTAATACGTTTTTTATTAATGTATGTTTTAAAAAAGCCGGATCGGAAGGTGCTTTTCCTTTTTTACATTTGGTATATAAAAAATAAGCGAGACCAACGGGTAATACCGCGAGCCACCAATATTGATATAACATCGACGGTTCGGGGATGGCACGTGTTGGTGCTAGTGGGCGCTTTATTCTGGTTACAAAAGAAAAGTTACCATTTTCAAGATAATAGTCGATATCTTCTGTGCTTGGACAGGAAATATGGACTTCAGGTAGTTTGTTTTCATCAATATCGCATCCAGCGGTGAGTGGTTTCGGAGAATATCCAATGTCATATAAAGGATTGTGGCTATGTGCGGCGTGTCCTTTCCTATGGGATTGATAGAATTTGCGAAATTTTTTGTTGATATCGAGACAAATTTCAGGGGTTAAATAACCGATGTCCTTTGTGTCCATCAAGATTCTACCGCTCATGATTTTACTAAAAATTTTTTCTATGAAATCAGGCACGTCAGATTCGGATGCTATAATATTTGTCCCAGTGGCTTCGGAGCTAAACAACATATGACGATAATCAAATACGGGTGGAAACTCACGCAAACTTGGCAAGGATTTATATAAAATCCAAAAATACATTCTTTTCAAATCTAAATTTACCAAAAATTCTAGGTATCTATACTCATCAGCCCCATTAGTAATTAAATAGGAAAACATGTTAACCTCGTGCCGTGGTTTGCGTCTTTTGTGGGGCGAAATTATACCACATGTAGTATTCTGTTCAAATTAATTTCATGAAAAAACTAAAGGATTTCATTGATGTCGAAGGGAAGTATGCTTTAAATAAAAATAAGGGGTCTTAGTCTCTCGTATTCTTATCAATTCTGTCATGCCAGCATGTTTTTAGCTGGCATCCAGTTGCCATTTAGCGAAGCCCCTTGGATGCCTGCCAGCATGCTTAAAAGTGGCATCAAAGCATGCTGGCATGACAGTGTGAACGGTTACTTCGGATTTTCCAAACTCAACACACCCGCATTATAATCATAAGCAAATAATTCCGCATAACGTCCCCATTCGATAACGGTGCGTAGAATACGCGAAGCTTCTTTCTCTGAAAAATAATCTTCGAGTAAAGACAGAAAATTTTCTTCAAGCGCACGATGTCTTGGATGGCGCATCAGTTGTTCGTAAATATAGCGCGCGAGGGGGACGTATTTTTTTAAATGTTCGAGAAATAATTTTTTACGTTCTAAAATATCGAATTCCACAAATGCAATACCCGCATCAGTAATCGTGATATCACCTTTCGACACTTTAGCAAAATGCAAAATTTCTAATAATTCTGTCAATGGAAAAAGTTCATCGATGTCTAACATTAAGGTATCTGCAAGATCGGGTAAATCCATTTTTCCTTGATTTAACGGTGAATTGAGCAATTCCAAAAGACCAGAAATTTCTGCAATATTTGCTTCAGGTAAACGATAACTTAAATCAATTTGTGGATGTCCATGCATTGAATCTTGGGTTTCTGACGTTGTCATTAAAGTATAAACACGATCGACTTGATTGCGAAATCGCGGATCTAAATCATTGCGGGGATGAGGTAAAGTCACTCGTAATTCATTTCGAATCGTACCTGGATTGCTATTAAAAACAATAATGCGATCGGCAAGTAAAATGGCTTCTTCAATGTTATGCGTGACGAACAAAATCCCGTGCAGTCCGGTTTTTTTGGTTTCCCATAAATCGAGTAAATCGCTTTTTAAATTGTCTGCGGTCAACACATCTAAAGCAGAAAAAGGTTCATCCATTAATAAAACATCGGGATTGACGACGAGGGCGCGCGCAAAACCAACACGTTGACGCATTCCGCCGGATAATTCTTTTGGAAAAGCCGATTCAAAACCGTCTAAACCAATCGTATCAATCGCTTTTAATGCGCGTGCTCGTCTTTCCTCTCGATTAATTCCTTGGGCCTCTAAACCGAGTTCAACATTTTGTAATACGGTGAGCCAAGGTAACAACGCAAATGTTTGAAATACCATGGAAATACCGCGTGCAGGGCCTAACACAGGTTTGCCACGATAAAAAACATTCCCGCTACTTGGTTGAATTAACCCTGCTAAAATGCGTAATAAAGTTGATTTTCCAGAACCAGATTTTCCTAAAATCGCAACGATTTCTCCTTCATCCATGCGAAAATTAATATCTTCTAAAACTAATAATTCTTGGCGATCACCTTTTTTAAAAGTTTTATGGACATTTTTTACTTCAATTAAAGTAGCATTATTCATTGGTTAATCCTGAATAAAACGTTTTTCAGAAAAGACATATAAAGGTCGCCAAATGAGATGATTAAATACTAAAACTAGTATACACATCATCCCAATACTCAAAGCAATATTCACGAAATCACCTTTCATCGTATGCTCTGTAATATATGCGCCCAATCCCGTTGACACTAGTGTTGTGTTTCCCCACGTCACGACTTCAGCGACAATGCTCGCATTCCAGGCTCCACCCGCCGCAGTAATGGCGCCGGTAATATAGTAAGGGAAAATGCCGGGTAAAATTAATCGTCGCCATTTCAGCCATGTGTTTAAACCCAAATTGTCTGCTACTTGCAATAAATCTTTGGGAATAACGGAGGCTCCGGCAATGACGTTAAATAGCACGTACCATTGTGCGCCTAAAATCATTAAAGGAGTCGCCCAAATATTGACGTTTAAGTGATAAGTGACAATGACGATGACGACAAAAGGATAAAATAAATTGGCGGGGAATGCTGCAAGAAATTGTGCAAGCGGTTGCACAATGTATGCAACATTGGGGCGTAATCCTACCCATACACCGACAGGCACCCAGATGAGAGAACAAAGAATAACTAAAATGAAAACGCGTAATGCGGTGATGAGTCCCAACACAAATATATGGTGAATAGAGTCTAAGGGTACATAAAGGTATATAAAAATACCTGCAAACAATACAATACTTGAAATCAAAATAATGATTAAACTATTCCACAATAAACTCATGGAATGACCGGTTGCGATTTCAGTATAAATGAGGTCTGGTTTCTTTCTTAAAAAACGAACGTTCACACAAGCATCGAAGAAATAACGCATTTGAAGGCCTAAATATCGCAAAAAGCGTGTGCGATGCAAAAGATTAATGACCCACGAGCGAACTTCTTTCCCATCGGTGACTTGTTCGGTTTTAAATTTTTGTGACCAAGCAACGAGTGGTCGAAATAATAGTTGGTCGTAAATAAGAATGACGATAAACATGGTTAAAATCGCGTAAATAATCGCTTTAACATCCGCAGATTGAATGGCGACGGTAATGTATGAGCCAATACCGGGCAAAAGAATTTGTTGATTGGAAACCGAAATAGCTTCTGATGCCACGACAAAAAACCATCCCGCAGACATCGATACCATCGTGTTCCATAGTAAACCGGGTAAGGAAAACGGTACATCGATACGCCAAAAACGTTGCCAGGAAGACAGGTGAAACACGTCAGCGGCTTCATTCATTTCAGAGGGCACGGAGCGTACGGTTTGATAAAAGCCTAACGCCATATTCCAGGCTTGTGAGGTAAAAATCGCAAAAATTGCCGCGCATTCTGGCCCTAATAGCGACCCTGGGAATAAATAAATGAACCCGACAACGGTAATGGAAAGAAATCCTAAAATAGGTACCGATTGAAGAATATCAATCATGGGAATGATAAAGCGTTCCGCGCGTTTGTTTTTGGCCGCGAGAGTGCCAAAAATAAAAGTAAATAATAATGAAATAAAGAGCGCAATTAACATTCTAGACACAGTGCGCATCGCATAGCCTGGTAAATAGCTTGGGTCAAGCGAGATGGGAAGTCGTTGGCCTAACTCATAAGGCACCGCCATTTGTCTCGCAACCCATGCTAATAGAAAAATAATGCTTAATACGATGGACAAAGCAATCACATCCCAATAATTGGGATAAGCTTTATTTTTATAAACATTCATGAATGTGTTGCGTAAAAAGCTCATGGATTTTCCTATGTCAATCTCAAATCATTACCGAACGTCCACCATCCACCAATAAATTCATTCCCGTGATATAGTTGGCATCACGCACCAGATATAACACGGCTTTCGCAATTGCTTCGGGACTTCCATGTCGTTTGAGCGCGGTGGCATCTAATATGTGTTGTTTGTCAGAATCAGAAATGACATTTTCACCCTCTGGCCATAGGATAGGACCGGGAGAAACCGCATTAACTCGAATGTCAGGACCTAATTCACGTGCAAGTGTTTTAGTTGCCATTAAGAGGCCCGCTTTAGAAATCGAATAGATGGAATAAGATTTCATGGGACGTTCTGCGTGAATATCTACGATGTTGATAATGGAGCCTTTGGTTTTTTGTAAATGCGGGGCTGCATATTCACTCAAAAAGAAGGGTGCTTTCAGATTCACATCTAATAATAGATTCCAATCTTCGTCTGTGATCGATCCCATGGGCGTTGCAAAAAAATCAGAGGCATTATTGACTAACAGATCTAATCGACCAGACAATTCTATTGTTTGATTTATCAAAGGTTTCCATTGATTTTTATCCTGCAGATCCGCAATGATTGCAAGGGCCGAATCCTTTCGGATATTGTTTAATGATTCGCATAAAAGGCGAGCTTCATTTTCCGAATGGTGAAAATGAATCACCACATTCATCCCATTTTCATGTAAAATACGGGCAATTACGGCACCAATACGCCGTGCAGCTCCGGTAATAAGTGCGACTTTTTGCATAGATAAACTTCATGATAAATTTAAATTGCTATAATGATATGAAATTCCCTCAGTTTTCACCAGCAGAAGTGACAGTAAAAGAAAATCTCTTGGATTTTCTAAAAAGTGAAATTGCACTTGCGGGGGGCGCGATCTCTTTTGCGCGTTATATGGAAATTGCTTTATATGCGGATCAATTAGGGTTTTATACGCGTGATTCCGCAAAATGGGGGGCGTGTGGCGACTATATCACGGCGCCTCATCTTTCATCATTATTCGCAGAATGTATTGCCAATCCATTTAGCACTGTTCTTCAGGACATTCCGGAGGGTGATATTTTGGAATTGGGCGCAGGTTCAGGCATTTTTGCGATTGAAGTCATGAAAGCGCTTCACGAAAAAAATATGTTACCCCGGTACTATTATATTTATGAAAAAAGTCCTCTTCTTCGAGAAAGGCAAAAACAATCGATAGAAAAAGAATGTGGAGCGTTAATCGACCGTTTTCAGTGGTTAGAAACACTCGAGGGATTTACCATGGAGGGCATTATTTTTGGAAATGAAATATTAGATGCGATACCTTGTCATATTTTTCGTATCGAAGAAGGATCCGCAAAAGAAAAATTAGTGACGATTGAAAATCATCAATTACAGTGGGTGTTGAGTGATCCAATTTCTGCAGGTTTTCTCGATAAAATGGATGCATTGCTTGCAGAGTATTCATTCAGTGATGGATATGAATCTGAAATTCATCTTCATATCATTCCATTGATGAAATCTATCGAAAAAACTTTAAAAAAAGGTGTGGTAATTTTTTTTGATTATGGATATGGGCGAAAAGAATATTATCATCCCGATCGAATGATGGGGACTTTGATGTGTTTTTTGCAACATCATCGTCATAGTGATCCTTTGTTATATCCTGGTTTGCAAGATATTACTGCGCATGTGGATTTTACTACGGTCATCGAAAGTACGGATTTTGATTTGTTAGGATTTACGACGCAGGCAGGATTTTTATTAGGCTCTGAATTAACTGATATTATTGCGAAAAAAAATATTTCTATCCGTGAAAACGCCGCGATAAAAAGACTCATTTTGCCGCAGGAAATGGGGGAAATTATTAAAGTGATTGGGCTCGGGAAGGGTTTTGATAGAGATCTTTCGGGGTTTAGTTTTCAAGATCTTCGAGGGAGTCTTTAAAATAAACTACGTCGTCCCGCGGCTTGTCCGCGGGATCCAGAAAGTCTGCAGTGTCGCTCTGGATCCCGCGGACAAGCCGCGGGACGACGGTTGTGTAGATACCCATCAATGCTATAATACCCCCAAATTTTTCTTAAAACTCGAGGATTTCCGTGAAACAAGCAGTGGTTGAGTTACATAATGAAGAGCATAGTTTTTCTGCAGGTCATTTTACCATTTTTTCGTCGACAGATCGTGAAGATTTACACGGACACAATTACACGGTGCATGTTTCTTTTGCGGTTTTGTTAAATAATAACGGCATGGCTTTTGATTATCGTTTTTATAAGAAAAAACTTCAAACCCTCTGTGATGTTTTAGATCGTAAATTTTTATTACCAAAACATTCGCAGTATTTACAATTAGAAGATAAAAATGAAATGTGGTTCGCGCATTTTAATCATGAACCTATTCCTTTTTTAAAGCGTGATGTCGTCATTCTTCCCGTGACTAATGTGACAATCGAAGAATTATCCCACTGGTTTTTGCAGCAATTAACTACTGATTTGAATGAATTAAATAATAACGCGATCAAGGCCGTGACAGTAAAAGTTTTTAATGGCCCTGGACAATCAGCCAGTGCGCAGTATAGCTTAAGGTGAAGGAAAGGGCGAAAGCGCACTTTCTGAATCTGTACTCGATAAATTAAATTGTGGTGAATCGAGTTTTTGCAGCGTAATGTTTCTTTCGGGAATATTAAGTAATGTTAAGTCTGGTCTTGAATTAGAACGCATTAATATATTTGTTTCATCATGCGCAAAAACATTTTGGAAATCTATTCCCTTGAAATTATTAAAACTCGGCTTTTTATTTTTAGGCCGTTGCGGAGAAATAAAAAGCATTTCAGCGCCTTTTTCTTTATTTTTTAAAATTAATTTTCCTTGGTAGAGTTTTAAAAATCGGCAAGTTTGAGATAATGCGAGGCCATTTCCACCAATAAAAATGTGACTGGATTCTATTTTATGTGAAGACACATAAATTTTTTGTCCCTTTAATTTATCTTTAAAATAATCTAAAGATTTTTTATCCTCCATAAAATCTTTAGGAAATCCACCTGCAGTATCCGTGTATGAAATTTTAATTTCTCGATGCAATTTTTGTGGAATTTTAATTTGAATGGATTGATTTTCTAAAGCTAATTTATTTAATAAACATGCATCGATGGTATTATGAATAAATTCCGCCATATTTTGTTCTAGCACAACAAAAGCGGCAGACTCCACAATTTGTTTCAAATGTTGTTTTTGAATTTCTTTGAGCGTATCACGAATCGCGGAAGTGATCTGTCTTGCGTAATCTTGCATTTGCTGTTTTGGCTTTCGGATGGTTTCATCAAGATGGAATTGGTTGAATTGACAGGTGATGGATATCATTTTCCTCTCCTTTTTAATCATGTTTTGTTATTATTCCTTGTATTCAAGTTTTGCATAGTTTCACGATAATAGTAAGGATTTTTTTGCATGCATCTTTCAGCTATTTGTGCCATGTCTGACAATCGCGTGATTGGTCGTCAAAATCAATTACCTTGGCGTTTGCCTGCCGATCTTAAACATTTTAAAAAAATTACGACGGGCCATCCCATTATTTTAGGCCGAAAAACTTTTGAATCGATTGGTCGTGCATTGCCAGATCGTTGCAATGTTGTGATTACACGCGATGTTGATTTTCAAGCGCCGGGATGTGTCGTGGTGAACTCAATCGAAACCGCTTTGCTTGCCGTTGCATACAGTGAAGAGGCTTTTGTGATCGGAGGCGCGTTACTGTATCAGCAATTGCTGTCGCGCGTCTGTCGTTTGTATCTGACTGAAATACATCATCATTTTGAAGGAGACGCCTATTTTCCCGAGCTTGATATGTCAGAATGGAAGCTCATCGATCGGGAGGATCATGAGCCTGATACAGAAAATATTTATTCTTATAGTTTTATTACGTTGGAAAGAATAGCGCCAA
>JABDEN010000018.1 GCA_013287025.1 Gammaproteobacteria bacterium | reverse complement strand
AGCCCAAACGTTTCATTTGTTGGCGCATGAAATCAATATTTTTATAAGTCCATTCCGCCGGCGGAATTTGATGTTTTATCGCGGCATTTTCTGCAGGTAATCCAAAAGCATCCCATCCCATCGGTTGTAAAACATTTTTACCTAACATGCGTTGATAGCGACTGATGACGTCGCCGATCGTGTAATTTCTCGCATGCCCCATATGGAGATGACCGCTTGGGTAAGGAAACATGGTAAGACAATAAAACTTTTCTTTATTGACGGCTTCGGTTGCTTGGAAGCTATTATGTTCATCCCAATAACGCTGAGTATTTTCTTCAATTTTTTGTGGATTGTACTGTTCTTCCATAGTGTTCACTCACTTTTCTTTTTTCGTTGTGATGTAATGGCATAAAATAAAAATAGGATGATCATTATCCAGGCGGGATCCATTCCATATCTTTGCCAAGGGGTTTTGCCATTGACAGTTTGTACTTTGTCCGTCAGTACGTAAATTTGGTCGGGTGGGGCTTCGCTTTGTATTTTTCCATTTGGTCGAATGATGGCAGTGATGCCGGTATTGGATACAAATAAAACGGGACGACCCATTTCGAGCGCGCGCATTTGCGCCATTTCTAAATGTTGTGCAAGCGCGATGGATTGACCGAACCACGCATCATTGCTGACAGTTAACAGCATATCGATGTCACCATCTCTTTGTAACACTTGTTCAGGAAAAGCAATTTCATAACAAATGAAAGGCGCGATTTTTAAGCCATGTGCAATTAAAGGTTTGGGTATACCAACACCCGGTACCATATTGGACATGGGGATTTGAAAGCGATCCAGCACACCCTTCAATAATCCAACAAAAGGAGTGTATTCGCCAAATGGCACGAGTCGATGTTTTAAGTAAAAACCAGAATCATTGCCGAAAGTAATAATAGCATTATAGTAGGTGTCGTCTGTTTCATGTTTTACCGGAATACCAGCAATGATAGTGGCTTGGTGTTTTGCTGCATTTTCTGTCATGAAATCGATAAAGTTTGTCGCATTTTGTAAAGGAATCGGGATCGCGTTTTCAGGCCAAATAATAATTTTGCTATCCCAATGTTGGTCTGTCAGTTGTTGGTAGCGCTTTAATGTTGGAATTAACGATTCATAAGACCAATGAATATCTTGAGGAATATTGCCTTGAATTAAACTTACCTGGACAGGCGCGCCGACAGGTTTTGTCCAAGCAATAAATTGTAAGCCAAACCCAAGTCCCCATATGAGGAAAATGAAAAAAATATTGCGTAAGCGACGATGATAAAGGAGATCGACGCATAACCCAGCCGTTACGAGCACTAAAAGAGAAACAGCATAGACACCGGCAATGGGTGCGAAACCGGCTATTGGAGAATGAACCTGACTTGTCCCGAGCAAGACCCAGGGAAATCCTGTGAATATATTGCTACGAATCCATTCTACAATGACCCAAATGGCAGGAAATGCAAAAATGTAGGCGTAAGTATCGTTTTTAGAAAAATATCGGTTGAAAAAGTACCCAGTCAGACCAGGAAAAATAGCCAAAAAAGCAATAAAGACACTGGTAATAAAACCCGCGAGTAGCGGCGAGGTATTACCGTAAAAGTGAATGCTGATATATACCCAGTAAACACTTCCGCCAAAAAAACCAAGACCGTAAGCCCACGCACGAAAAAATGCGCGTTTAGGGGTGAGGTTTTTTAATAAAATGAGTAAGCAGGCAGGCGAAATGACTGCCAATAAATAAAATGAAAATGGTGCAAAAGCAAATGTAAGAATACATCCTGCAAGTATTGCAAGACTATCTTTAACATATGCATTTTTGAAAAAAAATTCGCAGTTCATGTACACACGGGCGTTGCTTTTCTAGTGTAACGGATAAGTCTATCGGACCCTTGACTCTCAAGCAAATGATTCTTGCAAATAAGTCGGTACAAAGCTATACGTATTAAATGTGGTGGATGCTAATTTACTTGCGAGATTAAGCGCACTCGGACTTAAATTAATCGTGACCGAACCATTGGTGTTTAATGGTCCTTCCATCACGAGGGCGCCATTAATCGTAGTGACAGCATTGAAAGCAGCGGATCCCGTGATATATAAAAATCCATAGAGCGTAAAATTCGAGCTGGTATTAATATTACCATTCACAATTAAAATGACTGGCGCGGTTGGACTACCGATCGTGGTTGAACCACTTAAAGTTAAGCTAGATGCCCAAATGAGTTGCCCTGTTGCGCCATTAATATTTGCGCTGGTATAGGTTTGATTGGCACTCGCTTGCACGGTTGCTTTGGATTGATTAAAAAATTGATTCCATAACGTCGCAGAATTAGCCAAAGCATTATTTTGAGAGATATCGGCTTGTAAGGCGCTTGAAGTGGAGCTATTGACCAATGTACCGGAACCATTGGATACTTGAGTTTCCGCAGTACCGTTTAATACCACGCCCCCTGCAGCAATAATCGTAGACCCCGGAAAGTTAGCGCTAGATGAGGTAACACTTCCATTGGTGATGACACCACCACTACCAATGGAGGCAGTTCCACCTACGATTAAACCTGCTTGATAAACACCAATGCTAGTGCCACTACCAGATCCGGAACCCGTTCCTGCACCCGATCCTGATTGTCCTAGCGAAAAACTACTTCCTTGTAAAATTTCGACGAGTTCTCTTTTGGCGAGTGGGGAAGTGAGGGAGGGTACGCCACCGCTAGAGGTTAACAAGCATTGATCTTGAGCGACGGATGCGTTTAATGCGTGCGCGGAAGCGGTAGTTCCTCCAACCCCCCTCATTAATCCTGACAAGGTATTTGCGCTATTAGACGTATAGTTCATCAGTTCATTATCAATTAAAACCGTTCCAAGGGCCGCAAATCCCGCGCTATTTACGAGAGTGAGAGAAGTGGCTACATTGGTTAGTGCTGCGCTCAGAGTCGATGCGCTTTGCGTTGCGACGCCCGTGACCGTAAAAGGGCCTGCGGCATTCGGAAAAGTATAGTTGGTATAATTTGCGGCCCCAGTAATGGATACACAAGTTAAATTATTAACGGTAATATCATATACCGCACGTTCTAAGCCCGATTCTGCAATATAATAAGCTTGCATGGATAAAAGGGAATTCGCGACACTTAAACTTTTATTGGAATAAATATGCGAAATAACAAGACTTGAAAATGCAACGGACAGTATTAGTATGGCAACGACAACGGTGAGATAGCCTTTTTGTCCTCTTAATCGCATAAAGTATCCTTAAGGTAGATCCTGTAAATTAACCGTCGTGGTATAAGTATAAGTATTTGTGCCAGAGGTGAGTGTTATACTGATTTTTACAAATCGAATCGCTGAAAGGGTAGCAGTTGATGCACCGAGTCTAGTGTAATAAGTAAAAGCTAAACTGGTCGCATTGGTAGCCAGTATTACGCCATTTTCTAGAATATTTCCCCCACTGATGGTATAGCTCATCGTCGTATTGGTACTATCTACAAAAGTAAATTGAGAGGCAGTCGCAGTCGTAATACTCGCGGGAGTTGGAATAGTACGTGCTTCTCTCGTGATTTCTTCAAGCGCCATGTTCGCTTGCCAATCTAATTTATAAAAACTTTGCGCAGAAACAAAACTATTTAAGCCTTCCATGATCGATCTCGAACTTGCTGACACGACAATGCCAATCACAACAATGACTAACACAAGTTCGATCAATGAAAAACCAAAATATTTTTTCATATTAATAGTTCGCAATTAAAGTGTTGAGGGTCGCGTTACCGTTTCCTGAGACGACTACCGTTAACGTTTTAAAATTGGTATCTGAACCAAGTGTGGTACATGTCACACTGTTAGTGAGAGTAAATCCTGCTTGCGTCGTACATAAACTTCCTCCAGGAGTGCTCGGACAGGAGTAGGTGGTATAACCATTAAGCCTTCGGTTACCTAACATGTAATCCATGCATTGCTGGGCTATATTATTTGCGGTAATTTGATCAGAGGTGCCCCCGGAACCTAAAAGAGAGGTCGTGCTTGCTTTGAAAATCGTCACAGCAATAATGCTTGATACCACGATAAAAATAACTAATTCAATAAACGTAAAACCTAATATAAATTTTTTCATTGGACTACCACATAACCTGTGTTGGGATAAATGATAACGGATTTCGTAATACCGCCTGCGATAATTCGGATGGTGGCAGACGCCGCAAGTCTAGTCCCGCCTGTTATTACGGATGTGGTGTAGGGTTGGCCTTTGCCATCGAAGAGAACCAAGCTGCTCGGTAAATTGGTCAGTGTGCTAAAGGAGGTTCCAGCGTTTAAATTAATCGTCGTAGAACCAGTTCCAGGATATGTAATCGCAGTACCGGCACTATTACGAATTTGATAAGTGGTGGTGCCGGTCATAATCCAAAAATAACGTTGACCCGAAGTGATAGCGAGTGATTGGGTATAAAGTAAATCAGCCGCAAGTTGATCGGCGCCTGCGCCTATGTTGATGGATGATCCCGGCCATAAAGGAATGGCCATTGCTGCCATAATTCCTAAAATGACGATGACAATAACCATTTCAAGCATCGTAAAACCATGCATATCCATTTGCAAGGATCCCTGGTACATTTTTTAAAATATATCATATATTTTCTTGAGCTTAAATTTAATCTTTGATAATGTCTGCAATCCAGTTAAAACTCCCGATGAATAATTTTAAGGCGTGTGTATGAAGTCTCAATTGACCCCGTTGGTATTGAGTGTCATTTTATTTGGTTTTTGTTCGCAAAGTTTTGCAGCAACGGATAGTGAGGCTGCAAAAATTGCAGCATTGCAATCCAGTGTCGCAGAGCTACAAAAACAAGTGGCATTATTAAAAAATCAATCAAAATCTATTTCTACAACTGAAATATCTAAAAAAGTTGCGAATAAATCAAACCCTACATCAATGGCAAATCCTACCTCAATTGCTGCAGGTAACTCACAAATTGAAGGCACCACTGATTTACCAACGACTGGACCACTTTATTTACCGGTTGATTTAGATGTACCGGGACAATCATTTGTATCAAGCGGACCTTACATCGGTATTCCTTTAGAATTTTCTGGTGGAAACTTAATTGTTAACAGTCCCAGCGTGAACGAAGATGTGACATTGTTACAAATTGATCTTAACGTGGATCAACGTTTAAGAGCGATGGGACGTCCAGCGGAATCTCTTGGCTCACATATTTTGTTGAGCGGATTAGTGGAAGGTCAGGCTTTGTATCGTGATGGGGGTGGTGCCGCAAATCATAGTGACATTGATCTCACGAGTGTCAACATTGATGCATATGTGTTAGGACCAAGTACTTGGACCTCCGGTTTTATTGAACTTTCTTATGACAACAATATCGGTACGGAAACGGGTTCTTTTAGCTCGAATGATCGTATGTTTAATTCTCGAGTGTTTGTGAATAAAGCGTTTGTTGTTATAGGGGATTTTGAAAAAACAGGATTTTATTCAAGCTTTGGTCAAATGTTCGTTCCGTTCGGGGTTTATTCTACGACATTGGTAAGTAGTCCCTTGCAAAAAATCTTAGCGAGAACGCCTGCGCGTGTTTTTGTTGTAGGTTATCAACAACAAACGCCAAATTCCTTGCTGGCAACCGGTTATATTTTTAATGGTCCAAGCCATGCATCCGCTACCAGTCACGTCAATAATGGTGGTATCAATTTAGCTTATACCTTAAAAGGGACGGGTAAAACGCCTTGGTCGACCACCTTTGGTGGCGGCGTGATTGCGAATCTCGCAGATTCTGCAGGTATGCAATTCACGGGTAATAACAATGCGAGACCTTTCCCATTATTTGGCGGTTTTGGCGGTCCTACGGAAACCTTTACCAATCCAGATACCGATTTAGTTGAACAAGAAAATACGGGTGATGAGCAATTAGTGCATCGTGTTCCTGCTTATGATGTCAATTTAAAACTTTCACTGGGTAATTTCCAATTAATTGCGGAATACATTACTGCTTCAACGCATTTTTCACCGGAAGATTTAACATTAAATGATGCAGGTGCACGACCTGATGCCATGAATATTGAAGGGGTTTATAATATTCCGTGGTTTGTGAATCCGACTTCTGTCAGCGTGAGTTATCAATCCAGCCGTGATTCGCTTGCGATTGGCTTACCCGCTAAGCGTTATTCTGTCGTCATTAACCGATCCTTCTGGAAAAATACTTTGCAATCTTTAGAGTTTCGTCGCGATTATGATTACCATGATGGTGATACCTCAACCGGTTCTGGTATTGAAGGCCCGACAGGTACTGGCAAATTCGCGAATGTGGTGACGTTGCAGTTTGATTATTACTTCTAAAAAACACCGTCGTCCCGCGGCTTGTCCGCGGGATCCAGAAGGCCCTCAATGCCGCTCTGGATCCCGCGGACAAGCCGCGGGACGACGGGTAGAAGAATGGGGACGATGGAGTTGGCACTAAACCTTTGTTTTATCCTTAAACTCACACAAATCCTTAATCAAGCACTCCGGACACTTCGGTTTGCGTGCAACACAAACATAACGTCCATGCAAAATTAACCAATGGTGTGCATTCAGCAAAAATTTTTCTGGAATAACTTTGATGAGGTCTTTTTCTACCGCAAGGGGAGTGGTTCCCTTAGAAAGTCCAATCCGACGTGCTACACGAAAAATATGCGTATCTACCGCCATCACAGGTTCATGAAAACAAGTATTTAAAATAACATTCGCAGTTTTTCTGCCAACCCCTGGTAGAGATTCTAAGGCTTCGCGATCGTGCGGGACTTTAGAGTGATACTTATCGATTAAGATTTGACAGGTTTTGAGGATATTCGTCGTTTTGGTTTTATATAAACCGATACTTTTGACGTGGTCTTGTAATTTTTTTTCGCCCAGTGCAAGAATTTTTTCTGGTGTATTGGCAATAGGGAACAATTTTTCTGTGGCTTTGTTAACCGATTTATCAGTCGCTTGTGCAGATAGCATCACTGCTATCAATAATTCAAAGTGCGAATGATATTGCAACTCCGTGGTGGGGTTAGGATTCTCTCGTTTAAAACGAGTAAAGATTGCGTTTATTTTTTTTAAATTCATAATAAACCCCAGTATAACACAGGATATTATATGGAAAAAATAAATCCGTATTTGAGTATTGTCATTCCCGTTTTTAATGAAGAAAAAAATCTAGAAGAATTATATCGCCGCCTCACGCTTACCTTAGATCGCATCGGTAAAAGTTATGAAATTATTTTTACGAATGATGGAAGTCGAGATCGATCGAGTGAAATTTTGTATGATCTGCACGTTCGTAAACCCGATCAGATTCGTGTCATTGAGTTCGGCTCTAATTTTGGCCAGCACATGGCAATCATGGCTGCTTTTGAGCGGGTGCGAGGCGAAATTGTTATCACACTCGATGCCGATTTACAAAACCCTCCCGAAGAAATTGCAAAGTTAATCATCGCAATGGAGCAAGGTCATGATGTGGTGAATACGCATCGTGAAAATAGACAAGATTCATGGTTTCGAAGAATGATTTCTAAGATCCATAATAAAATTCGTGGCTGGATGATTCCAAAAATTAAAATGATAGATGAAGGTTGTATGTTACGCGCATATCGTCGTCACATTGTAGATTTGATGGCATCTACTGGCGAAGCGAATACTTTCATCCCCGCATTGGCATTAAGTTATGCGGCCCATCCAACAGAAATTCCGGTTGCACACGAGCCTCGTTTTGCAGGGAAATCAAATTATAATTTTTTTGGTTTAATACGTTATAATTTTGATTTAGTCACGGGATTTTCGTTATTTCCATTACAAATTTATACTTTATTGAGTTTATTTGTTATTTCCATTAGTTTTTTGTCTATTTTCACGATGCGTATTCACCACATCATGACCTTGCTCCATTGCGATGATATTTTTTGTTCTCGGAATTTTTTTATTTGGGCTGGGAATTATTGGTGAATATATCGGTCGCATTTATCTTGAAGTTCGTAAGCGACCGCGTTTTGTCATTCGAAAAATATTAGAAAAAAACTAAGAAGTTTTTGGTAATTCGCCTTGTGGCAATGAAGCGATGGGCGGAATTTGCTCAATCGTAAGTGGGCCTTCCATTGGGGGTGGGGTGGTATCTTCTTTTGCCGCTTTATCTTCCGCAAAAGCTTGGTAAGTAAAAAAACATAAAAAGACAAAAATGATTGTGCGTAAATTCATTAGATGTTTCCTTCTGTGTGAATTTTATTATAACATCAAAAAATGTAGGCAACAAAAAAATGGTATTTTTGTTTTGAATCATAAGGAGATGTACATGTTTTCAACCGTAAAAGCTCACAATGAAAATAGCATAGGCACTTACGATGTTGGAGCAGTCCTTAAGAAAACCATCCTAGAGCTTAAACATAAATTTGAAAATATATGGCGAAATTATAAAGACGAATGTGATTATATCAAAAGGTTCCATGAAAAAACGGTTAAAATATTTTTAAATAAATTTGAAGATTATAAATGTCCGACGGAAATCGATAAGGATTTTTCTGAATCTATTTCTCATTGGGAAAAAAATAAAGAAAATTTAGAAAAAGAATTTTTTACTACTTATAAAATACTATTATTGATTTATCAGATGTATTTTTTAGAAATGTTTACTCGAAGAATTACATTCATGAATCGTCAATTTCTACAATTGAATAGAGATGACGAAAAAAAAATTAACGTAGACAATATCGTGCAAGATGTTTTGAGTAAATATCAGCTGAAGCTCGAAAATTATATTTTTAATAATTTAGACGAAAGACTAAAACATGCATTGCAAGGTGATTTATTACTCTTACAAAAACAAGTCAAACAATTTAATCAAGCCCCAGTCGAAAGTTATTATCCTACTGACTTCCAAAATAATAAATTATCCAATAATGAAAAGCTGCAAGTTTTAATGTTGGAAGAAATGAATCAATTAAAATATCGTAAAAAATGTAAAGAAAGTCAAGAAGAACTTCACCAAAAAAAAACGCAAATATTGCAAAGTAATATGCATTATGTCACAGAATTAATTGATACGGTTCGCACGCAAAAGAAAATATATCCAGAAATTGATTTGCTGCAAAATGTTGAGTACAAATTAATTTACCATCAGTACGTCGCGATGAATCATTATATTCAAGTATTTATATTAGCGACCAATCGTTTAAGATTAACATTAAATGAATATAAAGTTGAGGTTGAAGCATATAAAAAAATCTTGGGGAATTTTTCTAAATTTTTAGGTTATGATATGACAGGAATTTTTGAGGAGTGTCAAAAATTCATCGAAAAATCAAGATTATTAAAAACGAACTTTGAGAATGTACCATTAGAGATCCAAAAATTCTCTGAAATATTGCCACAATTAAAAGAAAGAAACGATGATTTAGAAAAAAAATTATCTGCTCGCTTTCAAGAAATATTAACCATTGATGAAAAACAAAAATATTATGAGGAATCCATTCAGCGAAAAAGAAAAGAATTATTATTATATTTGACTAATATCCCAGAAATCATTCCTCCTAAAAATGTATTATTTGAAAATAAAAAATTAGAATTAAAAAAGGCTTGGAGAGAATGGTTTATATTACCAGAAAATAGAAAAAGCCTAGAAATATTTTTGAAATTAAAAAGAAAAGAGATTGAAGAAGAGAAGTATTCCGGAGAACAAAAAAATGAAATCATGCGAGCCATTTTTGTTGTTGCAAAAAAATTAAAAAAATTTGAAGAAGAATTTAAAAATTATCCAACGGAAGATTCGAAACCACACGCACCATTTTCGTTTGTAAATTCAATATCGATTCAACCTATTTTATCTGCAAATAATAATAAATATAAATTTTTGGTAGATAAACCATGGAAAAGAATTCTCCTTGCTTCATTGCTCACTCTCGCGGTGCTTGCATTATGCTTTACCATGTGGGGTGCTATTGCAGGTTTAACGTTTGGCGCCTTCA
Organism: Gammaproteobacteria bacterium; assembly: GCA_013287025.1. Next base: position 15,722 of record JABDEN010000018.1, on the reverse strand, counting down.
TTCTCATGATAGGGGGTCCTTCGGTATTTTCTGCGATAGTGACAACGACTTTTTCATTTAGTTTGTTTAGTACTATATCATTAGAATGTCGGGCAAAATGCGTATGCATACCTCCAGATAAAACGAGAGATAATGATTTTTCCTTAAGACCTTCCATAAAAGAACTTACGGTCGAGATGCCAGTTACTAAATCAAACACACCATTTTTTAGAAAAAAAGGAGCGCACCATCACAATCAAGAAAGTCCAGTCATAAAAAATGTAAGTCAAACAAATCATCGTTGAAGTTTCTGTAAAAAAGGATGACTTTATGCGAAGCTATGATGAGAATCATCGGTCAGTAGTTAAGTTCAAAAATGATATTCAAAATGCCCAAAAAAATATTCTAGCGTATTTTCCAAGTGATGATAAAACACCTACGATATGGCATAAAAAATTACTTATCTTTAATGCAATGATACAAAAAGAATTGATAAATTTCGATTTTGATACAGATGAAGAAATTTCGGAGCTTATTTCACATCTTAAAAGTAAGGTTAACGAGACATTTGAAGAAAATACCTCGTTTTGTAAAGTATTGGGCTATGTATTAGACTGGTATTCACTTAAATTATCGGATGTGATGGTTGAAAAAAAAGAGGAAGAAATTTTATATAAAACCAAAGATAAAATTCAAAAGGAGGAAGAAATTGAGCGGGAACGTTTAATAAAGCGCGTGCAAGAGATCAAAAAAGATGTCACCATTTTTAATAATTTACTTAGAAAAACACATAAGAATTATCAAATTATTGATTTGCACCTTGATCAAGACGAAGAGAAAGTATTTCAAGCGTTGATTCAAGAAGAAAATTATTTCGAATGGATGGTGGATAATTCCGAATTAGTGCTAAATTACAAAAAAAATGTCGATATTTTAACGAATCGTTTGGTGGTATTAAAAGAAGAAGTCCGAAAGGTTTCCGAGGCTTTTTTAAAAAAACAAACCATTTCAAGCTTAAAAAGACTAGAAAAAATTAATGACAAATTAGGAAAAAAAAATGACTATAAGGTGGATGTCTATTATTTAAAAGAATTTTTGGAGTCAAAAAATCCTCTTCATCAAAACATCATAGAAAAATATCGCAGAATTCAAGAAAAGAATATTAGTTATTTAAAAATATGTGAAATAAAAAAAGAAACAGATAAATTGGAACAAAACTTAAATGTTTTAATTGCAAATATTCAAACATATTATCAATCGGATACTTATTATGAATGGGCGTATAAGTTGATATGGCCAAGTGTAGTCGATCTCGCAGTTTCTAAAATTTATGATGATTTAAAAAAAATGACGAGCCATTTCGCCCATGAATCAAAATCATTGCAAGTCATGAGGCATATGAAAGAACCTTATGAAGTTATTCAGCAGGATGTCCCCCAGTTTAATACGATTGTTGAAAATGAATTTGTAGAAATTGCAAGTGCATTTACTAAAGCATTATATGAAAAAAGCAAAAGTCATGAAGAATTAAAAAAATGGGAATTGGAGGCGCGTACCGCGCAGGAAAAAGAGAAAAATAATTTTCTTTTACCTATTCGCATCGAAGTGGATGTGGAAGATATTGATCCCTTATGTTTTAAAGAATTGCATAGAAGAGAATTAGACCATGCTTGGAATGATGGATTTAAAAAAATTTTTACTGTTCAAACTAAAAAGATTTCGGATGATTTTCAAAAAGTGAATATTCATGATACGAATGCTTTTCATAAAATTAAAGATTTAGAAGGTGAGTTGTATGCTATTAAAAATAAAATTTCGAGAGATCTTGGTGCGATTCAAAAAGAAGAAAATAGAAATAGAATTGAAAGTTTTTTATCACAAATTTTTTCTGAGTTAGATATTTTAAATAATATTAAAAAATTTCTTGCTGATTTTTCTGAAAGTAAATATGAATCTAAATATGAATCAAAGCCTGAAAAGCCTCAAAAGTTAATCGAAGAAGATTTTCCACTATACGAGCCATCTCCCTCGAGAAAACGTAGTTTTCTTTCTTTTTTTCGTAGCATGTGGAATGGTATTCGAGGATTTTTTTCTCGGATATTCTGCTGCTTTTCATTTTGTCGTGAATTAAGGCGGCCCCCATCGCAAGATCGTAAATCTTTAAATGGATCTTATAAAAAATTGTTAACATCGGAGGTGGGTAGGCACTCTCATCCAAGCGTTATTTTAGATAAGGCGCAGATCGTAAGCACCCTCACCCCTAACCCCTCTCCCCTCCCGAAAAGCGCTCCGGGAGAGGGGAATTCTCCATTAGTCATCCCCTCTACCGCTTGCGGGAGAGGGGTAGGGGTGAGGGTTTATAGCCCGGCACAATCCCTTACAAGTTGACAGCCCTGCCCACATTTTGTTAAACTGTTCCATCGTATTAGCGCGCTAATACAGTAGTGCGGGGTTAACTTAATGAAAGTAAACAGAAATTTCCGTGATAAAGATGATGCTTTGCGGGAAGATTTATATGAAGCGATTGCTTTAATTAAAACAAAAGACGAAGCATTAAAATTTTTTGAAGATCTTTGCACGCCCCGCGAGTTGGAAGCCATGGCAGATCGATTTCGTTTGGTCGCATTAATTAAAGCAGGCGTTTCATATCGGCAAATTAGTGCAGAAACGAAAATCAGCGTTACCACCATTGGACGTGTGGCGCGTTCTTTAATGATGGGCGAGGGTGGTTATGATCTTATCTACAACCGACTTTTGAAATATAAAAAATAAGACGAGCGAGTATATGAAATTAGAATTATCGAAAGGCAAGGCACTCAGTGTTTTTACGCTGGTCATGATTAATGTGATCGCGATTGATAATCTCCGTAGTTTAACGGCAGGTGCAGAATATGGTTTTGCACTTGTCTTTTTTTATATTCTCGGGGCGATTTTATTTTTTATTCCTACGATTTTAGTGACCGCAGAACTCGCAACCGGATGGCCAACCGCAGGTGGTGTTTATGTGTGGGTGCGAGAAGCTTTCGGATTGCGTCTTGGCTTTTTAACGATTTGGTTACAATGGATTTATAACGTGGTGTGGTACCCGACTATTTTTACGTTTGTTGCAGGGATTGTCGCCTATTTAATAGACCCTTCATTAGTTGAAAATAAATATTTTATGTTAACGGTCATACTCACTGCGTTTTGGAGTGTGACGATTCTCAATTGTTTAGGACTTAAAGCATCCAGTGTATTGAGTGTCATTGGCGCAATTATTGGAACCATTTTACCAATGATCTTTATTGCGGTTTTGGGATTTGTCTGGATTTATCTAGATAAACCGAGCCATATTCAATTTACCGCAAAAGATTTTTTCCCCAATATTACGAGTGCACATGATCTTGCTTTTTTAACCAATATTTTATTTGGTTTAATGGGAATTGAGATGTCTGCCGTACACGCAGGAGATGTCAAAAATCCGAATCGCGATTTTCCACGTGCCTTAATCATTTCTGGTTTGATTATTATGGCAACTCTCGTCTTTGCGTGTCTTGCCATTACCATTGTGGTTCCGAAAAATGAATTAACGCTAGTTTCTGGTCTTATTGATGCATTCGGCATTTTCTTTAATGCGTATCACATGAGTTGGTGTATTCCGATCATTGCACTTCTCATTATTTTGGGTAGCATGGGAAGCGCTTCGACCTGGATTTTAGGTCCTGCGCGCGGCATGTTAATTGCGGGAGAAGATAATAAATTACCTGCGATCTTTGTTCGTCGAAATAAAAATGATATGCCCATTGGCATTTTGCTGTTGCAGGGTATTATTGTGACGGTGCTTTGTATGGTGTTCTTTGTTATGCCGAGTGTGAATAGTTCTTATTGGGTGTTATCCAACTTAACGGCGCAACTGGCATTAATTTTTTATATTTTATTATTTGCGGCAGCCATTCGTTTACGCTACAAACATGGCAATGTGAAGCGCGCCTATCGCATTCCGGGCGGAAAATTCGGTATCTGGACGGTTTGTGGCGTTGGAATCATGACTTGCCTTCTCGCCATTATTTTAGGGTTTTTACCGCCTTCGCAGGTGTCTGTGGGGAATGTATTTCAATATGAAGCCATCTTGATTTTGGGTATTGTTATTTGTGGTCTTCCGCCATTTCTTTTGAATAGATATAAAAAACCTGGATTAAATGGGGTAAAAGAGCCAATTTATCAGAAAACTTAAGGCAGTTTGGGTTGCAAAAATAAACTCGCTGCGTTATGCTTTTTGTTCTTTATTTAGTATACAAAACGATAGATTTTATAATATGACAAAACACAGTGAAAATCCTGCAGAGTTAGTATTGCCTTGGAATGGGTCTCATATAAAGACGCATTCAAGTGAATCATTTTTAAAGTATTATCCGTGGATTATTATCACGCTTTGTTCTTTCTTTTTATTCTATAAATACGTGCTACAAGTTTCCCCGAGCGTGATGACAGGCCAATTAATGGCTGAGTTCCATATCTCTGGCGTTGCTTTAGGTAATTTGGCGGCAACGTATTTTTACGCGTATTTAGTCACACAGCTTTTTGTTGGGCCTTTATTAGATCGTTTTAGTCCTCGTATACTTACTGCCATTGCGATTCTCGTTTGTGCGTTTGCGACTCTCGCATTTGCGAATACTCATTCATTATTGTCCGCTCAGCTGTCTCGCGCGCTCATTGGCGCCGGCACGGCTTTTGCCACCGTGAGTTACATGAAAATGTCGGCGATTTGGTTTCGTCCTAATCAAGTGGCTTTTGTGGATGGATTGCTTGCAACGGCTGCTATGTTGGGCGCGTTATGCGGCCAAGTTCCGTTGACTTTGATGGTGACCCATGCGGGATGGCGCGAGAGTTTAACGTATTGCGGCATGTTCGGAATTGCATTTGCCTTTATTTTCCTTATATTTGCGAAAGACAAAAATCCTTACCAAATCCAATCGCGGAATAAAACGGAAGCGTCAGAAATCAATTTCTCTGCCATTTTTGCTTTGTTTAAAGAGAAAAAAAATTGGTTACTGACTTTTTATAGTGGCCTTGCCTTTACACCTATTGCTGTGTTGGGTGGGCTGTGGGGAAATCCTTTTTTTGAAGTGGAGCATCATCTTACCTCGACCGAAGCGGCTTCATATACCTCTTTAATTTTCTTAGGCCTCGCATTCGGTGGTCCTTTATGCGGATATCTTTCGGGTAAAACCGGAAAAAGTTTAGAAGTCATGATCACGGGTACATTAATTGGTTTTGTTTCGCTTACCCTCGCTATTTATGTCACGACTCTTCCTTTATGGTTGTTTGGTTTGTTGTTATTTATTTTTGGTTTAACGACGGGTGTTTTTATGTTGAGTTTCCCGCTGGGTAAATCGATAAATCCCATTCCTTTAGCTGCGACGGTCGTCGCATTAATTAATACGGGTGATGCATTATTTGGTTCGTTTACAGAGCCTTTAATCGGCAAATTTCTTGACGTGCTTTGGGATGGCACATTGGTTAATAACGCACATTATTTTTCATTACATAATTACCATTTAGCACTTTCCATTTTGCCGATTTATTTATTTATGGCGTTGGGGTGTTTATGCATTCTGAAAAAAATCAATAAACCTTAGGTTTTGAAGGAATTTTTCCACGCCCTAAGCGTCGCGAATACTTCAGCTGGATCTTTTAATGTCGTATTACTATGTTTCTCCGCGGCTTGAATAATGATGGGATCTTCACAGCGCAAAAAAGGATTCAATAATAATTCTTGTTTTAAAACAGAAGGAAGTGTTGGAGAATTTTCTGCACGCAACTTTTCAATCTCGATTAATTTTTCAATAATAAATGGATTATTGGGTAGAACTGCTTTCGCAAATTGTAAATTAGCGCGTGTGTATTCATGTCCGCAATAAATTTTTGTATGCGGATTTAAATTTTTTAATTTAGCCAATGAATGGTACATTTGTGCGGGTGTTCCTTCGAAAACTCTTCCGCATCCGAAACTAAATAAAGTGTCACCACAAAATACCATATCCGCGTTATAAAATGCCGTATGATCGAGAGTATGCCCAGGAATCGCGAGGGCTTTCAACTCGATATCATCACATGAAACCATCTCACCTTCCTGAAGGGGATGTGTGATAAAAGGTAAAGTACTTTGTTTTGATGCATATACCTTAATATGCGGAAAATGCTGCTTTAATTCTTTTGTTCCACCGGAATGATCATGATGGTGATGTGTGATAAAAATCCCCTGCAATTGCAAATGACGCTGCTTTAGTTCTCTTAATACGGGTGCGGATTCGCCTGGATCGACTATCCATGCATGATTCGTATGAGGATTAAAGAGTAACCAAATATAATTGTCACTCAATGCGGGGATGGGAATAATGTTCATGAAAAGTTTCCTTTTACCTACTATGCGTCGTCCCGCGGACGAGCCGCGGGACGACGGGTGAATCATCATTTTTTTTGCTGTAACAAATCCCGAATTTCCATCAATAATTTTTCTTGCGTAGTTAAAGTCGGTTTAGACTCTTCTTTAATTTTTAATTTGTATAATATTTTCAGCATGAAAAAAATCGAAAAGGCAATAAGCGTAAAATCGACCATGCTTTGCAGAAAAGCACCCCACTTGATAACGGCGTTATGAATCGTAAAGGTTTTATCAGCAATATTTACACCGCCGAGCAATACCCCAATTAATGGCATAATAATGCCATCGACGAATGCAGTGACGATTTTTCCGAAAGCGGTGCCGATGACTACAGCAACAGCAAGATCAATAACATTGCCACGCATCGCAAAGGCTTTAAACTCATTCCAAAAACTCATAAATCCCTTCATTGTTAGTCAACTTTATTTTTAAAAGCCGATAATAATTCAATGGGTATCGGAAATACAATCGTTGAATTTTTTTCTTCTGCGATATTCGATAATGTTTGTAAGTAGCGTAATTGTAGTGCTTGCGGCTGCTGACTTAAAATTTTTGCGGCTTCTAATAATTTATGTGATGCTTGTAATTCACCATCTGCGTGAATCACTTTGGCGCGCCGTTCGCGTTCAGCTTCCGCTTGTTTTGCAATGGCGCGAATCATATTTTCATTTAAATCAACACGTTTAATTTCAACGACCGTGACTTTGATTCCCCAAGCGAAAGTTTGTTCGTCAAGAATTTTTTGAATATCCGCATTCATCTTAGTGCGTTCTGCCAACATAGCGTCTAAATCATGTTGTCCTAGCACTGATCGTAATGTGGTTTGTGATAATTGATTAATGGCTTCAAAATAATCTTCCACTTGAATGATCGCTTTTTCAGGATCAATCACGCGAAAATAAACCACCGCATTGACTTTTACTGACACGTTATCATGAGAAATAATATCTTGTTCTGGAATTGGCATCACAACCGTTCGTAATTCAACGCGTACCATTTGTTGTATAAATGGGACGATAATAATAAGCCCGGGGCCTTTCACGCCGGTAAATCTTCCCAATGTAAAAATGACGGCGCGTTCATATTCCCGCAATATATTAAAAGATGCAAATAGTAAAAGAATTAAGACGACAACAATAATGCCAATTGCGATCATGTTATTTCTCCGTTTTGGTAAGGGGTTCTACGGTTAATTTTAGATTTCCAATTTTTGTTATCCGAACTTTTTGTCCGACCTGTAAGGGTTCGTCGCTTGATGCATTCCAAATTTCACCTTGCACACGTACTAACATGTAATCAGTGTAATATTCCATGACTTCGCCTGTGCTACCAATCAAAGCTTCTCGACCGGTGACGATAGGTTGCCTTAAGGATTTTCTAGTGAGCCAAATTACTAATGCTAATAAAGCAACGCTTATCACGCTCATTGCGATAATAACTGACCAGGCAATGTGATATTCGGGAACATTGGTATCAAATAAGAAAATAGACCCGACAATAAATGCGATAAACCCACCGATACCTAGTACGCCAAAGCTTGAAACGTATGCTTCGGCAATCATGAATGCGATACCCAATAATAAAAGTGTCAATCCCACATAACTGACGGGTAAGAGTTGAAATGCATAGAGCCCAATTAACAACGAAAAAGTTCCGACGACGCCAGGTAAAATTAATCCAGGATTTGCTAATTCAAAAAATAATCCGTAAATACCCAACAACATTAATATGTAAGCGATGGTGGGGTTAGTAATGATAGAAATAAATTGTGATCGCCAATTAGGTTCAACATTTTTTAAAACGGTATCTTTTGCATTTATTTGAACAGGAATTTTTTTAATATCGACGGTTTGCCCATCTATTTTTTTGATGACATCAGGAATATCTGTTGCGATAAAATTAATAACTTTTTTATGTAATGCTTCTTCCGCATCTAAACTCGCTGCTTTGGATACGGCTTCTTCCGCCCATTCCGCATTACGGTCACGAAGTTTAGCGAGACTTTGAATATAGGCAATCGCGTCATTCATTGCTTTTTTTTGTAAAGTTTTTTGATTGCTATTATCAATGGAAGTTCCCATGTTAACAGGTGAGGCGGCTCCAATATTCGTACCGGGCGCCATCGCTGCGAGATGACTTGCGTATAAAATGAAAGTCCCCGCGCTCGCAGCTCGCGCACCAGAAGGTGCCACAAATGTGACGACTGGAACGGAAGAATTTAAAATGGTTTGAGTAATACCGCGCATGGAGGTTTCTAATCCGCCAGGCGTATCAAGTTGGATAATGACTGCAGCGGCTTCCTCTTTCATCGCAGAAGCTAAGCTATTGTCAATATAGCTTTCCGTCGCAGGTCCAATCGACCCTTTAATATCTAGAACGTAAATGGGTTTTCCCGCAAAAACAGGTAAGGAAAGAAAAAACAATATTAAAAATGCAATATATCTTTTCATATCAACCCCTTAGATGTTAGACACAAATCATAACATAAATTTTATCGAAAAAACCCTGATGATTAATGGCGATGCTTTCGGATTTTATTTGCGCTAATCGTTCCCATCAATCTATACTTTCCACTTTTTAAAGAGAATAACATTCATGACCGTGATTACCCGTTTTGCACCCAGTCCGACTGGTTCTTTGCATATAGGAGGGGCTCGAACTGCTTTATATTGCTGGCTTTTTGCGCGAAAAATGCAGGGCAAATTTATTTTACGTATCGAAGATACGGATACCGAGCGCTCCACGGAAGAGTCAGTTCTGGCTATTCTCGATGCCATGGAGTGGTTAAATCTTGACTATGATGAAGGTCCCTATTTTCAAACCAAACGTTTTGACCGGTATCATGCAGTCGTGGAACTCCTCTTAAAAGAAGGGAAAGCCTATCGTTGTTATTGCTCCAAAGAACGTTTAGAGGCACTACGCAACACACAAATGACAAATAAAGAAAAACCGCGCTACGATGGTTTTTGCCGCGATCGGGAGGATAATCCCGAAGGTCCTTTCGTCATTCGTTTTCGGAATCCCACAGAAGGGGTTGTCGAATTTGATGATTTAATTCGTGGAAAATTGGTTTTTAGCAATGCGGAATTGGATGACTTAATCATTGCGCGAACCGATGGGACGCCCACTTATAATTTTACGGTTGTCGTCGATGATTGGGATATGAAAATTACCCATGTTATTCGCGGAGACGATCATATTAATAATACCCCGAGACAAATTAACATTCTCCGCGCTTTGGGGGCGACACCGCCTTTATACGCGCACGTATCGATGATTTTAGGGGGTGATGGAAAAAGATTATCGAAACGTCATGGCGCGGTAGGCGTGATGCAATTTCGCGAAGATGGTTTTTTACCCGAAGCTTTATTAAATTATTTGGTGCGCCTTGGTTGGTCGCATGGTGACCAAGAGATTTTTTCGCGAGAAGAGCTTGTCGATTTATTTACGCTTTCGGGGGTAAATAAAGCCCCTGCAGCTTTCAATCTCGATAAATTATTATGGTTAAATCAGCATTATATGAAAACCAGCTTGCCAGAGCATGTCGCGGTTGAGCTTGCGTGGCATATGCAACGGCTAGGTATTGATGTGACTGACGGGCCTGCTTTAGCCGACATCGTGCGCGCACAGGCGGAACGTGTGAAAACGATCAAGGAAATGGCGGAAAAGAGTCAGTATTTTTATGCAGACATTGTTTATAACCTGGAGGCGTGTAAAAAACATCTAACAACCGCCGTTATCCCCATTCTGAGTGAATTGCGGAAAATGTTAGCAGATGTAAAATCTTGGGATAAAGAGACGATTCATCAAGTCATTCTTGCCTCTGCCGAAAAGCTCAATGTGAAAATGGGGGTTGTTGCACAACCGCTTCGAATTGCGGTTACAGGAGATACAATCTCGCCTTCGATTGATTTGACTTTGACATTGCTGGGTCAGAAAAAGACCTTAAATCGACTGGATAAAACTTTAGAAAAAATTCGGATAAGTTTTGATTGACAAACTAAATTGAGCTCACTAGAATCGCAGCTCTTCTACTGGTTGTATGCTTACGAGCTTGGGGCTATAGCTCAGCTGGGAGAGCGCTTGCATGGCATGCAAGAGGTCGGCGGTTCGATCCCGCCTAGCTCCACCAAAGACATTTCAATAAAGAATTGTCCCCATCGTCTAGAGGCCTAGGACATCGCCCTTTCACGGCGGTAACAGGGGTTCGAATCCCCTTGGGGACGCCAGTTTAATCAAAGAGTTATGAACTGGCGTGTGCAAGATAAGATCAGTTTCCGTAATATTTCCGTTATACGTAGGCTGCGAAGTTCATCGATTTATTCAATATTTTGCAGGCACTACTAAAGACAGATAAGGGTAATATGTCTAAAATGCCCCAGCCTAAACCTGCTCACCTCAGTATAAAAGATAAACAAGATGCAATTCCTAAAATTCAACGCCTAATTGGCAAACTCAATGAGTTAAACACAGACCTCATTCAAGAGCGCGGTGACACTAAAATCGAAGCTATGGAAAAGAGAATAGAAACTCTGCTTGCAGATATTTTTTTACCGACGAGTATTGAGTATGAAAGATATAATGATCTTGCGAGATTAGATACTGAGAATATTAGTACCATAGGTAATATTCCTATGGACAGAATAAGGAAAAATCTCCAGTACAATAAAAATAGAGCGATTCAAATTCTCAGTGACATTTACGTCTAAGTTTTTTTATAGGTTGAGCTTGCTGATTGGTTAATGCTTTATGAATACTTGCCAAAGAAAGAGAGCAGTCATGCAATCTAATTAATTCTGTTTGAATACGTCTTGCGCCTAAATTGCGTTCATTGCGTAAATTTAAAATTAAATTAATGCGCTCTGAATTTAGTTTATGATTGGGGGAAGAATGGGGTCTCTTACTTCGATCCACTAATCCTTGCAGACCATCTTTTAAGTAGCGTCGATGCCACTTACGTAAGGTGGGGCGAGAGATCCCGCATTTTCGACAAACGAAACCTGCATCATTAGTTTCAAGATAAAGATTTACCCATGTTGTTCGTGCTTTTATTTGTTTATCCATAAGATGGGAAGTGTATCAAATTAATTGAAACGATGTCTATGAATCACACAGCTCATATTAAGTTTTTATCCGTTTTAAATGCTATTTCTACTACACCTTGAGGTTCAAATTGAGCCATGAAATGTTTATATGATTCAATCCGGGTCTGCTTATCTATGGAAGTTAGAAGTAGCTGCTGACCAATAAGCGCTATATCTTCCACGATTCTTTCATGCCTGTAATATGCCAAGATCGCCATATTGATTTCAGTGTTTTCGTATCCTTTATAAAAATATTTTTCCTCATGTGCTTTATTCCAAACATTAGCAACACCGCCGCCAATAAACATGAGATCGCGCTCTTTAGGTGCCATGATAGGATCATCCCAATCCACTATATAAATAATGTCATTTCCGGCAATCAGTACATTGCCACCATGGATGTCTGAATGACACAATACAAAGTCTGGTGATTGATCTTGAATTTGTTTACTTAACTGTTCTGCTCTATTAACCAATCGATGAATTACTGCTGCATGATCTTTCATAAACGCTATGAACTTCGATGAAATTTCGTCAGTGCTTGGGTTCGATTCAATATCAGCATAGAGCGACCGAACAGCTTCACGCCATTTAGGTGAATAATCTTCACGCCTGATCTTGCGTTGAATCGATGGCGGCACATCAATTTCGTGAATTTGTCTCATTACTTTGCCGAGAGTTACCCATTGGACATCCGTTAAATCACGACTAAATCCATCTTGCCCTTCGATAAATGGAGACACGATAAGCGTAAAGTCGTCAACATGCTGAATGGGTTGCGCGCGGATATTTTTAATGGGAGAAATGATGTGTTGAATTCCGGTTTCATGTAGCAGCGTTATTATGATGGCACTAATATCATGATAATGACCGCGTTTTAGCTTTATGAAATAAGATGACTGATCGTGTGCTTCTGCTTTATATACAGATGCGTTCATGTCCGCACCTATAGGAAGGAAGATAAGCCTGGTAACTTTAATGTCATAATGAATACTTAGGCAATCAATAATACGCTGATCTGAAAGAGCTTGTTTCATTGCTATTTATCCGGATTTCTTAAATAGTTGTCACGTGTTAATCGATATAATACATGTCGTCTTAATGGGCTATTTTCATCAAGTTTGGGGTGATCAAAATCATCTGCTACAGAGTGATGTAATCCTATTTTTTCCATTACGCGTCGTGATTTGGTATTAGCTGTTACTGTAAAAGAAATAATTTCACTGAGATTTAATTCTGTAAATGCATAACGCAAAACTGCTTTTGCTGCTTCTGTTGCGTAGCCTTTTCCCCAATGGTGGGATGACAATCGCCAACCAATCTCAACAATAGGCATACCCCTAGGCTGAAAATTTGGAATTTCAAATGGCGGATGACTTAAGCCAACAAAGCCAATAAACTCTTGCGTATCTTTTGTTTCAACGGCACATGGTGCATAGCCAAATGTTTCATAATGTTGATTAGCTCGATCAATTAATAGTTGTGTGGCTGCAATATCTTGAAGGGCAGGAAAGTGCTCCATAACCAATGGATCAGAGCTAATGGCTGACATTAATGGAATGTCGCTAGCTTTCCATGTTCGCAATATTAAGCGATCGGTTATTAAAATAATTTTTGTCTCATCCTTCTTAGGTGTTATGCGTAGAATCATTAATTCATTTGCAGTGTTATTATCGCCGGCTTTGAATTTTTTAAATCCATTTCTTTCAAAAAAATGAATGGCATTCTTATTGCTTTTTAGTGGATCAGTAATTAAAAGGGTAAATTTTCTTTCTACATGTTCTTTGATAAAATTATTTAAAGTTAATGTCGCATAGCCTTTTTTAAGATAGTTTTCATCTGCGATGAATAAGTCAATGCCAGCAATTTCATTTGGTTTGAAGTCATCAAATAATGGGTGATTATAATCTGTAACTCCGTCAGGAAGGGAATCCTTAGCACAATAAAGTTGAATATATCCAATCGGTGTATTGTCAGTGTAAACAATAAAGTTCGGTATTGACTCAGGATTAAGTATTCTAGGAAGATATTTTTCTTTAATCATCTTTAAATTATAATTTTCTCCACGAGCATACCATTGTTTAACGTGTGGTTTTTGAAACCAATCATGCAAAAGTGGTAAATCGTTTTCAGTGAGTGATTTAAAATGAATAGATTTCATAGCAAGTCTTTTCTTAAAAAGTAAAATACTGAATTTTTATCAAAGCCTTTACGTTCAAACTCGACATAAAATCCTAGTTTTTTGTAAAAATCTAATGCTTCCCAATCGAATGTATTCACCGCGATAAAATTACATTTACTTTCTTTTGCCAAAGCTTCAGCTTTTTGCATTAACTGAGTTCCATAACCTTGTCCGCGCAGTGATTCTGTTACCCATAGTTGGCCAACATACAGGCCGCCATACATGTTATCACCACCACATCCGCCAATAACTTTTCCCTTTTCATCTCGGATAAAAAAAGCAAAGAAATCGAGTTGCTTCATTCCCTTTTTTTGTTTGGCTTGTTCCATGATGCCATCGTTTAATATTTGGATATCTTCTGATTTTGGATTTGCTTCATAACTTATTGGATAGTTCATTAGTACGTACCTTAATTAATTTTTTGTAACCAATTATTAATTTCTTTAATTACGTCATCAATTTGGTTTGGAAAATTTAAATGTTCTCTAAACGCACCAAGACCATTCAAATGATTTCTCCATAAGGCTTGCAAGCTTTGCATGCTATTCGAATCGATATTAATTGATAATGAAATTGGTGTTCCACGACGATTAAAAGTGGCTTGAATTGAATTAGGTAGCTTTCCAGTATCTAAAAAATTTTGCTCCCGAATCATTACAAGTAAATCATGGTAGTCTTTCATTCTACTATTGATGATACCCTTGGAAATAATTGTCTCTAGTTTTTCCGAAAAAATTGCCTCTGGGGGATATACATATAAAGAAATTTCACCAGCAAAAATCGGTTTGCCCTTGTATTCAAATGGATTAAATGTTGCTTCTACAGGCACAACCACATCACCAACACCTATATCAATTTGAATCTTGTCGTGCATTTTCCCAAATTGAGCATTCAGTGTTACTCGAAAACCGATGTATTCCATGTGTGGCTGGTTCAATTCCTCTACTGAAAACCAAGTGAAGGAAAATCCATCTTCGGAATTGATAGCGACTACTTCTTTAATGACTTTTTCAATATTTTGCATTTCACTTTTAATTTTTGTCATTAGAAAATCAATATCGATGGTTTCTCGATTAATGGCAATGTACTGAGCAAGCAGTAATCCGCCCTTAAAAATAAATTTATCTTGGTATGGAGAAGCGGATAGCCTTGCTAAAAATCTTTCTAAGAGTAGTTGCTTCCAAATTTTATTGAGGGTGGTTTCTTTTTCTGTGGCAATTACCTTTAATCGTTCTTTTAGTGCTGATTCATTCATAGTGTCATCGCTATTAAAAATGGTTCGATTTTAATTCTAAGTTTTTTTGCATACTGTCTTATTTTTTCTATATCAATTTTTTCACTACCTTTTTTTGTCAGCGCAATTTTTAGTGCTTTTAAAGCTGTCTCACGACTAAGATAGCGGAAAGCATCTGCAATGGTGCGTTCACGATCAAAAATAGATAATGTGATATTTCCAATTTTGATCGTGGTTTTACCCAGCGTAAGGTTGCGCATTCTAACCACTTTTGTGCCTGGCATGGCCCGATGTATTGTTTCATTTCTTATTGCTATCCAATGTTGTGAAGGCATTTCTTCCGTCAGTTGATATAGGGAAAGCGCCGACGTAAGACAAATGACGCCTTCCTTGACTCTTTGCATTGCTTCAATGAGGTCTTCCCAGCGGAAATCATCAACTACAGGGGCGTTTGCACCACGGTAAATTCCATGACCAATACGCGTTAATTCATTTTGTTTTACATAGTAGGCAAGCGTGGATGAACTCACACCATAAAAACGAGCTTCTTCACTCGTAAAGCTAGAAGCGTTGAGAAGGGGTTTTAGTTTTTCTAAAGCATTTTTTGGTTTCATCCTGATAACTTAACATTGACACTCGAAAATATCAAGTGAGAGTCGATATTAAGTTATCCGCTTTCCAGTCACGCACCAACTAATTGATATTTAATGTTTTTTATAAAAAATACAGAGTTTCAGTCAAGTACGCAAGAATGGGATTTTAGCTTATTTGTACATGTTTTTACATTGAATAGTTCTAATATTTTCTCTGGGCTCCGCA
>JABDEN010000017.1 GCA_013287025.1 Gammaproteobacteria bacterium | reverse complement strand
AGAGCTTGCCACATGGTGGACGCGCTTTATTGAAAGCTCACACGAAGAACGCGAAAAACTTTTAAAAGAAGTGGAAAAACCTAAAAAATATAACAGGCGCAAAAAAAGAAAAAAGAAAGAGTGAGATTAAAAATCCGTATCACGTCAGCATGCTTTCCTCATTAACGTCGTCCCGCGATTTATTCGCGGGATCCAGAAAGCCCCACGATGTTGCTCTGGATCCCGCGAATAAATCGCGGGACGACGGTTGTGTAGAAACCTATGTTTGATAAAGGGGGCGAATTTAGTTTTTCAATTTATTCCACAACGACAAAAATCCCGGACATATTTTTTCAGCTACTTCGACTCCCTTAATTTCGATGCCTGGCAATTTTAATTGAATAATGCTTAAGGCCATTGCCATGTGAGGATCATCATGCGCATCTAAAACCGCGGGTTGCAAGTTGCTTGGATAAATTTTCAGCCAATCTTTTCCCTCTTCAACTTTCGCTTGTAATTTTTCTAATTCTTTATGCATTAACGATAATCTTTCGCCATCTTTGGTGTGCATTTTTCTAATATTGGTAATTGTTGTTGGTGTTGTTGCAAAAGAAGCGATGGCTGCCATCGTCATAAATGCATCAGGAAAATGACGTGTATCCACGTTTACCCCTTTTAATTCATCCGGTCCTTGCAAAGTGAGTCCGAATTCATTTTCGATAATTAAACATCCCATTTTTTCTAACACTTGTAGAAATTCAATTTCGCTTTGCTTCGACGTATTACGACTAACGGGTTGAATCGTAATACTCGTACCCATGACTGCAGCGCTTGCTAAAAAATTTATTGCGATCGATAAATCCGGTTCAATCACATAATCACGCGCAAGATAACGTTGCGGCACCGGCACCGAATAACGTCCTCTATGCATACGACGCACTAATACATTGAAATCAGCCATCATTTCACAGGTCATTTCAATTAATGGTTGGCTGATAGAATCATCGGTTTTAATCAGTATCGGTTTTTTTGCAAAAGGGGCTATCATCAAAAGCGCCGAAATATAAATGGCGGAATCATCATGAAGCAGCTCAACTTCACCGCCTTTCAACCCATCTTGTCCTTCGATTTGATTAGCAGAAACTTTGGCTCCTAAACGCGTTAACGCAATATTGTAGGTAAAAATCGGAGATTTTAAAGATTCACTCGAGTCAAAATCAAAAATACCCGCGGAATTAGCACAAATCGTTAACATTAAAATTGCTTCTTTTTTTCCATTATCAAAAAAAAGTTTGCCATTTTCACGTGGTAATTTGCCTCCAGCTCCCCCGATAATACAGGTACGAGTTTCTTGATCGAGTTGAATCATTAAACCCATTTCGCGCAATGCATTAATGAGTCCTAATATGTCATGAGAAATAAAAACATTACGTAATTCTGTTACACCGTCAGCCAATGCACCAAGAAAAATAGCACGATATGTCATTGCAATGGAGCCTGGAATATGAATTTTTGCTGCAACCTTGGTTGCAGGAATTGCTTGATTCATGGATGTACTTAAACCTTTGTCTTTAAAACGTGGGTGACGACAGTAGATGCTTCAGATTATACTCTCCTAGCATTATAATGACAGTGATGAAAGCAATCGGGATAAAAAGAATGGCAAAATATGTGATTGATTTTAATACTGCTCGAGAATTACATCGAATGGGTGATTTAAAGAGCGCCAAAGCAGCATATCTTGACCTTTTAAAATCCAAGCCTCGTAATGCAGAGCTCTTACATGCGCTCGGCATTTTACATACTCAAGAAGAAAATTTCGAAAAAGCAATCGATTTTCTAGAAAAAGCGATGATGCAAAATCAACATGATCCAAGCATCCAATCACATCTCGCGAATGTTTATAAATTTCAAGGGTTATTAGATAAAGCGCAAAATTTACTGGAAAAAACAGTTTCACAATTTCCGGAACATCTTCCTTCTTTAAATAATCTCGCTAATATTTATTTTGCATTAGAAAATTATGAACGCGCTATTTCCTGTTATGAAAAAGCAATCAGCAAAAAACCTGATTATATGGATGCCTATTATAATTTAGGTTTGACTTACATTAAAATGCAGTCTCTGAGTAAAGGAAGAGACACTTTTCAAAAAATATTAGCATTGCATCCCGATCATTTCGCTGCAAGATTTCAACTTGCTTGCATTCTCATGCGAGAAGAAAAAATAACGGAGGCAACAAAAGAATTTTTAGCCATTGAAAATGCACATGCGCATCACTTTGAAACGCAAACTAATTTGGCAACGTGTTATTTAAAAAAAGGTGAAATAAAAGAAGCAAAAAATCATTATAAAAAAGCGCTTGATTTACGTCCGGATGATACACAAATTATTTTTAATTTAGGTGTCGTATCCATGCAAGATAGTAATGTCGATGCGGCCATTCAATACTATCAACAATTTTTGCTATTAAATCCCAATGATTTTGCAACACATAATAATATTGCCGTCGCATTTCTCGCAAAAAATCACTTGCCCTATGCACTCAATCATTTTAAAGAAGCATTACGTTTAGATCCACAAAATGCATCGATTGCCTATATTGTCGAATCACTCTCACAAAATAAAAGTTTGCGCGCGGCTCCTCGCGATTACATTCAATCATTATTTGATAGTTATGCTGATCATTACGAACCGCATTTATTAAATGCATTGGAATATCAAATTCCTGATATTTTTATAAAAGCCATTTCACCTTTTTTATCCAAAAATATCACGATTCTAGATCTTGGCTGTGGAACGGGTTTATGCGGTATTCCTTTTAAATCATACGCCAAAAAATTGGTGGGTGTTGATTTATCCGGAAAAATGCTTCATTTTGCGCGAGAAAAAAATATTTATGACGAATTGATTACCGATGATGTCAAATCATTTTTGGAAAATACTAAAGAAGTATTCGATCTCATTATTGCGGGAGATGTTTTAGTTTATACGGGAGATTTAGCAGAATTATTTTATCTTGCCCACAAAAAATTAACGCCGAATGGGTTATTTATTTTTAACACGGAAGTAAGTGAGCGTGATGACTTTACGATGAATCAATCGGGGCGTTTTAGCCATCATAAAAAATATCTGGAGCAATTAATTGATCAAACACATTTTAAAACGCTGCATTATCAAACTTGCCATACCCGGATGCAGCAGCATCAGTTGGTGGAGGGGCATTTGTATATTTTGTCGAAAGGGATGGTGTGATAGCATATGAATACAAGCCGAACTTATAATGACAACTGAAATAACGCTTATTAATAGTAGAAATGTCATCTCCGCGCAGGCGGAGATCCATTCAGAATGGATTCCCGCCTGCGCGGGAATGACATGAACTTAGGGGACACTATGAAACAATTACTTAAGTTTAGCATTTTTCTCTTAACTATTATTCTACTCGTAAGCTGCAGCTCGATAACTCCTACCGACAAATTACCGGGTAATTACAGCAATCTCCGCGAAACGTGGGCGAGCCAAATCAATACCGACCCCAAAATTTGGATGAAAAATGCAGATCATTGGTTTTTAACCGGTGAATGGAATGCAGATGAACAACGCGTAATCCATGAAGTGAGAACCATTCCAGTATCCGCTTTTCGTCAAATTGAAATTGCAGGAAATTTTAAAGTCGAAATATTGGGCGGCCAAAAAGAAAATTGCATCATCATTTATGGCCCTAAATCTGAAGCCAATCAAGTTATCGTTAATAAATATCCTGATCGAATCATTGTTCGCCAAGCCGCAGAAGGTAGTTTACCGAAAATTATCGTACGCATTGGCGTCAAAAATTTATCGAATTTAACGCATTCAGGAAATGGTTTAATTGTAGGACGCGATATTGAATCCAGCAAACTGACCGTGAATAGTCATGCATTAGGTTCTACTTATTTATCAGGCCATATGAATTTACGAGAAGTGAATAATATGGGAGATGGGACCATTACTCTCATGGGCGTTGAATCTCCCTCGGTTTATTTGAAAGTCATTGGCGCCGGGAATGTAAATTTATACGGTAATATCGGTATTCAAAACATTATTCATAACGGAAATGGCTGCGTGCAAATCATCGGCGCTAATTCCAAAGCATTATCCATTTATGCCTATGGCGATGGTCTGACGACCGTTGCAGGACTCGTGAAATTAAGAGCGGTCACCGCATGCAACAATAGTCGCGTATTGGTCAATTGCGCGCGTAGTCATGAAATTTCTGTTATTGAAAGAAATACCGCTTTTGTCGGTATTGCAGGCGTCACGAATATTGTAAATGTCGATATTGCAGATCATGCATGTTTTCAAGGAGGAAGATTAGTCGCTCACGATGCTTATGTTCGAGCACTTGGATTTTCAGAAGCAAATGTCGGCGCAGATAGAAAAATCTTTGCAGAAGGCCGCGATTTTAGTCGCATTTATTATTTTGGCGATACCAACGTTTCCGCTTTTCCAAGCAAAGATGCGAGAATTTTACGGCTTGGGGCGTTTATGCCGCAGGGGGTTTGTCAAAAATAACCGCCCCTTGGATGGGCTTTGTTGCATGTGAGGTCATCCTGAACGAAGTGAAGGATCGGTTTAATTCTCCACCATCATGTGGATTGTAAACTGATCCTTCACTTCGTTCAGGATGACAAAGCCTGACAAGCATTAGCGTTCCGACGTGAATTTCAATTTTTTCTGATGGTTAGCAACAAATTCTGATAACTCTTGCAAAATATCTACTGTTCGAGGTTTCACTTTTTTCATCAATCCTAAATTTGAAACACGTGCAAGCGCGTCAGCAAGATAACTTGGGCTCGTCTCAGGCGTGCGATTAATTCCAAACATTTTTTTTTGAAGATATTCCTGAAATATAGTCAGTTCTTCGAGATTCGTTAAATCAATCAGTTTAAATTTTTCTACCGCTTCGGATAAAGCCTTTACTTTTTCTTTTGATGCAATATGTCCCTTCGTTTGCTGTTTTTCCTTTTTTTTGGGCGTTAACTCATCAAATTTTTTCTGATCCTTTGATACTTCATTTATTTTTTCATATATTTTATTAAATAAATTTTGTTTTTCTTGGTAATTTTTTACAAATCCAATTCCAAAAATAAAATCCTTAACGTTTTCATCGTGCAGGGAAAATGTGGCTTTATTCACTTTCTGACTCACCATAATTTGAGGATCTTTAATTTTATATTGACTCTCATAAAGAAAAATACTCGCTTCACATTGTGAACGTATACCACCATTTTCCAAAATTAACGGTTCTTCAGGATCATTATTTAAAATCATTTTGGTGAACTGATGTTCTGCCATTATCGAGACGCCATTTTCTTCGGGGCGAAAGGTTTCATGCCAAACGGAAGGATGCATTAAATATTTATCGCTGGTCTGAAGAGAGTTTTGAAGTATGAGAAAACTGAGCGCCCAAGGTAAACCTGATTGATGCAAGTGTAAAATTGCATGGTCTGCTAACGCCTCTTTTTTCTTTTCGTCTGCGACTTTAGAAAAAAGATAATCTGCATAAAAGTGTTTTAAACCTTCGATACTATTAAAAGTCACGTGAGATTCAATATTCAATACAAGATCGTATCGCTTTTTATCTTCATCATTTTTATAAATTTGTTCTAATAACTTTGATAATGCTATTTTTTCGTCCTTAACATATAAATAAATGGTTTGAGCTCCGCTTTCTTTTTTATTATCTTTACCCGGTACAATTGGTGCAGCACGTGCCCAATCTTTCAGAGATTGATTATAATCTTTTTTACCTTCATTTAAGGCTGCGCCAGGAGATTTTTTTCCGCCAATTGAAACATTTTTTCGCTCGGGAAGATTATATAAAGCTTGACATTCTTTCGTTACATCAATAGTTTTTTTCCAATCTTCTTTAGGTTCAGTAATACCTTGTTCTTTTGTTGTTTCTTTTCTGGGTAACATAATATATTTCCTCGATTTTTTAGCGTTAAAACAAATAAAAATAATAATTTTTAAAAATTATTTTCTATGCCCCATACCTTCTTTAGGTTTTATTTTATCTATTTTATCGGAAATAAATTGATCCAAGTTCATCGATATATTATAAGCTTGGTTTATTTTATCAATGTTGACTTCTTCTCTTCGAGTACCTGTTAATTTCTTTGAATTTATATCGTTTATTTTGGCAACAAATTCATAAATCTTGGTGCCTAACATATTTTGGAAATATCGGAGATCTTCATCATTATGCAAATCAACAAATCGAAAATTTTCTACAATGTCTCCTAATTCATTTCTTAAATTGTTATCTTTATCTTCACTCAATTTATTAATTTCATTAAATAACGTTTCAAACATTTCTTTTTTGTCAGGGTAATCCACTACAAAACCTAAACCAAATATAAAATCTTTTATGCTTTCATCTTTAATAGTGTAAGATGCTTGTAAAATTTCATGCTTTACTAATAAATTACCACTTTCATCTTTGTCTACATACATTGTTGAATCACATCGAAGACTCATCAAAACACGATCTTCATCAGGTGTTTCTTTTAGCTTCGACTTCAACCATGAGTTCACTATTAACCCTGAGTAATCATGTTCAACTGTTATTACAACACCGTTATCTAAAGGCGTGTATGTATCTTTCCAACTAGTTGGTTTATGTACAGTTTTCGTATTGAGTGTTTGACTAAAACTTTCGAATATGAGGGTATTTAACGTATTAGGCAATCCTCCTTGATGTAAATGTAATAGTGCATCATCAGCTAATAAATCTTTTTCTTTCTCGTCTTTAACTTTCGAAAATAAATATTCTTTAAAAAATTTTTTCAAACTTTCAACATTTTTAAAAGTATAATGTTTCCCGTCATAAACGATATCACGCTCCTTTTCTTCATCTGTTTCTTTCTGATAAATTTCTTTTAATATTTGATTCAAAGTGACTTGGCCCGACTTAGCCTCATCCGAAAAAAAGAAAACTTCCTGACCGCCATTGCCAGGACTAACCGCTCTTTTCCAATCATTTAAGCTTGACCTCCAGTCTTTTGCTGCGCCAGATGACGCGCCCTTTCCCCCAAGTGTCATTTCTTCTCTTGTCGGAGTATCATAAGTATCTCGACAGATTTCTGTCACATCTATAGGTTTTTCTTCTTTTTTTTTATTCCTAAAAAATTTACTTAACATAGTGGTTTTCCTCGTTTCTTTATTGTCTTAAAAGCCAAATTTTCTAATATTTCACCCATTTTGATATATTATAAACCAAATTATTGGCATTTTGTTCATATTTTTTTCATAAATTTAGGCTTTCAAAATCAATCGATTAGCCCATAAGAACGGGAGGGAGGTGAAATTGTTTCAAAATTGCTATACTCACCATTATTAAATGATTTCTAGAGAAGGACTTCCCATGGCTTTTTAAGGCGTCTTTATCATCATTGCGATGTCAGGTAAAGAAGAAGATGAGAAGGAAAACATTCGAATTAAAGATGAAAGCATCGATGAACTTATTAATAAAACTTATCAATTTAACAAAAATCGTATTTCAACGGTGAAAAATGTGGTGAGTTATTCCGTAGATACGTTAGGTAATCATCAAGAAATTATTACTTCACATCCGCCTAACAGAACATTTAATCCGTGAGTCATTGAAAATCCGTCGTCCCGCGGCTTGTCCGCGGGATCCAGAAATACAATGATGTTGTCACTGGATCCCGCGGACAAGCCGCGGGACGACGAGTTTTTTGATTGTGGATTATTGAAGAGTATTCGGATATTTCTGCATGGGATGAACATCAGAACTTTTCCACTGCGAAGGATAAGTATGTTGCTGTAAATACCACGCGGCTATCTGTTCTAACAATTTTTCAGTTGCACAATTCGCGGCAATGACACCACCTAAGGGTGAATTCATTGGTGCAGGTTGATCAATCGAGAATTCTTTTGATGCAACAACTTTATCAGTTACACCATTAATAATTTGTGCACGCAAATCTAAATGGAAAATGCTTTGGCGATTAAAAAATATTTGTTTAAAATCCATAATCTCAGAACTTAAAATAAAATCATAATCCCCTAATGTCGATTGTGAAACCACCGCCGTAAAATAATGCGTATTTTGCATCGCTTGAATAATTAACGGTTGTAGCATTTGTGCAGGCGGATCACCCCAACTATTTTTGGCAAACGCCGCCACTTTAAAACGAGATGTTGAATACAACATATCTGTAGTACTAAATATAGTTTTCACTTCTGGTGTTGTCACCATTAATGTGTTTCTTCTTTGTAATTTTTTCTTTTGCATGGGCTGCGGGTGTACGTTTAACACATATTTCGTCGTTTCTTCTGTGCTGACAGGAGATAACACTGAACATGCACCCAAAAAACAAAATAGTAGGAGTAACAAATATTTTTGCATTAGCATCATTGACTCTCTCCTGGCCCAGGTGTACGTGGCTCTTTTCCACGAATCAATACCGATGGATTATTTTTTAATTCCGATGTGATTTCTAAAACATTTATCATAATGTTATTTAAATTACTGATCGCTTGATTGGTCGAAGGTATGGTTTGACGATTAAATAAGTCAATCGTGTTTATACTATTTTGTATAAGCGGTGACATTTCGCCGGTAATTTTACGGAGATTTATCATCACATCATTCATTAACTGAATATTTTCTTTACTTAATAAATTCTGCACCGATATGCTGACAGAATGTAAACTTTCATTTAATTTCGTGAGCGCAATATCAAAACGCATTAATAAAGAAGGCGTGGTTTGAATAATAGGATATTCTTCACCGGGAAGTACTTTAATAAGTTGTCTATCTGTTGTTTTATCTACGAGAGAAATAAAGGTAACGCCTGTCAGTCCTCGCATATTCATCGAAGCGCGCGTTCCTTCTGAAATAGGCGTATTACTTCGTACTCTCAATAACAGTTCGACGAGATTTGGATTGGTATGACTAATTTGAATTTTTTTAACCGTCCCCACATTCACGCCGTTAAATTCTACGGCCGCATCTGCTGAAAGACCGCTCACACTTTCTTTCATGTAAACTTTGTAAATATCATAGGTCTCAATCGATAAACCGGAAGACAACCAAATTGTCCCTAAAATAATGGCAGCAAACAATATAAGAACGAATG
The DNA here is from genome assembly GCA_013287025.1 of Gammaproteobacteria bacterium. Next base: position 18,844 of record JABDEN010000017.1, on the reverse strand, counting down.
CACCGACGATTGTGTATCTGACATTGGTTTCCATAGCTTCAGCCCTTGGGATCACATACGTGCATGATCCTTAGTGATAAATACTTTCAGCCGTTCGCCCACGTGAACCTTTAAAAAACTTTTGAATCAATGGATGCGGATTTTTTATTAGCTCCGACATTTTATCGACACAGAGTACTTTTCCTTCTCCTAAAAAAGCCACTCGATCGGTAACAGTCCACAAAGTATCCAAATCATGCGTAACAATCACGACCGTTAAACCCATTGTACTCTGTAAGTTTACTATTAATTCGTCTAAACCCCCAGCGCTCACGGGATCCAAACCTGCCGTTGGTTCATCAAGAAACAATAATTCAGGATCTAACACAATTGCGCGCGACAGTGCGGCACGTTTTTGCATACCGCCACTCAGTTCGGACGGGTATTTACTAATGGCATTTACGGGTAAACCGCTTAATAAAATTTTAAGTGCAGCGAGCTCTTTAATGGTTTTGGAATCTAAATGCGTATGTTCTTTCAAAGGAAAGCTCGTGTTTTCCAATAAAGTTAAAGAACTAAACAGTGCATTTTGCTGAAACAATACCCCTAAACGTTTTTGCACTGACAATAACGTTTGATAATTTGCAGTAGTGACTTCCTCATTAAAAACGCGAATCGATCCCGAATCCGGTGGCTGCAACATCAATATTTCTCGTAATAATGTGGTTTTTCCCGATCCACTTCCACCCACAATTGCGATGATTTCACCTTTTTTGATCGATAAACTTAAATCTTTGTGCACCCATTCATTTCCGAGCTTAATGCTCACGTCTTTGACTTCGATAATGTTTTCTTCTTTTTTCATAAATTGAGCCTGCTGAAAATGATTGAAAAAAGAGCATCCGCAACTATAATGAAAAAAATCGCGAGAACGACACTACGCGTCGTTAATCTACCTAAACTTTCGGCATTACTTTTGACCTGCATGCCTTGAAAACATCCAATACTTGCAATAATCAATGCAAAAACTGGCGCCTTTCCTAAACCAATGAGTAAAGAACGGACGGGTATCTCATGTTGAAATCGTTGAATGAAGTCATAAAAGGAAATGCCCAACATATTTTCTGTCATTAACATACCGCCCAAAATACCGAAAACATCCGCCCACATGGTGAGCAATGGCAGCGCAATGACTAGCCCAATAATGCGTGGAATTAACAATAATTCGGCCGGCGTCACCCCCATGGTGTTTAACGCATCGATTTCTTGATTAATCTTCATGATACCGAGTTCTGCGGTATACGAAGAACCTGTCCTCCCTGCCACCATAATCGCGGTTAGCAAGGGCCCAAATTCACGTAAAACCGATAGGCCCAACAAGTTCACGATAAAAACACCAGCGCCATAATTTCTTAATTGGTTTCCCATTTGATAGGCAATGACGACCCCGATCATGAAAGATAAAAGCCCAATAATGGGTAATGCGCGGTATCCGGTGTTATCGACGACATTCACCAACGATTGAAACCGCCAGTGTTTTGGCACAAAAATGCCACGAATAAATTCAATAAATAATAAACCGATAAAACCCAAATATTCCCAGAAATCGATAATTTGGCTGATATTTTGACGGCCTATTTGCCCGAGCCAGTTGAGTTTTTTGAGTTGGGGTATTTCATTGGATGGAACGATCCGTTTTTCGATAATACCAATGAGCTTTGCAGTTTCTTCAGGAAAATTTTCAAAATGAATGGTGATATTTTTTTCATGCAGTTTTTTGATGTGCTTGTCAATTAACCAAGCACCTGAACTATCCATATTGACGAGTTGTCTGCCATCAACCCAAAGTTCACCAGTAGTCGGCCAAGAAATTTTGTGTAATTGTTTTCGGATGACATTAAAATTGTGTAGATTCCATTCGCCACGGCAAACTAAACGTCGGTTTTCTCGATCGAATTCGACAAATAGTCGGACATCCATGTGAAAAACCTATTGAAGTGTATTCTTAAAGTATGGCCCGAAATGTTGATTGATGCAATGACACGCCAGAAGGGTTTAGTGATTAGTCAAAAAACGATCTAGTGAATTCGCAAAGCGCATAACATCTTTTTTACCCAAGACATTGGGTCCACCGGTGATTAGCCCACTACTTCTTAAATCAGCGCTAAAATTTCGCATAGAAAGAATTTGTTTAATATTATTTGCGGTATAAAAATCACCTCTGGGGTTTAACGCAAAACTTCCTTTTTCAATAACCGCATCCGCAAGGGGAATATCTGCTGTCACGACTAAATCACCCGCATTGACATTGCAGACAATATAATTATCGGCAACATCAAATCCGGGGGCCACCTTCACCGTTTTAATAAAAGTGGAGGTTGGAACTGAAATAAGCTGATTCGCAACCAACGTCATGTTTATTTTGGTTCGATTCACAGCGCGAAACAAAATCTCTTTGATGGCTTTTGGACAAGCGTCTGCATCAACCCATATTTGCAATGTCATACTCCTGACAAAGCCGAGGTTGTTAACGACTCAACGATGGTAAAGCAGCATCATCGCTCATCATCATCTTCATCGACGCGCCAACTTGACCCATCAAAGCCTTCATCACAGATTCTGATTGGCTGTAATCTTTATAACGTTGCACCGAGAATTCTTTACGCATGACGTCTTGCAAATTACCGAGGCCATCAATTAAGCCTAATTTCAGTGCGGATTGACCCGTCCAAAAATCGCCGGTAAAAAGAATTTTCGGGTCGGCTTGCAATTTGCCTTTTCGACCTTCAACCACAACTTTCACAAAATTCTCATGAATGTCGCCGATCAATTGATCAATCTTCGCAACATCTGCAGCATTTTGCGGTAAGAATGGATCGAGACGATCTTTTTCAGCGCCTGAAGCATAAACCCGACGCTCAACACCCACTTTTTTCAATAAATCCGCGAATCCAAATCCTTTCATAATGACACCGATTGATCCGGTAATAGAGTTAGGATTCACATAAATTTTATCTGCTGCAACCGCGACAAAATAAGCGCCCGATGCCAGCATATCTTCACCCACTACAATGACTTTTTTATTGTATTTTTTCTTTAAATCGAGAATCGCATCATGAATAATCGACGCTTGAACCGGCGTACCGCCGCCTGAATTAATATCTAAAATAACACCTTTCGATTCTGTGTCCTTGAATGCATTAACCAACAAAGGAACGACATTTTGCGCTGAAAAATCATCATCCGGACCAATCATGCCTTGTAATCGAACCATAGAGACATAATCTTTGCCTTCACCTTCTGAAAGATTGTTGGGAGTACTTTCAGAAAACACCACAAATAAAATTAAAACGATCACCAAAAGTCCGATGAAGAATCGAATATTCTTCCAGCGTTTTTCGGAACGTTTTTCTTGAATCAAATCCTTGACCAGTAATTGAGTCAAATTTTCAGATTCTTCTGACATATACATAACCTATATTAATCGAAAGAAAGGTTGCTATAATTAGTCGGTGTCGCGAAATAAAAAATCTGTCATGCCAGCATGCTTTTAGCTGGCATGACATGGCTTTTATTCGTGAAACCCTTACTACATCGCAAGGAACAATTCGCATGCGAGCTGCACACTGTACACTGCTAAGCCTTCTCTTCGCAAGTGTTTCGCATGGCGCGCCAATCTTCAATTTAACCCCCGGTGTCACTCCCATCAGTCATGATATTTATGATTTGCACATGACTATTTTTTGGGTGTGTGTCGCTATCGGATTAGTTGTTTTTAGTGTGATGGGTTATGCCATTTTTAAGCATCGCAAAAGCAAAGGATTCAAAGTAGCTAAATTTCATGAGCATTTAGGGTTAGAAATCACTTGGACTATTGTGCCTGTCATCATTTTAACGCTGATGGCGATACCGGCAACCCAAGTGTTGTCGCATATTCGTAATACAGAAAAATCAGATATTACTATCAAAATCACTGGATTTCAGTGGAAATGGCGATATGAATATGTGGATCAAGGCATTAATTTTTTTAGTAATATCACAACGCCTCAAGATGAAATTCACAATAAAATCCCAAAAACCGCAGATTATTTGAGAACCGTTGATCATCCCTTAGTGGTTCCCATTCACAAAAAAATTCGTTTTCTCATCACTTCCAATGATGTCATTCATTCTTGGTGGGTACGAGATTTGGGAACCAAACAAGATGCGATCCCGGGTTATATTCACGAATCGTGGGCACGTATTAATCGACCCGGCATTTATCACGGTCAATGCGCTGAATTGTGCGGAATAAATCACGCCTATATGCCAATTGTTGTCATTGCAATGGCGGAAAAAGATTTTGACAATTGGATACTTCAACAAAAAGGATTGGCACCGGTGCCAACCCTGCCAGTTGCAACACCAGGACAGCCGCAAGCGGTTGCGACGCCACCAAAACCCATGACACCCGATGAACAAATGGCGAAAGGTAAACAGGTCTTTGAAGGAACATGTGCTGCATGCCATCAAGTGACGGGCGAAGGCCTGCCGCCGACGTATCCTGCATTAAAAGGAAGTAAGATCGCCACAGGCCCCGTGGCAGATCATTTACACATCGTATTATTCGGTAAACCTGGGACCGCGATGCAATCGTTTAAAGATCAGTTTAGTGACGAAGAATTAGCTGCGGTCATTACTTATGAAAGAAATTCGTGGGGGAATAAGGGGGAGGCGGTGACGGTGCAAGAGGTGACTGATGCGAAGTCAAAGACTTCATCTTAACATTGGGTGTCATTCCCGCGCAGGCGGGAATCCATTATGAATAGATTCCCGCCTGCGCGGGAATGACAAGAAATAGGAGAAGTATGTTACCCCGAATCTCTCGCTGGCTCTTCACCACCAATCACAAAGACATTGGCACCTTATATTTAATATTAAGCGGCACGATGTTTTTCATCGGTGGCATACTCGCGATGCTCATCCGTTTAGAATTATTTCATCCTGGCTTAAGTTATTTTCAACCTGAATTTTACAATCAATTGGTAACCATGCATGGTTTAATCATGATTTTTGGCGCCATCATGCCCGCGTTTATAGGTCTTGCCAATTGGATGATCCCTCTCATGATTGGCTCGCCAGATATGGCGCTGCCACGGCTCAATAATTGGAGTTTTTGGATCTTACCTTTTGCTTTTACCATTATGCTAAGTACATTCTTTTTGGGTGGAGGCGGACCTAATTTTGGTTGGACGATGTACGCACCATTGTCGACAACTTTTGGTCCGCCTAGCACCGATTTTTTAATTGTCGCGATTCATCTTTTGGGGATCTCATCGATTTTGGGTGGGATTAATATCATTGTCACCATTTTAAATATGCGCGAACCCGGGATAACATTGATGAAAATGCCATTATTTGTTTGGTCATGGTTAATTACCGCATTTTTATTAATTCTCGCGATGCCGGTGTTGGCAGGTGTTGTCACAATGATGCTATTTGATCGACATTTTGGAACCAGTTTTTTTAATGCCGCGGGTGGCGGCGATCCCATTATGTATCAACATTTATTTTGGTTCTTTGGTCACCCTGAAGTTTACATCATGATTTTGCCGGGTTTTGGCATTATTTCTGAAATTATTCCAACGTTCAGTCGAAAAAAATTATTTGGTTATACTTTTATGGTGGCAGCACTTGCATCCATTGCTTTTCTTTCTTTTATCGTATGGGCGCATCACATGTTTACGACGGGGATTAGCCTACCCACACAAATATTTTTTATGTATACCACGATGCTTATCGCAGTCCCGACAGGCATTAAAGTATTTAATTGGGTCGGCACGATGTTTAAAGGTTCCCTCACTTTCGAAACACCGATGTTGTTTGCCGTCGCCTTCGTGTGTTTGTTTACGATTGGTGGTTTTTCAGGATTAATGCTTGCCATTGTACCTGCCGATTATCAATATCAAGATACTTATTTTGTCGTGGCGCATTTTCATTATGTATTAGTGACTGGTGCACTTTTTACGATTATTGCCGGCGTTTATTATTGGCTACCCAAATGGACTGGGCATTATTACAATGAAACGCTGGGCAAAATCCACTTTTGGTTAACCGTCATCGCGGTCAACATTACCTTTTTCCCCATGCATTTTTTAGGACTCGCAGGGATGCCGAGACGCATTCCCGATTATGCCCTGCAATATAGCAGTTTTAATGAAATCGCAACGATCGGCGCTTTTATTTTAGGTGCCGCCCAATTTATTTTTTTATATAACATTATTTCCACGATTCGGGGTGGCGTTACCGCATCCTCTCGCGTGTGGGAAGGTGCGGAAGGTTTAGAATGGACCGTCCCCTCACCCGCGCCCTATCACACTTTTGCCGAGGAAGTGTCATGACAACCAAACCTTATTTTTTACCAAAACCGAGTCATTGGCCGTTATTAGGATCGCTAGGATTATTTTGCTTCGTGCTCGGCATCATTAATATTATTCATCAAAATTGGTACGGACATTATTTGTTTATGAGTGGCGCGCTGCTACTCGCCTATACTATGTATGGTTGGTTTAGCACTGTCATTGATGAAAGTTTACACGGATTGCACAATCCCAAAATGGATCGTACTTATCGGTTTGGAATGATCTGGTTTATCACGTCGGAAGTGGCTTTGTTCGGGATTTTTTTCTTCGCATTATTTTATATTCGATTATATGCAGTGCCTGAACTTGGTGAAAACACGATTTTGTGGCCGCAATTTAAAGCAACCTGGCCTTTATTAAAAAACCCAAATCCGACCGCTTTCCCAGGCCCGCACGAAGTGATGTCAGCATTCGGATTACCAGCGCTTAATACTTTGATCTTATTAAGTAGTGCACTCACCGTAACGGTCGCGCATTGGGGTTTGCAAACCAATCAAAGAATTATCCTTAACGTTTTTTTATCGATCACCATTCTTTTGGGACTTATTTTTTTAAGCCTGCAAGCCTATGAATATACGGAAGCTTATACACAATTCAACTTGACTTTATATAGCGGTATTTACGGGTCAACATTTTTCATGTTAACCGGTTTTCATGCGGCGCACGTGATGATAGGACTCACGATGCTCTCCGTTATTTTGATTCGATGTCTGAAAGGCCATTTTTTACCACATCATGATTTTGGTTTTGAAGCCGTCTCATGGTATTGGCATTTTGTGGATGTCATTTGGTTATTTTTGTTTATTTTTGTTTATTGGTTATAATGAACCGCAATAAAATTCTTCTAAAAGGATAAAAAAATGCCTTGGTTAATTAATGCGGCTCAACTCGACAAATTTCGCAAAAGCCAAAAAAATTTAGTGATTCTTGACGCCAGTTTTCATTTAGATGAAACGCGTAATGCGAAACAAGAATTTATAGAAAAACATATTGTAGACGCGCAATTTTTCGATATTACCGAATTTTGTGATGCGGGAAGTGCGATTCCTTCCATGTTAATGCAAGACGAAAAAATTATTAGCGAAAAACTAGGCAATTTAGGCATTCGGAATGATTTTAAAATTATTATTTATGACAATAGTGAGCTGCATAGTTCGGCGCGCGCGCTATGGATGTTTAAAATGTTTGGGCACAATCCTCATCAACTTTACATTTTAGACGGTGGTTTTAAAGCGTATGAAAGTGCAGGTTTTAAAACAGAATCGGGTAACAAAAACGTGGGGGCGAAAGTTTATAAAGCAGAATGGAAATCTCAATTTTTACGAACATTGACTGATGTAAAAAACAATTTAAAAAATCCAACTCAGCAAATTGTGGATGTACGTCACCCCGTGCGTTATGCGGGCGGGAAAGAAACTCGCGCGGGACTTCGATCAGGACATATTCCTGGCAGTGTTTGTTTGCCATATTTTATTTTGTTTGAAAAAGATGGAACATTTCTACCGCAAGATAAAATTCGAAAAAAACTTTCCGATTTAAACCTTGATCCTTCTTTACCTATGTTAATTACCTGTGGATCTGGCATTACTGCGCCTATTTTAGATTTTCTATTAGATATCATGAATTATGATGCGCATGGTGTTTATGATGGTGCATGGGCAGAATATGGTACTGAAACACTATTTCCAGGAGAAACAAGTCTGACAGAACGCCCTATCGAGACTTGTGTGGATAATTAATCCAAATAATATTATTTTGCAGCAATTCCCTCTAAGAACACCCCATCGCGAAAAGTTAGCGGGAACAGCTGAATATTTTGATAGTTTTAAATAAATAAATGTACATTTATTTAACTCTTGTATATAATTTGCATAACTTAGAAATCTTTGAGAAATCGTTATGCATAGAAAACCTCCTGATTTTAGCTTAAGCGTAGAAGTAGACATATCCAACTTAGGCGAAAGCTTTTATCGTGCAGCCATTCTGTATTTAAAATCCGGAATAGATGATCCTGACAAATTACGACATGCGATATCATTGCTTCGAAGTTCAGCTGAGAATCATGGAAATCCCAATGCCGCCAATGAGTTAGGTGATATTTATAAAAGTGGTTCTCATGGGATCCCTCAAGATTATAAAGAAGCATTTCACTGGTATCAAATTTCCGCAAATAAAAATAATGCGGTAAGCCAAGCCAATCTCGGTTATCTTCTTCAAGAAGGATTAGGTGTAACGCAAAATATGCCGGAGGCTATACGTTACTATCGTTTATCGGCAGAACAGAGAAATCCATATGGTCTCTTTAGTCTCGCCTGTTGTTATCGTAATGGTGAAGGCGTCCAAAAAGATGATAAAGAAGCCGCGCGGCTTTATCAATTATCAGCAGATCAAAAATTTTCGCCATCCGAATACAATTTAGGCATCATGTACCGAGATGGAAGAGGTGTTCCGCAAGATAATAAAAAAGCATTTTATTGGGTAGAACGAGCAGCTAATCAAAATTTCGCAGGTGCACAATTTGCGCTTGGCGCAAATTTTGAAACGGGTCAATTGGTCCCGATAGATGAAAAAAAAGCCCTCTATTGGTATCGAAAAGCTGCCCTGCAAAATCATGCAGAGGCACAATATAATTTAGGTTTAAGTTATAAAAATGGTCTCGGGGTAGAAAAGGATGCTAAAGAAGCAAAATATTGGCTTGAACTCGCCGCTGGTCAGGATTTCCCTTTAGCACAATACAGTTTGGGATTACTATATTCCAAGGGAGCAGAAGAGATACCAACGGATTATGGAAGAGCATTCAATCTTTTTCAGTTAGCCGCAAAACAAGATCACCAGGAAGCGCAATACTTGGTAGCTTGCATGTATTTGGATGGCAAAGGCACAAGTCTTAATTTACGCAAAGGCTTTCAATGGATGAAACTCGCAGCAGAGAACAAATATGCTCCGGCAGAATTACAATTAGGTTTCCTATATCTTAATGGAGAAGCCACGCCTCCTGATCCAGCAATTGCTTTTTCTTGGTTTATGAAAGCCGCTAAACATAAAGAAAGTAAAGCTTTTATTCAACTAGGCATTATGTATGAAAAAGGCGTGGGCGTTCCGCAAGATTATAATAAAGCACTACAATACTTTTTACAGGGAACAAAAAAAGAATCTCCTGATTTATTAATAGCGCTTCTTTTAGAAAAATCTGAGTTTATAACAGATATTTTACCCGCCCTGCAATTCCTAATAAAAACTGCAAATATTGAAGCTATGCAAGCGTTACTAACAAAACCCATCAAATTATCAGAATTTAATAAATCATTACTACTTTCTTATGCGATAGAACAAAAACAATATAAATGTACGCGGATATTATTAGAAAACAAAGCAACGACTGCGATCGTCAATAATAAAACACCCCTTCAAGCCGCATTAAAACTCAATGAAATAAAGTTTATCGAGTTGTTATTAGCACACAAAGCCGTCCCCATAGAAAAAGACATGAAATCCTTTGCCGCATTCGTGCAAACAAACTTATCGCTAATCATAGAGAAAGAAAAATTTCAATTCCTTGATGTTCTTCCAACAACTCATCTCTCTTCTTTTAAGAAAAAATTAAAACGCGAGGATTTGCTGGCTTTATCAAAAAAGACTAAGAGCGAAAATGCAATGAGAAAATTACTGCGAGAAAAAAAAGAACTTTCGCTTAACATATTACAAATTGCGATACTTCATGGTAAAGAAAAGCTCGTTGAAACGTTACTGAAAAAAGGTATTCCTATTAACGAACCAAACAACGATTGGAGTCCAAGTAAATTAGCAAGTTTAATGAAACTTGATATCGAGAAATTATTATCGCCAAAAAAACTTGAAAAAGATGACAAACAGGTAGAAAACACTCAAAAAAAATCTAAGAAAAAAAATAAAAATAAAAAAGCCAAAACGCTTACCACACCCACCGTTTCAATCGACAAAATGGAAATAGAGGAAGAAGAAAAAACAACACCAGAAACCATTACTATTGATACACCAGTCGAAATACCTGAAGTAGAGAAAACCACCGCGACTATCGATATTTCAATTGAGACGCCTGAAATAAAAAATGAGGAAAAGTCTATTTCCTCAGAAGAAAAAATTACGCCCGCAATGGATCAACAAATTATTCCGAAGAGTACCACCGCTTCATTACTCAAAACCTCTTTGAAATCAAAATTAAAACCAACTGCCAAACCTTTTGAATCAAAACTTTTTAGCAAACCAGTTCTCCAATCAAGAATGTTAGATGATTCTAAAAGTGTAACAATAAAAGATATGCTCTCTGATCATGGATACCAAACCATGATTTTTGATTTAATGACTGAAGATAAGAATCGTAATCAATGTCACAAATTTAGACTCGTCGGCGCGACTTATAATTTATTAGATCGTTGTTTTTCTAAAGAAGACAATAAGGGAAAATTTTCAAATAATCAAGAGAACAAATCAGAAAATTTTAGCGAATATTGGACTCGAAAAAATAAACAAGCGATGACTAAAATATTCGAAATCTTAGAAAAAAATTCTGTTGATTTTATGTTTTTACAAGAAATTGACTTTGTAAATCCCAACCACAAATTTAAATTTTCTTCGGAAGAACAATCGAAAATTTATAATTTTGGAACAGATTTTATAGAAAAATTAGCATTGAAGGGTTATGACATACTTATTAGCACATCTTCTCAAACTGACATTCAACCGATGGCTACTATTTATCGAGTTTCTACATTTAAATTTATCAATCCAGAATGTTGTTATGGCACGTTATCCGATAGCAACGGATATAATCGCGCCTGGGTTACTCTGTTGCAACATAAATCTTCAGGTCAATTCGTTTCTTTAATGAATCTTCATCTCAGTTATGCTGATTCATATTTCAATTCCATCATTGATTTAATGAAATCAAATTCCAAGAAAAATGTGATGACTATTGCTGGCGGCGATACGAATCATACGCCAGAGGATATACCCGGCTTAGTATCGGTGAATCCTAAATTTGGCGTCACCAATATTCAAATGTCAGACAACAAACTATCAACGAAAGATGAAAAAGGTCGTGATAAATGTTATGACGGGTATTTTATAGGACCGCCTCAGGATGGAATAATAGGATTTCAATTTGGTGATTGCGAAGTTTTTCAGAAAAATGAAAAGGATGTGATTCAATCAAAAATTATAACCGGCGGTGGTCACGCCATGCGATTCACCAAAAAAGGAGAGCCATTTAATGACAATCAAAGCGCTCCGTCTACTGATCACACAACCGTTGTCACGCGGCGACCTGTTCGTGGGATCCAGAGTTGACGTATCCGCCTGTCAGTATAAGGTGTTTTAGGGGTTGGTGACGTATTATTTTACTGTACACTAATTTGACTTTTGTATACAATCTGTTGAATATTTTTACCAACCTAAACAGATAACACTTATGCTCAAAAAAAAATCAATGCCGTTCACGCCTCAAAAAGCATACGATTTAGCAATTTCCCGAATGGATATGAAACCCACAGAACTAGAAAAAAAAGAAATCGTGAAATTACTTAGTTTTTCAGCAGGAGAAGGCTACGCCCCCGCCCAAGTGTGCTTAGGGCAATTGTATCATGCAGGAAGCATGAATGTTCCAAAAGATCTTAAAAAAGCCGCGTATTGGTTCAAATTAGCCGCAGGACAAAACAATTACTCAGCAACGACTTTCTTAGCCATCATGTACGAACGCGGAACTGGAGTAGACAAGGATTCTAAAAAAGCAATGGAATTACATCTTCCCTTTGCAATAATAGGAGTCCCAGAATCGCAATACTTTGTGGGAAATTATTATTATTTCGGGAAGGGTATTGTTAAAGACTTTAAGAAAGCTGAAAAATGGTATCTTCCCGCTGCCAATCGAAATCATACATTAGCGCAAACCAATTTAGGCTTTATATATTTATCTGGAGAAAATGGAATTACTCAAGATTATGAAAAAGCGCATCATTGGTTGCAGTTATCAGGAAAAAAAAATGCAGCATCGCAAGCGTATTTAGCCTCGATGCATTTTAATGGCAACGGCATACCAAAAGATGAGAAAGAATCATTCCGTTTAGCAGAATTAAGCGCAAATCAAAATTGTCCTGAAGGGCTACGCATGTTGGGATTTTTATATACCAATGGGTTTGGCACCAAACAAAACCTTAAAAAAGGTGTGCATTATTTACTTTTAGCAGTTAAGAAAAATGCGCAAAATTCGTTAGAATTTTTAACTCAGTTAATCATCGTTAAAAAATATGATATTTTAAAAGATGATATGCTACCTTCCTTACATTTTTTTATAGAAACTGCAAATGTTGAAGCAATTAAATCAATATTTCAACATCCAGACATTTTACCGGAAAGTAAAAAATTAGGATTGATTGCTTTTGCTATTGAAAGACGGCAATATGAAATCATCAAAATTTTATTAGAAAGCAAAGTAAACCCTAATGAGGTCGTCAACAATAGAAGTCTTTTGCAATTCGCATTAGAACAAAAAGATCTAAAATCTATTGAATTATTAATCGAACATAAAGCAGTTCCGAGAGAAATCGAATTAGAATCTTTCACCTCTTTTGTTCAAAATAATCTTATTGCTTTAATGGCACTTGAAAAAATAAATCTTTTAGAAGTGATTCCTTCAGAAAATCTAGCGTTGATAAAAAATGAAATAAATAGCAAAAATTTAATTGCCTTCGCAGAAAAAAAATTACGCGCGACGGAAATGAAAAAATTATTAGGAACAAAAAATCAAGTTTCTTTAAATATTTTACAAATTGCAGTACTTTGTGAAAAACCAAAAATTATTGAAATGTTATTAAAAAAAGATATCTCTCCAAACGAACCTAACAATAAATGGAGTCCAGCAAAATTAGATCGCGCCCTCAAATTTTATCACCTCACAAAAAAACCGGCGGAAGACAAAGAAGAAGAGGATTTACCTATAAAATTATCACTTATCCAAAAAGAATTTACCGCAAAACATCAGGACGTAGATAACAAAATTAAAGACTTGCAAAAGTCTTATCAAAAACTCGAGTTTTCACATCTAAAAAAACTTTCCACAAACTATAAAGATAACAAATTTATTCAACAATACTCGAAACAATTATCGGACTTTAAAATTTTAAACGATAAAGCAAAACCTATTCAAAAAGATATTGAAAGTATTAAAAAATTATTGTCAAAGCTTGATGGAATGCTAAAAAAAATAGAACTAGATAATGTAGCAATCACGCCAAAGACAAAAAATGCCAAGCAAAAAAATAAAAATTCGAAAACAGCTTCTGCACATGGAAAGACTACACCACCCTTAGAATCTAAAAAATCGGAAACGCTTTCAGAAACTCCAGTTGAAACGAAGCTTGATCATGGCGTCGAAGATTGGGTAGAAGAAAAACCAGCGAAACCCGTCAAGGTTTTCAAACAACCCTCCATTAAAATGGTAACTCCTTTAAAACAACCTTTTGAAAATATTGTCGTTTCAAACAGAGAACCAGAACCTATTAAAACCATCGTTGCGAAAGATCCGGAACCCGCTAAAATCATTACAGTTCCTAAACCCGTACCTGCTTCAAAAAAACAAGTTAAAACTGAAAAACCTAAAAATACTCGACGCGGGAAACCGCCTTCAAAAAATGTAGGCCGCAAAAAAAGAGAACGTGAAAAAGATCGCGACATGAATAAACGAAAATTTACTTATGTCCCAGTCAGTTCAACTAAATTACAACCACTAGAACCTATTAAACCTAAAGAAATATTACAAAACCCTGCTCGCATCAGCAACAGAGATTCATTCATCGAAGATTTGAAACTTAAACCAATAAAAGTGAACCCGGAATATATCGACAATTTACAACCGATTGATACCACACAACCCACTTATGTTTCACCATTAAAAGATATATCTCAATCGTCACTATCTACCACCGCTGCATTATTCCAAGCATGTTTAAGCTTACAGCCATCAGAAGTCGTAAAACCAAGATTAGAACCTGAAAAAGTACGCTGTGAGTCAAAATTTTTTAGTAAAACAAGCTTACTGCCCACACCGCCTAAAAACATAACACTAGAAGATGCACTTTCTGATCACGGAATCCAAACGATGTCGTTTGATTTATATTTGGATGTTTATGGTTATCAACAACAACATATATTTCAATTAATGGGCGCGACAAATAATATGATGGATTCTGGTTTTTCTAAAGCTGAAAATAACGGAAGATTTGCAAATAACCCATGGGATAAATCCGAGAATTTTCAAGAATATTTGATTCGAAAAAAGAAACAAATCAATAAAATACTCGATTTATTAGAAAAAAAATCGATTGATTTTATGTTTTTACAGGAAATTGATTTTTTAAATCCATATCACAAATCTAAATTTTCTACTAAAGAACATGAGACAGCACTGATGAAGTTAAAAAAAGAATTCTTACAAGCATTATATGCGAAAGGTTACAATATCAACATCAGTACGATAGCAGATTCCAGAAATCAACCAATGGCCACGATTTATAGCACCGCTACATTTACTAGTTCGAATAAACCATATGGAATTCTGGGAGATAGCAAAGATTGTTATCGTGGTTGGAACACTGTCCTACAACACAAAGCATCTCAACAATTTGTCTCTTTAATCAATCTTCATCTCAGTTATACCGATTCTTATTTTGATTCAATCATTCATTTAATGAAGTTAAATTCCGATAGAGATATTGTTACTATTGCTGGCGGCGATACTAATCAAACGTCGAAGGACATTAAAGGTTTAATATCCATGAATCCTATTTTTGGCGTGACAAATATTCAAATGTTAAACGATAAATTATCCACGGTAGATGAAAAAGGTCGCGATAAATGTTATGACGGATTTTTTTTGGCAGCGCCTATCAATGGAATGATGGGGTTTCAACTCAATGACTGCGAAGTGTTTTGTAAAAATGAAAATGGCGTCATTTCTTTAAAAACTATCCCACTAGCGCTTCAAGCTTATCGATTCACAAAAAATGGGGAATCGTTTTTTGAAAGCTTCGCCGGTCCTACGCAAACCTATGTACAGCCTAAAACAAGATCGTTTTATTTTTAATGAAAAAAAATTTAACATAAAGCCTTATTTGCTAAACTTAATATATTCTTTTAAGATGAATGAACCGAGTTCGCAAAAGGATATGTTATGGCCAAAGCAATGTTTGCCGCAGGATGTTTTTGGGGAGTCGAAGAATTTTTTCGTCAATTGAATGGCATTATCAATACACGTGTCGGTTATGCGGGAGGCCACACGAAAAATCCCACCTATAAAGAAGTTTGCAAAGATACCACCGGTCATGCAGAAACTGTAGAAATTGAATTTGATCCTTCTGTTATTTCATATGAAGCGCTCGTGCAATTTTTTTTCGATCACCATAATCCCACGACTAAAAATCGCCAAGGCCCTGATATCGGTAGTCAATATCGCTCAATTATTTTTTATTATTCAAAAGAAGAAGAAAAAAGCGCTCATAAAATAAAAACTAAACTAGAAAAATCCAAAAAATATCGCCACCCCATTGTGACAGAAATTATTCCTGCCACGGAATTTTATCCCGCGGAAGATTATCATCAGCGGTATTTGCAAAAACGAAATATTTCGCATTGTAGTAATTAGCTTCACTGTCATGCCTTTAGCCGTCGTCCCGCGGCAAGTCCTAAGGGATCCAGAGCAGCTTAATCATTGCCACTGGATCCCGCGAATAAATCGCGGGACGACGGTTGTGTAGATACCTATGATGCTTTTAGCTGGCATGACAGCGCTACGTCCTCAACGCCTCAATCGGATCCAACTCGGAGGCATGATACGCAGGATAAAATCCAAAAAAAATGCCGACTGCAACAGATACACTAAATCCAATCACCGGCGGTAGTAAAAAAAACATAAATTCCCAATGCCACATTTTCGCCATGATGTAAGCGATCGTAACACCAATGATTATTCCTAAAATCCCTCCAAAAACCGACAATATTACTGCTTCAAGCAAAAATAATAATTGAATATCTCGCGGTTTTGCGCCTACACTTAAGCGAATACCAATTTCGCGCCTTCTTAATACGACTGATACTAACATGATATTCATCACGCCAATCCCACCGACGATTAATGAAATACTGCCAATTAACCCTAAAAAAATTGTAAAAATTTGACTTTGTTTCGCCATACGCGCAATTAATTCTTTTGCACTACGAAAAAATAAATTTTTATTCGGTACAAATTGACGAATATATTGTGAAATTTTGTCTTCGACCAATGCAATGTTCGCATCGGGTTTAAGGCGAATGATAATGTTATTAATCGTCGAATATTGACTTAACACCATCGAAGTTTGAATGGGAATCATGACAACATGATCAATGTTCGCATAGACGAAACTACTTTCTTGCCATGGCTTTGCAACGCCAATAATCGTAAAAATATTTTTTCCAATTTGTATTTGCTGACCAATCGCACTTTTCAAAGTATACGATTGAATTTTTTCATTAACGTCATTTCCAATGACGCAAAAAAAAGCATAGCCATCTAAATCAGAAATAAATCGCCCTACAACATCAACATGTATTATTTCAGCGAAACTTTCTGTGACACCCAGCACCGTTTCATTAAGCTCATGCCCGTCAAACTGCATAGGACTAAATAATTGCGTATAAGCTGCTGAATTAACAATATCATTACTTGCTTTCGAAATATTTATTGCTTGCGAAAAAGTTAAATTCATTTCGTTATTATGTTCTGCATTATCATTATTGGTGACAGAGACTGCTAATAAATCCGTTCCTAGCACTTTAAATTGTTTTAACGCTTCGTTTGTCGCCAATTGTCCGCCGAGAACCATGGCAACGACAGAAGCCGTTCCCACTAGTATTCCTAATAATGCTAACGTCGAACGCAGCTTCGTCGTTCGTAAATGCAGAAAACCTTCTCGCACATGATGAAGAAATTTCACAATATCAACTTCCAAAATGAAATGAGGTATTTTACACTGTTTAAGGTTTAAGATATTAATGTTAAGAAATGGAGTTTCAATATGCTAGATAATAACATCGATGTAGAAAAAGACGATTTAAAACCCACCCCTCCTTACCACCGCCGACCCAGACAACAATCCAAAGTGATGCCAGAATTAAAATCCGTAGGCGTCGATTTAGGATTTTTTAAACATGCAAAACCTTATCAGTTAGCCGCAGTCTCTGGCGGTGTTGCATCATTGTTATCACTGACTTATTACCTAGTTCCTGCAGTGGCAATGGGATTATGGGCAGCTGCATTGCCAACCATCGTGATTGGAGGAGGCGCTGCAGGCTTAGCCGCTGGCGGTAAAGTAGCGTGGGAAGAAATACAAAAATGCAGGAAAAATCATGGGTATAAGAGTCCGTCGCCTTAGTATAACACCCTCCGTTGTTGCACAAACTCGCCCCCTCACCCGCCACGCTGCGCGTGTCGACCTCTCCCACAAGGGGAGAGGTTAATTTTTGCACCTCTCCCCTTGTGGGAGAGGTCGACGCACGTGCTTTTCGTGCGGCGGGTGAGGGGGGTGATATAAACGACAGCTAAATCACCACCCTATCCCCCACCTTCAAACTCGACTCAATCACAACCGAACTTGCTGTGGTGAGTCCAGTCTTCACAGGCATCTCCATAATCTTTTCACCTTTTTTTATTTTCACATAAGACATATTATTTTTAGAAAAAATAGCAGTGAGCGGAAGTGTAATGACAGGAGGCGTTTCAATACTAATATCCACTTTCGCGCTCATGCCGATATGAATATTGGCGCGCGCATCGGGAATTAAATCAGGAACCAAAATTTCAACGGGAAAAACCGGTAATCCGCCTCCCGATGATTGTGCTTGATGATCGATGTTTGCAATTTTACCTTGCAAAATATATTTCGGAAAAGCGCTACCAGTCACAATGACATCTTGCCCTACTTTTAATTGATTCACATTGAATTCATTGACATTGATATGAATAACAAATCCAGAAATATCACCGATCATCGCGAGCATATCGCCTTTTTTTACTTCATTTCCTATTAATATTTTTTTCTGAACATTTTCTGAAGCTTCATTTTTCATGGGTACCAGCACCACACCTTTCGATGGTGCAAGAATACGAATTTTTTGCGAACCATCTTCTGCATGCAATATCTGATTAATTTTATCAATATCCTCAATTGTTAATGAATAAAAATTAAATCCTTTCACATCTAATTGTTTGATAAGCGTCGTCAGTGTATTTTCAGATTCAACCATTGAAAGTTGTGCGGTATAAAAATTCGTTTGTTTTGACTTAAAATCATCATCCGATATCAATTTATTTTGATATAAAAATTTCGCTTCTGTTAATTGCCCTCGATTATTATTGAACTCTGTTTTTGATTTAATATATTGCATTAAGGCAGTTT
>JABDEN010000016.1:25336-28933 GCA_013287025.1 Gammaproteobacteria bacterium | reverse complement strand
TAATGTAAAATGATTGAAATTATCGTAAGAGGATGGAATAGTAATATCGACTAATGCTGTGGAATGTCTCCAGCCAAGATGATACTCACGAATTTGAAACTTAATTTCTGTATCTGTATTTAAAGATTGGATGAGTTCAAAATATTTTTGTTTGAAAAACCAGCCATTTAAAAAAGGCACAAGGACAATAATCAGGATAATGAGAAAAATAAAAACCAGAAAAAAACGTAATGATCTCATAATAACCTCGTCTCTTATTCCATTTTCACCTGATATTATTCATTTTAACATATGTTTAACGTTTGTCGAAGTACAAAAATTAGGCTATACTTTACGAAATTTGTTACGAGAATAATGCGATGTTAGATTCACCTTTAGCCAAAAAAACAACTTATGTCTCACAATATCAACGGGATTTATTATTTGCAATTGGATACGGCAATAAATAATGAAAAAAACGACGACGGATTTTGGATTTAAAGAAGTACCCATCACGGAAAAATCAAAATTAGTTGAATCTGTATTTCATTCCGTTGCAAGCAAATACGATTTGATGAATGATGTGATGTCATTTGGTTTACATCGCTTATGGAAAAAATTTACGATTGAACAAAGTGGAGTACGATCTGGACATTATGTCTTAGATCTTGCGGGCGGAACCGGTGATCTTGCCAAAGCATTCGCGCGCCGCGTGGGTCATCAAGGGCTTACCATCCTTTCTGATATTAACAGAAGTATGTTGGCCGAAGGTCGCAGAAGATTATTAGATGAAGCTATTATCAATAATATTACGTTCGTCGAGGCAGATGCAGAAAAATTACCTTTCAAAGAAAACTATTTTGATTGTATCACCATTGCTTTTGGGCTTCGTAATGTCACCGATAAAATCGCTGCACTTCACTCTATATATCGTGTATTAAAACCAGGTGGAAAACTATTAGTGTTGGAATTTTCAAAACCCACTTTGCCGTTCCTCGATAAAATTTATGATAAATACTCTTTTAAAATAATTCCCAAAATGGGGGAATGGATTACTGGTGACAAAGAAAGTTATGAATATCTGGTCGAATCGATTCGACAACATCCAGACCAAGAACACTTAAAAAATCTCATGATGGAATGTCAATTTGAAGATGTCAGTTATCATAATCTTACTGGTGGCGTTGTGGCTTTACATAAGGGATTTAAATACTAATGCGCGCATTTATCGAAAGAAATTTACAATCCGTACTTAATCAATATCTCGCTCTAGACCCTGAGTCATCAAAAAGAATAAAAGCTATTGATAATAAAGTTGTGACAATTGAATTATTAAGTATTCCACTTACCTTTCAATTGATTTTTACAAATTCAACCATCGAGATTTGCAAAGCTCGCGAAAAACCAGACACGATTATTAAAGGCACACCGCTTTCGCTATTACGAATGAGCTTAGATAAACATCATCGCAAAAGTTTTTTTGCAGATGATGTTACTATTGAAGGAGATCTAGAATTAGGTCAAAAAGTCATAGATTTATTCGATTCATTGGATGTCGATTACGAAGAATATTTGGCTTACTGGATTGGTGATATTCCCTCATATCACATGGGACAACTCTCTCGAAAAATTCGCGCTTTCAAAAGTAATGTAACCTCTACACTTAAAGACAATTTCAAGGAATATTTACACGAAGAAACGCAAATATTTCCGGGGAAAGAAGAAGTCCTCGATTTTTTTAATGATGTCGATCAACTCAGGTTAGACGTCGATCGATTAGAAGCAAAAATTAGAAAATTATTAAAAGAGGTTTAACGTGAAATTTTTTTCTCGTCTGATTCGGATGATACATATTAATTTTGTATTAATCCGCTATAATCTTGATGAAATTATTTTTGAATCCCCCTGGTTTTATCCTCTCCGTTTTTTAAGTTATTTTAATCCATGGTATTGGCTTTTAAAAAATAAATTATCACGCGGAGAACGAATTCGTCTCGCTTTGATTGATCTTGGTCCTATATTTATAAAAGCGGGGCAAGTCATCTCAACACGTCGTGATCTTATTCCTGATGACATTGCAGTCGAACTTGAAAAATTACAAGATCGCGTTCCTCCTTTTGAAACGCGAATCGCCAAAAAAATGATTGAGGAGGCTTTACAAAAAAAAATCCCAGAAGTTTTTTTGGAATTTATGGATCAACCCTTAGCCTCTGCATCTATTGCACAAGTTCATGCGGGAATTCTGCATGATGGCAGACACGTTGCGATCAAAATACTTCGTCCAGATATTCAAAAAATAATTGAACGTGATGTAGATTTATTGGAAACATTAGCAAAATTAGTTGATAACTATTCTAAAGAAGGCCGTCGTTTTAAGCCTAAAGAAATGGTCGCTGAAATCAAAGAAACACTTTTTAATGAATTAGACTTAATGCGCGAAGGCGCAAATGCTTCGCAATTAAAAAGAAATTTCAAACATTCTCCATTGTTATATGTCCCGGAAATTATCTGGGAATATTGCAACAAAAAAATTCTCATGATGGAGCGCATCGAAGGAATACCGGTACACAGTATTCAAGAATTAAAATCATCTGGTTTTAATATGAAAAACTTGGCCGAACGCGGCGTTGAGATTTTTTTCACCCAAGTGTTTCGTGATAGTTTTTTTCATGCTGACATGCACCCCGGAAATATTTTTGTATCAAAAGATAATTTAGAAAATCCACAATTTATCGCTGTCGATTTTGGCATTGTAGGATCTTTGAATACCAAAGATCAGCGATATTTAGCTGAAAATATGCTAGCTTTTATTAAACGCGATTATCAGCGTGTTGCCGAATTGCATATCTCTTCAGGGTGGTTACCGCCTGATACTCGGATTGATCAATTTGAGGGGGCTATTCGCGCAGTGTCTGAACCAATTTTTGAAAGACCGCTAAAAGAAATTTCGTTCGGACAATTATTATTACGATTATTTCAGACGGCGAGACACTTTAATATTAATATACAACCGCAATTAATTTTATTGCAAAAAACATTATTAAATATTGAAGGCGTCGGTCGTCAGCTTTATCCAGATTTAGATTTATGGAAAACCGCCTCTCCTTTTTTAGAAAAATGGTTAAAAAAACAAGTCGGCGCTAAAGCATTTTTGCGACGCATTCGTGAAAATTTACCTTATTGGTCTGAGAAATTCCCTGAAATTCCGGGGTTGATTCATGATGTTTTAGCGAATCAACGTAGAATGCAAGAAGATCAATTTTTCAAAAAAAGAGTGACACTTATTTCGCATAAAAAGCGGTATTTTTTGTGGGGTTTTTTGAGTGCGGTTGTTATTGGATTTATCATTATTAAATTATTTAGTATAACTTTTTAAAACTCTGTCATGCCAGCATGTTTTTAGCTGGCATGACAGAACGTGATAATTACTTATAAGGACATAGAAATGACAAAACCAAAAGATTTTGATAAAGAAGTTCGATTAAAACAGTTATCAGAAAAACAATTTCACATAACTCAAAATTGTGGTACCGAACCGCCTTTCCATAATGAATATTGGAACAACAAAGAACCTGGAATTTATGTGGATATTGTGTCAGGTGAACCACTTTTTAGCTC
>JABDEN010000016.1:0-25326 GCA_013287025.1 Gammaproteobacteria bacterium | reverse complement strand
TTTTAGCTCCACCGATAAATACGATTCCGGCACAGGTTGGCCGAGCTTTACCAAACCCATCCACCCGGAAGCAGTTACCACCACCGCGGATCGTACCGCTGGAATGTCACGCGTTGAAGTGAGATCTAAAGAAGCCGACTCTCATTTAGGTCATGTATTCGATGATGGTCCGAAAGAAACAGGTAAACGATATTGCATGAATTCTGCCTCATTACGATTTATCCCCGCTTCGAAATTAAAAGAAGAAGGGTATGAAGCGTTTGAATATCTATTTAAATAGTAATAAAATTTCTTGAAACATTTATTCTGCCATTCTGAATGACATAAAAATTCTCATCGGATCTTTAGTTGACTTGTACACTAATTTTATGTACAATAGATAAATAAGCAAAAAGGATTACAAAACGATGGATGACATTTTTGATGTGTATCTTACTTCAAATGCAATTAAAAATTTAAAAAAAGTTCCTTTACATATTAGCTTAAAACTTCAATCTTGGATTGATGCTGTAGGACATAAAGGATTAAATGAAGTGAGAAAAATACCAGGATATCATGATGAACCTTTAAAAGGTAAAAGAAAAAATCAACGCTCAATTCGATTAAACATTGCTTATCGTGCAATTTATATCATCCATCAAGATACCATCCGTTTTGTTGAAATTCAAGAGGTACATAAACATGAGTATTAAAAGCAAAATGACAGAAAAATCTTTAAAAGAAATCGAAAAGATTACAGGTACAAAGTTGACTTTAGGAAAGCTAATCTGGGCTATCCGACAATCTGAAGAAATCTCACAGGTAAATTTTTCACATAAACTTAAAATAACACGACAACATTTATGTGATATTGAACATGAAAGAAAATCTATAAGTCCTAAACTCGCTGCCAAATATGCTAAAATACTTGGCTTTTCTGAAGAACAATTTATACGATTAGCTTTGCAAGATTTAGTTGACCGTGCAGGATTGAAAGTTGAAGTAGAAATTACCCTAAAACATAAAAGAAAAAATACTGATTCACGAATAGCTGCTTAAACTATTTAAATATAAATAGTATTTATTTAGATTCAACTAAAGGAAACAAAATGGAAACAAGGACACTTAACATCCACACGAGAAACAATCATAAAAAAAATTGTTGGACAAGATGCTCGCAAAGACTTTTCCCTCCACAAAAAATATCGCATATATTCTGGGAAGATAAAATACCTTACAAAAACATAAGCTCTCTTCATTATAATTCTTTAGGATATATGATTATTCAATATAACAATAATATTGAAAGCTTTAATTGGATAAAACACGAAAAAATGTATGTGGAAAATGAAGATAGTTATATCATTGGTATTCATCAAAATGAAATTTTTTATACTTTAGAACATCCAACAAATGCTAAAGCAATAGAGGTTTTTGATATACAAAATGAAATGCGACGAACCATTTCATTAAAAAATACAGCACAGCTTGCAGGAAAAAAATTTATATCCATTTTGCCGAATGGCCAGTTGATTTATTTATCTTATCATTATGTTACAAAAGAAGTATCTTTATTTATTCATAATATCAGTGGTGGATCATCTATTCTAAATAAATTATTTTCTCCGATAAATCTACTACCGTACAATTATCACGTAAACTATCAATACTATGTTTTATCTGATAATCATTTGATTATTACGGGTTTTTCTCACGACATTACTATCAAAAATAATGACATTTATCTTGTATATCTGGAAGATGGAACAATTATTCACTATAAAGTCCCACTTCCCTACGATGACCCAAATGATCCTCACGATATCGTGAATATGATTTATCGCAAACCTTTTTTCTTAAAGTTATCTAATCATCGCTTTGCTTTGCTAATCACTGCTAAGCTTCTTATTTTTGAATATGATGCTCTTTTTGAAAATAAACCTATTCGTCTTATTTATCAAGTCGAGATGGGGAAGGAAAGAAGCATTAAAGATGCTATTATTTCTCTTGATGAAAAATATCTTATTACCTTAGAAGAATGTGAAGATACCTTCCGGAACATTGTGACTTGCAATCATCACAACAAATTAAAACGTTGGAATATTACAACTGGAAAAATGGTTGATGAATATACGCCTCCAGTTTGTCCGGGAGAATCTGCGCAAAAATTAACTTTATTAGACAATGGCAATATTGCTTATCAAGGATTTCATGCATTTGGAATCATCGAATATCATGAATCAAGGCAAACGCGAAAAGAAAAGGTTGAGGAAATGACGGGAATTATTCCACCTTTGACAGATATTATTGAAGATTATGAGCTTGGGGTATCTTTAACTTCAGATAGTATTTATAAATCATTGAAAAGAAGTTAGAGTGGTGTCATGCCAGCATGCTTTAAGCTGGCATCCAGAAAGCTTCGATAGATGCCCACTGGATGCCAGCTTAAAGCATGCTGGCATGACAGCTGTTTTCACCCACGCTGATAATTCGTCAGCGCGGTGACGATCTTATCTTCCATTTCACGGTATTTCCACACATTGCCACTGTGACCATTGATCATGATGACAAATGCAATCGGCTCTTTGTCTTTGCTAACAGCATAACCTGCAAGCGCGACGACGCCGGATTTCGCTAAAGACCCTGTTTTTGCCCGTACTTTGTTATAAACATTATGCAAACGAAACTTTAGCGTACCGTCGCGTCCTGAAATTGGTAAACCTGAGATGAATTCATAACTATTCGCATAATTATGAAAAGCAAAATCTAATACTTGCATCATTTGCTGTGGTTTAATGCGATTATCGGGCGATAAACCGGAGCCATCGATGATGTGTAAATCTCTCGTATCAACAAAAGCTTTTTTCGCGAGAATTTGTTTCACCGCTTCTCCACCGTTCTGCCATGTACCCGGTTGGCTCGTGAAAAACTCACCCATTTTTTTATGTAAAGTTCCGGCAATGATATTGTCTGATTTTTTTAACATGTCATAAATTAAAGTATGCAGAGCATCCGAATGATGTACCGCGATGGTGGTTAAGTGATGCAAGGCTTCACCTTCCTGAATTTCACCATTCACCCGAATTTCATAGCGTTTAAAAAGATCCGTAAGCAATTCTTTATTGTATTCTTCAATGTTTTCAATAACGGTACTAACCCCCAATAATCCCCGTCCTCGGATCACACAACCACCTACGGAAAGATTGTCAGTACTATTATCCATTTGCACATAACAGCCCTTAGTGCCGGGATTTTTGGTGATGATTGCATTTTCTATCGTCCCATAAAAAAACCTAGGGCTTCGCACGATACTTGCTAATTGACCGGATTTTGAGGCTGGCGATATTTGAAACGACAAACAATTATGATTAATAATACTCGCATTAATAGGGGCGGAATAACAATATTGCTTATCGTCATAAATCCAGCCTGGACCAAAATTTTCTTGGTCATAGGCCGTATTATCGATGTAAACATTCCCATCAACGCCTTGGATTTGAAGGGACTTTAAGGTAACCATCATATCGGTCAAGTCATAATAAGTCAGCGTCGGATCCCCGCTTTGTACGAGGTATAAATTCCCTTGAATGATGCCGTTTTCAGGTTTTAGGTTCGTGGCATCGGTCAACAATGACGTGGGGAATCGGTATTCCGCACCGAGATACAATAACGCAGCCTCAGCGGTCAAAATTTTGGCAGTACTTGCTGGAATAAATAGCCGACTCTCATTTTTGGAATAGAGATAATCGCCATGTTTCATGGATTTTATCTGAATACCAATGGCTGCATCCGACGAAGATTCAATAATGCGATTAATTTCAGCAATTAACGCGGGTTTATCATAGATCACCTTCTGTGAGAGCATCTTCTGCGAAACTACCTTTTTGGGAATTATCTTTAGCGAAACAGTTTTGGGTTTGGCTTTTTTTTGCACTTTTTCTTTTGCAAGGATAGGATGTGTGAAAAAAACAATCCATAGAATGATGATCATTCGGCAAAATATCATTTTATTATTTCCTAACTTTTTCCATTATTGAATCAAAGGAAAGTTACTAAAATCGGACTATTTTGTAAACAATATATGATATAATTTATCGTATTAATTGGAGCGGCAGTATGAGTAATTACCCTATATATAAAAATTTCGTCAGTGAGACCGATCAATTTTTACAAAAATTTGATGAAACGAATCCGGAACTCTCATTGTCACAACAAAAAGAAATCGCCAAATACCAACGCATTTATCGTTTACGCGATGAAAACCATGATTCAAAAGAATCCAAAACTTTATGGGACAAATTCTAATGCAACGCCTCGTACCTTTTATTTTTATTGGTATTATGATTGTTTTATTTGCTGTAGGGATTATTATTCTCTCTTATCTTCTCATCTTTGGCGCTTTAGTTGGCGTTATATTATATATTGTGGTTTGGATCAAAGATAAATTAACGCGCAAAAATCATTACCCTGAAGTCAAAAAACCACGCCAAAATCGAACGATTGATCATCAATAGTCTTAGCAAGTCAGGTCTGTTTATTTCAACGCATTTTCCAAATCATATTTCAAATCATCGAATGCCTCGATACCAACTGACAAACGAACTAAATGATCGGAAATACCAATTTTTTCCCGCTCATTTTTAGGAATACTCGCATGCGTCATCAAAGCGGGATGCTCAATCAAGCTTTCGACTCCACCTAAACTTTCAGCCAATGCGAATAATTGGCATCTCTCTAAAAATTTTATAGAATCTTTTTTGAGAGTCATCGTAATCATGCCGCCAAAACCATTTTGCATTTGAGACTTCGCTAAAAGATGTTGTGGATGACTTTTTAAACCAGGATAGATGACTTCTGATACCTTGGGATGCGTGGATAACCATTCTGCTAACGCTAACGCATTTTGACAATGTCGCTCCATGCGCAACGCAAGCGTTTTAACGCCTCTTAGCGCGAGAAAACTATCAAACGGTCCTGCGATTGCACCAATAGCATTTTGCAAAAAGGCGAGTTTTTCCGCTAATTCAGGCTTCGACACCACCACAACGCCACCGATCACATCCGAATGTCCATTTAAATATTTCGTGGTGGAATGCATCACAATATCAAAACCTAATTCGAGTGGTCTTTGTAAAATAGGAGATGCAAATGTATTATCGATTACGCTTAGTAAATGGTGCTTTTTAGCAATTTCTACGACTTGTTTTAAATCGACAATTTTTAATAATGGATTGGTCGGTGATTCAACCCAAATCATTCGGGTCTCAGGACGAATCGCTGACATTACATTTTTAGGATCATTAAAATCAACAAACGAAACTTGAATACCTGCGGAATACTTTCGTACTTTCTCTAATATACGATAGGTCCCGCCATAAAGATCATCGGTTGCGATCACATGATCGCCCGGTTTTAATAATTCCAAAATTGTTGCGATCGCAGCCATTCCGGATGCAAAAGCAAAACCATGCGTGCCTGATTCTAAATCAGCGATACATGCTTCGAAAGCATCACGCGTCGGATTTCGCGTGCGTGAATATTCATAACCTTTATGTTGTCCCGGACTTGGCTGCACATAAGTTGAAGTCGCATAAATCGGGGTCATTACCGCACCTGTTTCAACATCGTGATGCTGACCTGCATGAATAACGCGCGTTTCCATTTTTTGTTTCATGCGATATGAAATCCTTTCTCTGTCATCCATCGATCGTCAACAAATTTTGTTAAATAATTTCGAACACCATCTGCTACAATGGCTACACATTTTTGGCCTTTTTTAAGTTTTTTCGCCGCTTGTAATGCTGCCCATACAGTCGAGCCCGCAGAGCCTCCTACCAACAATCCTTCTTCTCGAATTAGACGCCTTGCCATCACAAAAGAATCTTCATCATGCACTTTGACATATTCATCGACGAGAGAATTGTCTAACACGTCAGGTATAAAATCATAACCAATACCTTCAACATAATATGGATAAACTTCTGTGCCACCACCTAAAATAGAACCGTATGGATCCACACCAATAATTTGAATATTAGGATTTACTTCTTTCATTTTTTTTGCGACGCCGGTGATCGTACCTCCCGTGCCGACGCTGATAACCACCATCGCAAGATTTTCACCGATATCTGCTAATATTTCGGAGGCGGTTTCTTCATAATGCGCGAGCGGATTAGCTGGATTTTTATATTGATCTAAAATATGAGAATTCGGAATTTCTTGTTGCAGCTTTTTTGCGAGAGAAATATGACTTTCTGGACTATCGTATGCCACCTCGGTGGGCGTACGATAAATGGTAGCGCCCAATGCTTCTAATACGACTTGTTTTTCATGACTCATTTTTTCTGGCATGGTAATAATAATTTTATAACCTTTGACTGCAGCTGCCAGTGCGAGTCCTATTCCTGTGTTGCCTGAAGTTGCTTCAATGAGCGTATCGCCAGGTTTAACGCGCCCACTTTTTTCTGCATCTTCTAACATACTTAATCCAATGCGATCTTTGAGAGAACCGCCCGGATTTAAAAACTCACATTTTACGTATAATTCACATGGTAAATCACGACTGACACGATTGAGGCGTACGAGCGGCGTTTTACCAATGACTTCTAAAATATTATTGAAACGCATAAAAATCCCTTTATTTTATTGCTATTTCAAATTATCGTTTACAATCGTAAGCTGTGTATCCTGATATTTCGTCACGTGACATTTCATGGTTTTAGGATCTGGTGTTAAAGAACCCGTTAATTTCATAAACATCGAAACGCCTGATAAAATACCATTTTCTAATCCGCAAAAATTATTAATGACAGCGTAGCGATCAAAAGTCAATTTGGAAGTTGTCACTTTGTAATGATGACCAAAAGTAAATGCTACCCAAAAATTATCGTTATTTCGAATATCGAAAATATAAGGAGAAACCAATCCGCTTTCGACATCCCGAACGATCAGCAACCATGTCGGTTTACCGATAAAAGTTTGAAAATGTGTGTAAATTTGAAGGGTTTGCGTTTCAGCTAAAGAAGGCAATGCATAACTGGATATATGTAGAAAAAATATGACGAGAATAAAAATTCCCTGCGTGAACATTTTTTTTATTTGCATAGCATACCTATTTTTATGACAGTTAAGTTAACTTTCTTTTTTGGATAACAAATAAAATAAAAAATATCACAAACCAAATAAGTGACCACTCTGCTAAACTTAAATTTAAAAAAACAAAGCCCTGTTGAGAGCATTCAATGCCCCCGCGCCAAATGTGTTTTAATACTTCCATTAAGGGTAATACTTTAAGCATATAAGATAAACTAACACCACATTCTCCTAATCCTTCCTTAGGTATGTGTTGTAACCATACTTGTCGTCCCGCAAAAAGAATCCCAGCAACACTGAAAATTAAACCCAATATGGTGAGAAGGAAATAAATTACTTTATTCCATTTTTTAATAACGCCTAGGAAAAAAATAATTCCGAGCGCAATTATCACATATCGTTGCAAAATACATAACGGACACGGAATTAATCTAAGGAAATGTTCTACATAGTTTGCGGCACCCAATAAAATAATAATAAAAATCAAGCCAAACAAATTAATAAAACGAATAGATTTTTCGATATTCATGACTTTACTCTTTCTGTTGTATTAACCAATTTTGTAAAATTAATTGTGCAGCGACACTATCCACTTGTCCATCCTGCAATGCCTTAAAACCACCTTCATTAAAAATACGTTCTCTCGCATCTTTCGTACTTAAACGTTCATCCATTTCATAAACGGGAATTTGATAACGCGTTTCGAGCATTTGTGCAAAATGTTTGGCATTAGCCGTCAATGGTTGTTCTGTGCCATCCATGTTTAAAGGTATGCCGACGACAAATGCATCCGGTTGCCATTTTTGGACAATTTTATTTAACCGATCCCATTGTGGCAAACCAAGCTTCGCCTTCAGCGTTTCGAGAGGTCGGGCTGTTTTAGTGACTGTTTGACCCACAGCAACACCAATTCGCTTCATGCCAAAATCGAATCCTAGCAAAATATTTGATAGATTTTTTGTCATTTAGTAGTTTTATATTCATTTCTCTGCTCTAGATCATGCAATTGTAACAGTAAAATCGCGGCAATCCATGGGATAAATAAGGAAAGCGAAATAATATGAAAAATATAAACCCCAATTGAAATTTGGCCCGGTGGGGATAAAAGGAAAATATTGACGTTAAAGTGAAATATAAAGCGGACAAGAATGAGAACAATAAGATACGTGATTCCTGGCGTAATTTGTAATAAAAACACTCTCCACCAATTGTTATAAACTAAAATGA
Source organism: Gammaproteobacteria bacterium (assembly GCA_013287025.1). The sequence continues at coordinate 17,028 of JABDEN010000016.1, read as the reverse complement.
AACTTTCAATTAATGAAGTAATTATTCCTGCGTCTTCTGTCAAAATTAAAGGCAAATAAAAATAAAATGCGAAATAAAGATAGGTAACTACTGCGGCATAAACAAAAGAAATAATACTCACAATAGTCATTGCAAAATAGCTAGGATCTAAAAAAATTCTTTGTTCGAGCAAAAAAGAATAAATAATCATGGTAGTGAAAGCAATTAGACCATATATAAAAGTGACAATTAAGCCTGCAATCACCACGCGCAGATATTTTCTGGTGGCTTCACGAACGTCTTCTTTCATACGTTCATGGGCCTCATAAATGACACCTCTCATGCGCCATAACAATGCCAAATACACAAATACAATAACTAAATTGAAAAATAAGCCCCAAAAATTATCCATACTAAGATTAGGCGCAAAAACATCTCTACCAAAAATCCAGGAAAAAAACTCTGGCACGAAAACAATGATGGACAACAGAAAGGCTAAAGGAATCACTTGCAAAAAGCTTGCTATGTACAATCTGAAACTTCGTTTTAATAAAGTGGGATTGGATTCCGGTCTTGTTGAAAGTTCAATCGCCATCCTACTAGCTCTCCTTGTCATGAAGTGCTTCTAATCATGCCATAAAAAAAGAGTTCAGTCATGGTAAACTTGATTGCTTGTCATGCCAGCATGCTTTTAGCTGGCATCCAGTCGGCATTCAGCGGATCTGCTTGGATGCCTGCCAGCATGCTTAAAGGTGGCATCAAAGCATGCTGGCATGACAAGAGGTGTAGTAAGGCCGGTAATCAATCCTTCGCAGCCTGATTCCAATTATTGCCGACCCCGATGGAAACTAATAAAGGCACTTTTAATTCAGCGGCATTCATCATATGAGAACGAATAATATCCACCATGGCTGGCACATCCTTATCGCTCACTTCAAAAACTAATTCGTCATGCACTTGCATTATCATTTTGGCATCCAAATCATGCGTTTCAATAAAATGATCTAAAGAAATCATCGCTTTTTTGATGATATCTGCCGCCGTTCCTTGTAAGGGTGCGTTAATAGCCGCTCTTTCTGCTGCTTTTCGTCTCGGAATTTGGCTTGAATGTATTTCAGGTAAATACAATCGTCTACCAAAAAGTGTCTCGACATAGCCACGGTCATGCGCTTTTAGTCGCGTATTTTCCATGTAATTCATGACGCCCGGGTAGCGTGCAAAATAGCGATCAATGTAAGTTTGTGCCATGTCTCGGGAAGCCCCAATTTGTTTAGCAAGTCCGAATGCTGACATCCCATAAATTAAACCGAAATTAATCGCTTTTGCATTTCTTCTTTCGTCCTTTGAAACTTTATCCAAAGGAATATGTAATATTTCTGCAGCGGTTGCGGTATGAATATCTAAATTTTCTGCGTAGGCTTTTAATAAATTAGCATCGTTCGACATATGTGCCATGATGCGTAATTCAATTTGTGAATAATCAGCAACAATAAACTGGTAGCCCTTGGGTGCTACAAACGCTTCGCGAATACGTCTTCCCTCTTCCGTTCGAATAGGAATATTTTGAAGATTAGGATCTGAGGAAGACAAACGTCCCGTTGCTGTTCCCGATTGATGATACGAGGTATGAATGCGATTGGTTTTTTTATTAATTTGATCCGGTAATTTATTCGTATAAGTTGAAATAAGTTTTGCAATCGATCGGTATTCAATAATTAATTTGGGCAACTCAAATTCTAAAGCTAATTCTTGCAAAACAGCATCGGCAGTGGAAGGTTGACCGCCCGGGGTTTTTTGTAAAATAGGTAATTTTAATTGTGTAAATAAAATTTCTTGTAATTGTTTCGGCGAATTCACGTTGAAAGATCGTCCGGCAAGTGCGGTAATTTCTGCTTCTAATGATTGTAATTTTTTTTCTAATTCACCATTTTGTTTTTTTAACATATCTGCATCGATAAGTACGCCATGTTGTTCCATTCGTGCAAGCACAGATACCAAAGGCATTTCAATTTCTTCAAAAATATATTTTAGTTTTGATTCTTTCGCTAATCTCTCCCAAAGAATTTCGTGCAAATGAAGGGTAATATCGGCATCTTCTGCCGCATAAGTACTAGCCGCATCAATATGCACTTGATTAAAAGGAATTTGTTTCACGCCCTTTCCTGCCACATCTTCATAACTTATTGCGCGCCAACCAAGATGTTTTAACGCTAAAGAATCCATATTGCGGCTACCACCACTTGCATCTAACACATAGGATTCTAAAATCGTATCAAACGCAATTCCTTCTAATTGAATGCCATGGTTTCGAAGAATTTCTTTGTCATATTTCATATGATGCGCGATTTTTTTGATGTTAGGATTTTCTAAAATCGGTTTTAATTTTTGTAATACACATTCTCGTGATAATTGTTTTGGTGCATCCGGATAATCATGTCGCAAAGGAATATAAACGCCCTTTGTTTTTTCTGCAGCAAATGATAATCCTACTAATTCTGCATCCATATAATTTAAACTTGTCGTTTCGGTATCAAATGCAAAATATTTTTGGGTCGAGAGTGTTTTAATAAAATCATCTAAAACATTTTCATCAAAAATAGTAAGGTAATGTTCATATTTGTTTTGCACTTTTTTAGGATTTTTTTCTAATAATTCATTTAACCACGTTTTAAATTCTAAATCTTGAAACAATTGAATTAACAATTCTTCGTTCGGTTTTTGCAAAATTAAATCAGAAAGTTTTACATTAACATCCACATCAATTTTAATCGTAGCTAATTCTTTGGAGAGTGGTAAATAGGATAATGCGCCTCGTAAATTTTCGCCGACTTTTCCCGTAATTTTGTCAGCAGAAGACATGATATTTCCGAGAGAACCAAATTGATTTAACCATTTGACTGCGGTTTTTGGTCCAACCATTGGAACACCTGGAATGTTATCCACCGAGTCCCCGATGAGCGTTAAATAATCGACAATAAGATTCGGTGGGATACCGAATTTTTCTAATACTTTTTCAGGATTGTATAAAGTATCCGTCATCGTATTTATCAATGTAATATGTGGATTAACCAGTTGAGCGAGATCTTTATCTCCCGTCGAAATTAAAGTCGAAGCGTCCAGACGTTCCGCTTCTTTGGCGATGGTACCAATCACATCATCTGCCTCCACCCCTTCTATCATGATGAGTGGTAATCCTAACGCTTTAATAACCGAGTGAATGGGCTCAATTTGTTGCACCAATTCAGAAGGCATCGGAGGACGATTCGCTTTATATTTATCGTAAAGGGCTTCTCGGAAAGTCTTACCTTTTGCATCAAACACAACCGCCATATGCTGAGGCTGATATTGCGAAATAAGTTTTCGCAGCATATTGATCATGCCATAAACGGCTCCGGTCGGCATGCCCTTAGAATTTGCAAGCGAAGGCATCGCATGAAATGCTCTATATAAATAAGATGAGCCATCCACTAAAATTAAAGGTTTTGTCATAGAAAAAGGTATTTCCTGAATCAGAGAGAGAATCAAAGATATTGTAAAAATTAATCATAAGTCAAGTCGCGCTAGTGTCGGGTTCTTCCGAATGATGCGGATTATTGCAGTCATGCCCAAAACCGTCATTACTATCTTACTGAAAATTATAGCATAAATTGGCTTTTTACGTCTCTGTCATTCCCGCGAAGGCGGGAATCCATTCTAAATAGATTCCCGCCTTCGCGGGAATGACAGAGACTTAATTTTAAATTATGTCATAATAATGAACCCAAAAAATTCAGATGAATTTATGAGTCATGCGGAACGTCTCGCAGTAGTTGAAACGAATATGTTGAATATCACATCAGCATTGTCTGATATTAAGCAAGAAATGCGAGATATGCGACAAGATATGAAGCATATGTTTGAGCACTTGGATAAAAAAATCGATCGTCTCGACAGTCGCATGTGGGCACAATTTTTTTGGTTAATGGGCATGAGCATAGGTCTTACGGGTCTTGTTGCGCATGCACATTATTGGATTTAGCTTATTTTCCAATACAAAAACTTGAAAAAATTTTCCCTAACAAATCATCTGTTGTAAATTCTCCAGTAATTTCATTCAAGGCGATTTGAGCGGTCCGCAAATCTTCCGCCAATAACTCGCCTTCCAAAAGATGATGTGATCCTTGAAATAAAGCTTCTTTTGCATGGGAAATGGCATTTAAATGTCTCGCCCGTGCGGAAAAAACACCTTCCGTATTTTCAGTTAAACCCGCGCAATGCTTAATTTGTTTTTTTAAAATATCGATGCCTTGATGGGTAAAGGCCGAAAGATAAATTTCAGAATATTTTTGTTTCTCTATGATTTTTGCATCGTTATTCGTAATATCAATTTTATTTTTTATGATAATGACTGGAATATGTTGTGGAAAAAAAGAAATATCAAACGAAGATTCTCGCACATCGGTCACATATAAAATTAAATCAGCATCCGACATTTCAAGATACGATCGTCTAATCCCTTCTTTTTCAACAACATCTTCACTTTCTCTTAATCCCGCCGTATCAATGATGTGTAAAGGCATACCATCAATAACAATATTTTCACGTAAAACATCGCGAGTTGTTCCCGCAATATCCGTCACAATAGCGACATCTTTTTCACTCAATGCATTTAACAAACTCGATTTACCCACATTGGGTTTGCCGATAATGACGGTTTTTATTCCTTGTCTTAATAAACTACCTTGCATGGCGGATGCTTCGATGGATTGCAAATCGTGAATTAACGTTGCTAAATTTTTCGCAATTTTGTCATCTTTTAAAAAATCGATTTCTTCTTCTGCAAAATCAATCGCCGCTTCTACATACATACGTAAATGAATGAGGGATGCGACAAAATTTTCAATTTTTTTGGAAAATTCGCCTTGCAAGGAACGAATAGCTGCCTTCGCCGCATTGATGCTCGAAGCATCAATAATATCTGCAATTGCTTCTGCTTGTACCAAGTCAATTTTATCATTTAAAAAAGCGCGTTCAGAAAATTCTCCGGGTTTCGCTAGTCTTCCGCCTAATGAAATCACTCGACGAATAATGTTATCAACAACATATATACCACCATGACCGTGCAGTTCTAAGACATCTTCTCCTGTGAATGAATGAGGACCCTCGAAAAATAGTGCAAGCCCTTCATCGATGACTTCATCATTCGCATCATAAAAAGAGGTAAAAGTTGCAAAGCGAGGTTTTGGTAAAGACTTTAAGATGGCGTTGGCAATACTTCGAACTGTTGGACCTGAAACTCGAATCACTGCAACCCCTCCTCTACCTTCAGGGGTTGCACGTGCAACAATCGTATCTTGTTTCATTTAACTTATTTTTTTGGTTTTGGAAGCTTCCAGCTTTCGCATAATGAACCATTGTTGTAAAAATGAAAGTGAGTTATTCACAAACCAATACAACATTAATCCTGCAGGAAAATTGATGAATAATACCGTAAAGACCACCGGCATAAACATCATAACTTTTGCTTGCATCGGATCTGGCGGAGGCGGATTTAATCGTTGTTGGAAAAACATCGATAAACCCATTAAAACAGGAAGCACATAAAAAGGATCTTTCTGGGATAAATCATGAATCCATAAAATCCATGGTGCTTGCCTAAACTGCACGCTTTCAATCAAGACCCAATAAAGCCCGATGAAAACAGGAATTTGGATAAGAATGGGTAAACAACCACTCATCGGATTTACTTTTTCTTTTTTGTAAAGTTCGAGGGTGGCTTGCGTGAATTTTTGTTTGTCATCTGCGAACCGCTCTTTGAGTGCGCTCAACTTTGGTTGCAATTTTTTCATTGCACTCATAGAACGATAACTTTTTGCAGATAATTTATAAAAAGCCAGCTTGATAATGATAGTCACAATCACGATCGCCCAACCCCAATTGCCGATAAGGTCGTAGATGTGCTGCATCATCCAAAAAATAAGATCTGAAATAAACCAAAACCAACCATAATCAATGGTTAACTTAAGACCAGGGGCGGCTGCCTCTAGATCTTTTGCAATCGCAGGACCCGCATAAAATTTTGCGGGAATATGGACGGATTGATTCGGATTGACGTTAATTTTTGGACTAATCATTCCCACCGTATACAAATCATCATGTGTGATATTGGTAAAGTATTGCATGGTGTAAGTTTTATCAGGGATCCACGCACTTACAAAATAGTGTTGAATCATGGCAGCCCAACCACCGGTAATAGTTTGGTTGAGTTTATTATTTTGCATATCCTTAAAAGAAATTTTTTGGAATCTTTTTTCCGGACTTGAAATCGCTGCACCAAAATAAGTTGCGAGATTCATAAAACCCGATTGTTGCGTAGGTGGCGGAGAATTCGTACGCATTAATTGAAAATAAAGATTAGCATCATAAGGTTTATCAGAATGATTGGTCACTTCATAGTCAACATCAATGACATAACTATTACGTTTTAAGGTAAATGTTTTAGTCACTTGGATATTTGTATTTTGCCAATTCAATTTAACTTGGAGTTCATTTTGACCAGGTTGTAATTCATATTGCGTTTGCTCAACGGTATACAGTGCTTGACCTTGTTTGGTATCCGGTCCTTCAAGACCAATCAACCCACTTTGTGCAATATTTCGCGTTTGCTGCAAGTCATTCAATAAAATATAGGGGGTATTAGAATGTAACGATTCGTTGTATTTTAATAGTTTAACTTCATTAATATTGCCGCCTTGTGGATCAATCTCCATAGAGATTGCATCCGTTTTCACTGCAATAAAAGAAGGTTTAGGTGCATTGCTAACAGACGTCGTGACAGGTTTCGCATAATCTTTTGGTGTATCCACAATATTTGGAACATAACTCGAATTTTTTTCTTCTTGCAAGACCGCTTTTGATGTTAAGGGTTGCGGATGATCTTTTTCCCAGGTTTGATATAAAATCAACACTAAGACTACTAAAGTTGCATACAACGCTATTCTTAAATAATCGAACATTTGAGTTAACATTTTATTTTTTCCGGTACTGGATCAAAACCACCTTGACACCAAGGATGACAACGTAAAATTCTTCGTAATGTAAGATAACATCCACGAAAAATACCATGAGTATAAAAAGCATTTAAACAGTAAGTTGAACAAGAGGGATAAAAACGACAGCACTGTCCAAAAAAAGGACTAATACAATATTGATATATCCTTATGATGAAATATAAGGTTTTTAGTAAGAATTCCCTAATTTTTCCCACAGTTTGTCTATACCCTCACGTAATTTTTGATTACTTAATTTTTCGCATGGTTGTCGTGCAATAACGACGATATCAACTTTTTTCAAGTGCATTCGATGACTTCGAAAACTCTCTCGTATAATTCTTTTTATACGATTTCTGACAACGGCACTTTTTGCTGTTCGTTTTCCAATACTTAAGCCCAGTCTTGCAGAAGACAATAGATTGGGCTTGAACAGAATGAATAGGTGTTTTTGACTGATCTTTTCTGCTTTGTCAAAAATATATTTAAATTCTTTCTTGGTGATGATTCTGTGTTCGCGAGAGAAAGTCACTTTCACAAAATAATCTTAAACCGTTAATTGCTTTCTGCCTTTTGCGCGGCGTCTGCTTAATACTGCACGGCCGTTTTTAGTAGCCATTCGTGCTCTGAATCCATGGGTTCTTTTTCTTTTGATCACACTGGGTTGGTACGTTCTTTTCATAAGAAACCTATTTAATAACTCTATTAAAATCAGGGGGTCTATCATAGGTAGCATTTGGATTCTTGTCAACGAGTAAAAGATCTCTCTTTATAAAATAATATTATTATATAATTCTTTATTTAGTTGCTTTTATTAATATAGGAGGGATTTTCTGTGGGTAAGTCATTATTTTTGAATGTTTTCAATATATTACAGATGTATAAGTCTGTGTAAAAAAAAGGTATAGCTTGTGTTTTCAAAATGAATAACTGGGATAACTTTTGGGATTGCCTTTCTTCCATCAGTTTTGCACATGAAATACATAGGTTAGAGTGGGTCTGTGAACAAGTTATTAGAGGTTTGTCTTGCAAAATTTAACTGAGTGGTTAGTGTGGATAAAATCTATCACATTGAAGGAAATTGATTTATCTTTGATTAGAGTTAAGGAAGTTTTAGCGCGACTCCATTATGGAAGTCACGCTCTGGTGATTACCGTTGCTGGAACGAATGGAAAAGGGTCTACAGTCAAAGCGTTAGAGACGATCTACCTCGAGGCCGGGTTTTCTGTTGGCGCGTTTACATCGCCTTATTTGCTCCATTACAACGAACAAATTCGAATCAATGGTAAATCATGCGACGATGCCACGATTTGCGATGCTTTTGCCAAAGTGAAAGCACACGCAGGTAGAATTCCTCTCACACCATTTGAATTCGGTACATTGGCGGCTTTATGTGTTTTTTCCAAACAGCCTTTAGACGTCATGATTTTAGAAGTGGGTCTTGGAGGACGCCTCGATGCAGTCAATGCGATAGATGCGGATCTTTCGATCGTGACGACGATTGCTATTGATCATGTGGATTGGTTAGGAAAAACAAGAGAAGCCATTGGTCGAGAAAAGGCTGGTATTTTTCGTCAAAATCGTCCCGCGATTTGCGGAGATTTTGATCCACCTTCTACATTGATTAATTATGCAAAAGAAATAGACGCCCCTCTTTTTGCTCAAAATAAACAATTTGGTTTTAAGGAAAATAAAACCAGTTGGGACTGGTGGTCTTTGAATACCAGCTTAAAAGACTTAAAGATACCCCATTTGAACTGTCAAAACTTGTCTACGGCGTTAATGGCTATTGAGTTATTACAAAAATCATTATTTGTGCCGGAGTCTGTAATTCGAAACGCTTTGCTAAAAGTAACATTACCCGGTCGAATTCAAGTGATTCCAGGAGAAATCCCACAAATTCTCGATGTTTCCCATAACCCGCATGCTGTTTCATTACTCGCCAATTATTTGTTAAAAAATCCTATTGAAGGTAAAACCTACGCAGTATTTTCCATGTTAGCGGATAAAGATATTGCAAGTACGGTTGAGGTAATTGAAAAACAAATTGATCGTTGGCACATTGCGCCGTTACACATTCCAAGAGGTAGTGATAAAAATACATTAGAGGCTATTTTTCAAAAAATCGCTGATTGGAAAATGTGTGAAACCATTGTAGAGGCTTACGAAGAAATTTTATCAAAGGCGACTAAAAACGATCGCATCGTGGTTTTTGGATCGTTTCATACGGTGGGTGAGATACTTTGCTACTCTTCAAAAAGCAGCCTTGATTTTAAAAGCCCTTAAATGATCCGCAATATTATGCAGACGTAAATAATCGACATGGGTATTTGCAAGATAAAGTGAAACGATAACAGTTTCGAGATCGCGATCTTTTGCTGGTTTCGTCGTAAATTTTTTCAAAAAAGATTTTCGAGAATGACCCACTAACAATCGGACATTTAATTTGCGAAATACGGAAATATTCTGAATTAACTCGAAAGATTGTTCGGCGGTTTTTCCATAACCAATGCCCACATCAAATATTAATCTTGAACGATCAATGCCGGATGATTGCAATAAATCAATACGCTTTTCTGCCCATTCAAAAACATGTGCGACAGGATCTTCATGCAATGGAATGAGGTCTGATCGAGAAACGGGGACACCCATATGATGCATAAAAACCACATCTGAAGAATGTTCGGCGAGAACTTCTCGCATGTGAATATTATCTAATCCGGTGACATCGTTGATCCAGTCGACGCCTAATGCTAAGGCTTTTTTTGCAATGTTCGGGTGATAGGTATCAATGCTAATACGGGGTGTGATTAAACTCGAAGATTTTTCCGCCAAAAATTGCTGCAAAATCGGGTGCAATCGATTCCATTCTTCCGTTTCCGAAATGGGAGTAGCGAGAGGGCCTGTACTTTCTGCACCAATATCGATAATTTCAGCACCGTCTTCTACCAATTGCATGCATAAAACATTGTTCCCCCCATCAGAAAAAGAATCCGGCGTCACATTCACGATACCGACTAATTCAGGAAAATCGATACGGTGTGGGATAGGTTTGGTAAGAGAAAGTTCGCGAGGTCCAAAAGAATCTGCAATTTCTATCGCTTTTTTTCCGCAAAAAATACCCGGTAACGGATAAGTCCAAAATGGTGCAATCTCAGCTAATGGAAATAATGCAAAAGCGCGTTCATGCAAATGTTCATGGGGGATATGTAATTTTCCATCATTTATTATTAAATGCTCCCACGCCAAAATATCAATATCCATCACACGAGGACCCCATTCTAACTCAGGTTTTCGTCCTACTTTTTTTTCGATATCTTTGGTTTGCGTTAAAAGTTCTGATGGTGAAAGCGTAGTTTCGATTGCGACACACATATTAAAATAGGGAACATCCCATGATGCCGGTGCGCCTGTTGGTAAAAGTGCGGGGGATTGATAAATAGAAGAAACACGTTTAATCGAAATATCCGGAATTTTACGTAATAATTGATAGGCTTTTCTTAAATTCTCTAAACGATTTCCGATATTTGTGCCTAAACCTAGAATAACCAATGGACTAATCCCCAAAAGTAAACGAAACCCCTTCATTTTTAAAAATAAGTTTTGGTTTTTTTGTCACAGAGACGGAAACGAAAGATGCTTTTTGAAAAAATACTTTAGTATTTTTATAAATGTCATGCGACAAATGTTCAATTAAACGATATTCTTTTTTGGAAATTTTATCGTAAAGAAATACACTAAATTCTTGGTAACAATAAGTATCGTTCAGTTGGTCACTTTCGGACGCCTTCGGCTGCGTCGAAAAAACAATTTCAAAATCAACGAAGATATTTTGTTTTTCTCGACGCTCATCCTCTGACCAACCGAGTGTTACCGGAAATTCAATTTTATGAATATTTAATTTTGTATGCATAAGTGAGAGTTATGTCTCATTGTAATATGTTATCAATGGCCGCCATGATATCAGTGTTAAGTTTTGCTTTCACGTCAATTGCACCTAAATTTTCAATAAGCTGCTCTTTTTTAGTGGCTCCAGTGATGACGGAGGTGACATTGGGGTTTTTCAAACACCAGGCAATCGCAAGTTCTGACATCGTACATTGTAAATCTTTTGCGATCGTTGATAATTCCCGGGTTTTTTCAACCAGTTCCTGAAAATTATTGGGAATAAGCCACGCTTCTTTGGCCAGACGACTATCTTGCGGAATACCATGGTGATATTTTCCGGATAAAATACCGGAGGCAAGCGGACTCCAAATCGTGGTACCCATGCCATATTTTTCAATTAAAGGTAAATAATCTTTTTCGAGATGATCGCGGAAAAACATGTGATATTTAGGCTGTTCCATTGAGGGTTTAATACAACCTAATTTTTCAGCGAGATGATAAGCGGTTTCAATTTGTAGCGCACTCCATTCCGAAGTTCCCCAATAAAATGCATAATTATTTCGAATGAGGTAATCCATGGCTAAAACGGTTTCTTCAATGGAAGTTTCAGGATCGGGACGATGACAAAAAAGCAAGTCAACATAGTCCAATTGCAGTCTTTTGAGGGAGTTTTTCGTGCCTTCTATTAAATGTTTTCGAGATAAACCGGTATCATTTGGGCCATTTCCTCCCCAAAAAATTTTTGTCGAAATGACTAAATCTTCGCGACGAAATTCTTTGAAGGCTTTTCCCATGAGAAGTTCTGCTTCTCCATGCGCATAACCTTCGGCATTATCAAAAAAATTTATACCATTATCAAAAGCAATATGCATAAATTCAAGGACTTGTGAGGCACCTAATTGTTTGGCAAACGTGATCCAAGACCCAAAACCAATTTCGCTTAAGCGAATTCCATTTTTACCCAGTTTGTTATATTGCATAAAACTTCCTTGAAAATTGAAAGAGAACGATATTAGCAGCTTTCGTGACAGAGAGCAGCATGGTATACTATGCCCAATTAATAAACAGGCCCTTTGTCATGCCAGCATGCTTTTATGCCACCTTTAAGCATGCTGGCATGACAGAAAATTTTATTCTAATCATCATAAGTGATATGCTTCATCACCTAAAAGACAGAGGGTGGTCTTGTGACCAATAAGTATTTGAAAGAAGTCGTTAATCAAAATTATCAGTACGGTTTTGTGACCGCTATTGAGTCTGATAGTTTTGCGCCCGGCTTATCGGAAGAAGTGATCCGCAAAATTTCTCAACGAAAAAATGAGCCTGAATTCCTGCTTAAATGGCGACTTCGTGCTTATGAACATTGGTTGACGATGAAAGCGCCGACTTGGGCGCATTTGAAATTTGACGAGATTGATTATCAAAAAATAATTTACTATTCCGCACCAAAAACCAATAAAGATGCGCCGAAAAGTTTAGAAGAAGTGGATCCAAAACTTCTCGAAACTTACGAAAAACTAGGCATCCCATTGCATGAACGTAGTCGTTTGGCTGGCGTTGCGGTCGATGCGGTTTTTGATAGCGTATCGGTTGCGACCACTTTTAAAGAAAAATTAAAAGAATCCGGCGTGATTTTTTGTTCGTTTTCAGATGCGGTACAAGATTATCCGGAGCTCATTGAAAAATATTTAGGAACGGTTGTGCCCTATCGCGATAATTTTTTTGCGGCATTAAATTCAGCGGTTTTTAGTGACGGTTCATTTGTTTATATTCCAAAAGGTGTGCGATGTCCCATGGAATTATCCACATATTTTCGTATTAATGCCGCGAATACTGGCCAATTTGAACGTACTTTAATTATTGCTGATGACAATGCCTATGTGAGTTATCTCGAAGGTTGTACTGCGCCCATGCGTGATGAAAATCAATTGCATGCGGCGGTCGTTGAATTAGTCGCACTAGAAAATGCAGAAATTAAATATTCTACAGTACAAAATTGGTATCCCGGTGATGAAGAGGGTCGGGGCGGCATTTATAATTTTGTGACGAAACGTGGTGCTTGTCGTGGAAAAGCGTCAAAAATTTCTTGGACGCAAATCGAAACCGGTTCTGCGATTACCTGGAAATATCCGAGCGTTATTTTACAGGGCGATCATTCGATTGGAGAATTTTATTCTGTTGCGTTAACGAATCATTATCAACAAGCAGACACCGGCACGAAAATGATTCATATCGGCAAAAATACAAAGAGCACCATTATTTCAAAGGGAATTTCCGCGGGTTTTGGTCAAAACACTTATCGCGGACTCGTGCGCATTTTACCGACCGCAACGAATGCGCGTAATTACACGCAGTGCGAATCATTGTTGTTAGGGGAAAGTTGTGGTGCACATACTTTTCCAACGATCGATGCGAAAAATGACACTGCGCATATTGAACATGAAGCAAGTACCTCAAAAATTGGTGAAGACCAATTATTTTATTGTAGACAACGAGGACTTACCGAAGAAAATGCGGTATCGATGATTGTGAATGGTTTTTGTAAACAAGTTTTTAATGAATTACCAATGGAATTTGCCGTTGAGGCACAAAAATTGTTAGAAGTGAGTTTAGAGGGGAGTGTGGGGTAGTGCTGAAAATTAAAAATTTACATGTTTCTATTTTGGATGAAAACCAAAAAAAGAAAGAGATTCTTCGTGGAATTTCCTTAGAGATTGCACCGGGTACCGTGCATGCGATTATGGGGCCCAATGGTTCAGGAAAAAGTACGCTCGCGAATGTACTCGCGGGTCGTGAAGGTTATGAAATTACGGATGGTGAAATTAAATTCCGTGATAAAAATTTATTTGATTTGGCTCCAGAAGAACGAGCGACTGAAGGCGTATTTTTAGCTTTTCAATATCCTGTTGAAATTCCCGGCGTCAATAATATGTATTTCTTAAAAGCGGCATTAAATAGTTTACGCAAAAAAAGAAATTTACCGCCCATCGATGCTTATGATTTTTTACAACTTGTCAAAAGCAAAATGAAAGAAGTTGGCATGGATGAAAAGTTTTTATCGCGTGCAGTGAATGAAGGTTTTTCCGGCGGTGAAAAAAAACGAAATGAAATTCTTCAGATGCTAATGCTTGAACCTTCCTTTGCGATTTTAGATGAAACGGATTCTGGTTTAGACATTGATGCATTACAAATGGTGGCACAAGGCGTCAATAGCTTACGAAACACAGAACGAAGTTTCATGATGGTGACGCACTATCAGCGTTTGCTGAATTATATTGTTCCTGATGTTGTGCATGTCATGGCAAAAGGCAAAATTATTAAATCCGGTGATAAATCGCTTGCTTTATTACTCGAAGAAAAAGGATATGGTTGGATTGAAGGAGAGGGGGGGGTATGAACCCGATTTCTTTTATCTTTCTTAACGGTGAGTTTCAAAAAAAACAATCTGCGATTGCGGCCCTTCCGAAAGAAGTAGAATTTCAATGTACGCCTAAATCTATTTTTTTACGTTTTCCAAAAATGCTTACGCTTAAGACGCCAATACAGTTTGTTTTTTTAGGAACGAAAAAATACGAACTCAATAACACTATTATTGTCGAAGAAAATTGTCGAATCAATTTTATTGAAGAATATAGCAATCATCTCGATAAAAAAAATGAAACCCATGTGAACACAGAAATCACGCTGCATCCCCATGCGCATTTTGATTTTTATAAATTACAAAAAGAAAATAGTGGCTCTTCTCATCATGCAAATTTTTCTGTTACACAACGTGAATCAAGTCAATTGCAAATGTTTACAATGGATTGTGGTGGTTTAACGGCGAAACATGCGATAAAAGTGCAATTAGCTGAAAAACATGCATCCTGTGCGTTACATGGATTATATCTTTTAGAACACGATCAACAACATGTTGAACATCAGGTGCTAGTTGACCATATCGCGCCATTTGGAAAAAGTGCAATGTTTTATAAGGGCGTATTGGATAATGATGCTGAAGCGAAATTTACAGGAAGAGTGAAAGTGCACGCGGGTGCAAAACAAAGTAAAGCCGCGCAAGAAAATCATCATTTATTGTTATCGAAACGCGCGATTGCCAAATCAGAACCTGAATTAGAAATTTATGCGAATGATATTCAATGTACGCATGGTGCAACGGTCGGACAAATTGATCCTGCTGCTATTTTTTATTTATGTTCCCGTGGAATGGATAGAGCAACCGCGATCGATTATCTTTGCAAAGCGTTTAGCACGGAAGTGTTGAATAAAATCAAATTGGAATCTGTGAGAGAGTATATGACTCGCGAGGCAGGTTGCAATGTCCAGTCATAAATCAGACTTTCCTATTCTTTCTCAAAAAATACATGGAAATCCGCTGGTTTACTTGGATAGTAGCGCAACCGCACAACAACCCTTGGTGGTGTTGAATGCTATCCAACAATATTATGAAGCATCACACGCCAATGTACATCGTGGCGTTCATGAATTAAGTGCGCGTGCAACAACGTTATTTGAAAATACGCGTAAAAAAATTCAAAAAATGTTGAATGCATCCCACGCACACGAAATTATTTTTACGAGTGGTACGACTTCCGCCATTAATTTAGTGGCTAATACTTTTGGAAAAAATTTTAAACCCGATGATGAAGTCATCATTAGTGAAATGGAACATCATTCGAATATTGTTCCGTGGCAATTATTGCCTGTAAAATTAAAAGTGATTCCGATTTCAGATCAAGGTGAAATCGATTTAACGGAATATCAAAAATTATTTTCATCGAAAACAAAATTAGTGAGCATCACGCATGCCTCTAATGTATTGGGAACGGTTAATCCTTTAAAAAAAATCATTGAGATCGCACATCAAAAAAATATTCCGGTATTAGTCGATGGTGCGCAAGCATTTCCGCACATGCCTGTTGACGTCTTAGATTTAAATTGCGATTTTTATACCTTTTCTGCACATAAAGCATATGGGCCAACAGGCGTTGGTGTACTTTATGGTAAAACCGAAGCTTTACAAAAATTACCGCCTTATCAAGGCGGTGGTGCGATGATTGAAAGTGTGAGTTTTGAAAAATCAACCTACGCACCGTTGCCTTATAAATTCGAAGCGGGAACGCCGAATATTGCCAATGTAGTAGGATTTCATGCGGCGTTAGAATATCTCACCAACATTGGTATGGAAAATATTAGAGAGCATGAAAAAAAATTATTAGAAGTTGCGACCGAAAAATTAAATGCGATTGCTGGATTAAAAATAATTGGCAGCGCTAAAGAAAAATTAGGCGTTTTATCTTTTACTTTAAAAGATATACATCCGCATGATATTGCGACGATTTTAGATCGAGAAGGAATCGCGGTGCGTGCTGGACATCATTGTGCAATGCCGATCATGACACGATTTAACATTCCTGCCTGTGTGCGCGCATCATTTGGTTTATACAATACCGTCGATGATATTGATGCTTTGGTGAAAGGGATTGAAACGACTAAGAGGATTTTCCATGTCTGAGTTACGTGAGCTTTATCAAGAAATTATCCTTGATCATGGGAAATCACCGCGAAACTTTAAAGTGAATAAAGACGCAACGCTTACGAAAGAAGGTTATAATCCTTTATGTGGAGATAAAATTACAATTTATCTCGATGAAGAAAAAGGACATATCAAAAATTTAAGTTTTGATGGTTGCGGCTGCGCAATTTCGATCGCTTCAGGATCTTTGATGACAGAACATTTAGTGGGGAAATCTGTCGAATTTGCGAAAGAAATTTTTGGTATTTTTCATCAATGTTTAACGCAAGGGTCAATAACCGAAGCGCAAAAAGAAAAATTAGGAAAGCTCAATGTATTAAGTGGTGTTGTTGCATTTCCGTTACGCGTAAAATGTGCGACGTTGGCTTGGCATACGTTAAATGCCTTATTATCAAATGATAGCTGTGTTATATCTACGGAGTAATGATGAATCCTATTACTTTTACAGATAGTGCAAAAATACATTTATTATCGATGCTCGCGAAACAAAAAAATGGTGTGGGCTTTCGATTGTCCCTCAAAAAAACCGGATGCTCTGGTTCCCAGTATGTGCCAGAAATCATTGAATCAGTGAAAGAAAATGATTTACATTTTATG
>JABDEN010000015.1 GCA_013287025.1 Gammaproteobacteria bacterium | reverse complement strand
CGCAATGGGAAAATCTGGTATGAGTCCTGAAATATATGCTGAACGTTTACGCTTAACCAAACCCACCCAAAAAGAAATTGAAACATTAGCAGAAACCTATTATCAACAAATAACACCAGATGTTTTAGATATTATTAGCATCTTACAACGATTAAAAAAATCTGTGTTTGTCGTATCGGCAGGACTCTACCCTTCTGTGCTTGGTTTTGCGAAAAAATTACAAATTCTTGATGAAAATGTTTTTGCGGTAAATATTTTTTTTGATGAAGCAGGAAATTATCGTGATTTCGATCACACCTCTCCCATGGTTTATAAAAATGGCAAACAACAAATTGTGTCACTTTTAAAAAATAAATATCAAAACACCGCTTTTATTGGCGATGGTTTAAGTGATTATGAAGTGCATGCAGATGTCACTCGTTTTGTGGGGTATGGTGGCGCTTTTTATCGCGAAAATATCGAAAAACTTTGTCAATTTTATATCAAAACATTACGCATGTACGCATTATTACCTCTACTTCTTACCATCGATGAATACAACACTTTATTGCCGCACGAAAAAAACTTATATCACCAAGGCATCGATGATATTCAAAATGGGGAAGTCATTGTACCATTGGAAATGGAATAAGCTTCAAATTTATCGACCATCTCCCAAGATTCTGTATCCAATGTAAATTGGTATTTTGAGCGCAAATTATTTTGAAACTTTTCTAAAAAATCGTTAAAGTCATCTGTTATAAAAGAAGATTTCATCAATTCAAATTTTTGCTGATGAAATGTTTTATGTATTTTGTCTAACAATAATGTTGAGCCTTTTAAAACATTGCATACTTCAGATAACATTGCTGAAATGGAAATCGGTTTAGGATTATTAACAAGTCCAATTAAAAGCATCCCACGATTCCTGCCTTCAGCACCAAATAATCCTAACTTTTCGCTGACGGAACGTACAAAAGTGTTTTTATCTTTTTTATATTGTTCATACGCATCAAAATAATCATAAATAGCTTCAAGTATTAATCCACGTAATTGCAAATACAATTCCTTTTCGAGAACATTTAAAAATTGAGACCAATCAAAAACCGGTGTGAGTGATTTATTAGAAAAAACCCAACTTTTCCCTTGCGAATGCCAATCTAATGGATTTTCTGATTTAATATTGTATATTCGAAAAATAATTTCATCTTTATAAAAAGTGACTGAACAACAACCATATCCCGAATAAATGAGAATCTGACGTATATCTGAAAAATTTTTTATATTTTGAAACTCACCGCCACCACCACCGACATTTAATTGACAAAATCCTTTTTTGATAACCTTTCCATCTTTTGAAAAAACACTACTGTTATACAATGCGGATGCATGATCATCGGAATGAATAAGAACATCAATTTTTTCGAGAATTCCCGATTTTTCAAAAGATTTTTTTAGTAAATGATTAAAGTTAACTTTATTCAATTCCTCGCATTCAATTCCGAATATTTCAACTAAATTCAATATCTCATCGTCGTCTAAATAAAGTTTTATATTAGAATCGAAATAACGTTTACCTACTGGTAGTAATGGATGATGCTGGATAACAACTTTTCTGACATCGGGACGTTTTTGAATAGAACGATTAAACCAATACACTTGATTTATTTTTCTCAATTTTTTCTTATGATTAATAATGCGTTCAAGCGGACCTCGATCAAATTCGTTAGTAATAGATGCAAGTGTTGTTTCTAATACTTGAATAGAAGCATTTAATTTTTCTAATTTTAGATAATCACGAAGATAAGCATTAGAGTCTAAATAGTAAAACTCCGCATTCGCCTCTTCGGAATATTTTTTATAACATCGACTAGGCAAGAACCATTGAAAATTTTTCTTTGACAAATAATCTAAATCTAATTTTTTTTGGTTAAGATATTTCTCTTTTTGTGGATCAAAATCGCCCGCTTGATTTAAAAAGGTATGTGCGACTTCATTGGCCGCAACTGAAATTCCGCTTATGTGATTTATTCCAGCAAAATTACGAAAATTATAATCATGATTACCTAATACTATAAAAAATACTTTATTTTTTAATGAAGGATATTTTAAAAATTTATTTTCAAATAATGTCTCAAATTTTTTATGATTAGGTGATGATACACCTTTCGGATAAAAATTATCTCCCGTCACGATAATAAATAAAACTTCGTCTTTTTCGGCAACTTCGGCAATTTTGGCTGCGACCAAATGCGCATTAATGCTATCTTCTCCATGACAGCCAAAGCATAATATTGTGAAACCTTTTGAGTGATGCTTTTTATCTTCGAGGATGGGTTTTAGGATATAGCTTTTTGGGGTATTAGCGTGCTTTATCCAGAATTGATTTGATATTTTATTAATGGGAATGCTTTTTTCTTCAACTTTCTGTTCTTGCGTATTTGAAACGGGTTTTAACAAAGCTAACATTTGATTATAAAAAGACAACATGATTCCTTTCCCCCGATATAGTCATGTCAAAATCTTGACATGACCTCGAAAATTCTTCAATAAATCTGGAAAGAAATGAATCAGGCGTAGGAATAAACCATTCCGTAACGCCTGAAAATAAGGCTTATTCTGCGGGTCTTTTTTGGACTTTCAAATAGATCAAATAACAAGCTGCTAGTCCGATGATAATATAGATGAGACGAGCAAGCACGGAAACACCAAATATACTTGCAACAACATCAACCCCTAACAAACCGACCAAAAGCCAATTAATACCGCCAATAATAACCAATATCCATGCTACAAAACTTAAGGTTCCAGCATTCATCATGAGAAAAACTCCTTTTAAATGGTCCTTGCAAGGCGCAATCCTAATCGCCTTTCCGCATCATATCATAGCTTTTTCTGTTTCTCCATCCCTTAATGATATGCTAACATCTGTTAAATTTTGAAAACATAATCATCATAAAAAACAATAATAAAAGAGGTTATTTTCATGGAAACTCGAAATTTTAAAAATGGTCTTATCTTTGATCTTCCCTTAATCGCACATTTAGATTGCTCCAAAAAAAATTGGCTGTTGGATCCTTCATCCTGGATAACTGATAATTTATTTAAAAAAACATTCCAGGATGCCAGAGATGGACAAGGATTTTCAGGTATTGTTTATATAGAAAAAAATCCTTTCACTCAAAAACATTTTGCTAAAATTACCATTGATCCCGCATTTAATGGTGAAGATGGACTCGCGAAAGAAAATAAATATGGTGAACCCTATCTTATTACCGAATATGTCGACTCCAATCAAAGTAGTCCTGGCATGGTGCATAAAACGAGTATAAAAAAGAATATCCTACATACATTATTTTCAAATGCAAATTCTTTGTTGAGTAAAAGACTTAACAAAACATTAGAACAAAAACATCAACTTTTTTTTATGAAGCCTCTCGAGGAACAAAAAAAAATTCGCAAGGAAACTATTATAGAATATTTTCCCAAATTACTTAATTCAGGCATGTTGCAGGAAAGTATAGAAAAGTTAAAAGGAATGACCTTTGGTTTTAGCATTACTAAAGGCGCTGAATCTAAAGATCAAAATGATTATGAAATTATTTATATTAATGATACACAAAAAATAAATTATTTATATGATTTATTTAGAAGACACCGAAATGAAAGTTTAGAAGAATATGCAAAAGATAAAAAATATCTTTTATTAATTGAAACCACTATACCAAATACTTATGATATATTTTATATTCAAAACCAAAAAATAGTACGTCGACCTAATTATTATGAATCAGATGCAAAGCCCTCTCAAATTAATTTAGAAAATAATGATAATAAAGAAATTATTATTGAAAAATGTTTAAAATCTCTTAATCTTTATCATTTACTTAATATCAATAATAAATCTGCTTCTCAAAACAATTTATCTATCAGTTATGATTTTAATTTCGAAAGTTATATCATGTATTTAGATCGTAAAAAATATCTTGGAGAAGACGCTTTAATTCCTGAAGGAAATGAATGGGGATCTCTCTATGATTTAAAACGCAGCATTCCCATTTCTCTTATGTTTTCTGCTGCGAATCGTATATATTCGACTTTAGAAACCAAAATTGTTGATGACATTAAAATCCAACAAAAAAAATGGAATAGCTGGGATAGTCCAGAATATTTTGAAAATGTTCTTCTGGATTATTTGAATGCATCGACCCAAAAAAAAATGGAAATCTTCGAAAACAATATTCATATTACGGTTCGGTTATATGAAAATACTTTGAAAACCTTTTTAGAACATCATTGTAGTTTAGAACCTATGACTGAGCATCCTTCATTTAAATCAAATTTTACCAATTATGGCGGGTATGTTAGCTACTTGATGGAACTGGACAAACGTATGGATCATTTAATCATGTCCTATTATTTTGTCGCGAATGAATTAAAAGAAAATCCAAACGAATTAATACATGGCACCAAATACATCCCGAATTGGTTTAAAAACGACAACAGGAATATCGAAACCGTTTTAACGAATTGTATTAATATATCCTCTGAAATTGATTTAAAAGGATTTGCAGTATTAAACTCCAACGATTGCACGCGAAATATTATTGCCAAAATTAAAAATTTAGATAATTTACATAATTATTTTTTAGAAGAAGCAAATGAATGTATCAAAAAAATGTATAGTGCAACAAATGAAAATGAAATAATTGGACAATTTACTGCAAATCAAAAAAACTTTCTTTATTATATGAGACATGCTTATGTTGATAAGGCAACGATAGATAAAGAAATAAAAATTTTGCTGCAAAAAAGTGATCGTCTTACACACAAATCACTACTAGAAAATGTAATTGAACGTGGCTGGGATAGTGCCACAGAATTATTGAAAGGATATGGAGTAGAAGAAATAGAAGTACATTGTAAAAAAAGAAAAATGAATCAAAGCCGATAAATTTAATGCCCCCTTTAAAAAACAGAGGTCTCTACACAAGTCAAAAAACCCGTCGAACCTAGGTTCGTCCTGCTAAGATCCAGAGCAACATCGTAGGGCTTTCTGGATCCCGCGAATAAATCGCGGGACGACGGTTGTGTAGAGACCTCTGTTTGAAAAATGGTTTTAACTGGCGCGATAGTTTTTGATTTTTTATTATTACTTTTTTATAGCATAATCA
The DNA here is from genome assembly GCA_013287025.1 of Gammaproteobacteria bacterium. The sequence goes on along the minus strand of JABDEN010000015.1, from coordinate 25,007 downwards.
TGCCGCTTCAGCATACTCAGAAAACTCTTTCCTTCGACAGAAATATCTTCATAACAATATACTTTAATATAATTTTGTAAAACATAATCATATTGCGGAGTGGCCAGTACTTCTAAAATACTTTGAATACGATCTTCATCATCTCGTTGATCACCTTTACAAGATTGATAAAGAATTGCCGCTAAAATTTCAGCCTTACATGCTTTACGAATAGCATCCGATTCTTTAAAACTTTGAATACAAAAATTCAAGGCCCGCGTTTTATTCCATTCGCGCCACTGTTGAAAAAAATGAATTGCCATATTTTTATATTTTGAAATAGCATCATTAAAATCTTTTGCTTCAGAAAACAATAGAAAAAACAGCGCTGGAATACTCGCCTCCACATTTGCCCAAGAACAATTTCCACTGATTTGCGCGGTTACTTTTAATTCTGTAATCGGTTTTAAATGTAAAATCTGTGGTAAATCATCATTAATATATTCACTGGTTTGTTTGACATAAATTAAATCTTTAATGAAATCGATAGTCATATTTTTTATGTTTTCAATATAATAAAAAACAATATTGTCATATAATCGACTATCTTCACGTCGATCACATTTTACCAAAATATTACCTGCTTTAATGAAAGTGATGGCATGTCCTTCATAACCCACGGGAATCAAAAGCGGTTCTTGCTGGATAAGATCATTAATTTCGTTATTGTGTTTATCAATATCCACTCGATATTGCTGATATTTAGCGAGAAGCGCTGCGCGCTGAATTACCTCTACAATTAATCCCGTATATTTTTCATAGCGCCGAATTTGTCGAGATGCAAAATGATTTTTAAATTGATTAAGTGATTCTGCAATCATTGCTAAACTAAATTCTAAATAAAATCCCTCAAAATTCAACTCAACAAAATGTTTATGCGGATCAAGAATATCAGCCGTTCCCACTAATTCAAACATATGGCCTAATAACTTTGCATTGATATAATCCTGTGCGAAAGTGAGATTAGCGCCAGCATTTTGCAATAATTTTTTTAGCACTTGTTGATCACGCAATAACGGCATGACCAATACCGGCTGGCCTGCAAATGTGTAAGCATTAGGATTAGCGCCGTGTTTTAATAACAATGTCGCCAATTCTACATTATTATTTTCTGCTGCCCAATGCAGCGCGGTGCCACCTGTCATATCTTGTAAATTAGGATCAGCACCATACTTTAATAATAATTCCGCAATTGGCGTACTATCCGCAATTGCAGCTTCAATCAGTGGAGTAAAGCCATATTCATCAATACCATTGACATCGGTATCACTGCGCAAAAACCACTGAATTTGGTCTAATTTTTCTTCTAAAATTGCATTAGCAAGTGAGGCCATAGTTTCTACTTTTAATAAGGTTTCGGTTTTGGTGTGTAACGATTTCGTAATTCATTTCGATTACGTAATTCATTTTTATTTTGTAAATCCAGACGATTCTGATATTCATTTTTATTCGTATCAGGAATATTTTCGCTTGGGAATATACTTACTTCCATATCGCGTATACCACTAAATTTGTAAGCATAAGGATGCGGTAAATATTGTGAATTCGCACCCATTCCATAGCCTTTCGAATTATCATACGCAGCGCTAGTTAAATTCTTACTCCCTTCTTTTATCATTTCGCGTTCTTTTCTTGTTATTTTCTGTTTATTAACGCGCTCTTTGTGAATACCTTGATGAACGGAAATTAAGCGTTGCAATTCCTCAGGCTTTAAAAAATCATCACGCTGATTTTGAGAGGAGGGATCTAAATAATGATAGACTGTCCCGGAACTTTTACCAGAACTGCCTTCATCGTCTTCTTCTTCGATAATTTTTTGTTGATTTTGGGTAATAACTTTTTGATGATGCCACCCCGAACTATCCGCGGCGCCACCTTCCTCGTCATCTTTTTCTTCAAATTCATTATTTTTCATTATGTTAACCCTAACCTTTTTAATGAACTACTCTATACATTATAACAATTACTTTTCAAATACGCTCATCTATGTTTTAATGACTCCCTTCACTAGGGGTGCCCCAAAAGGGCTGAGAAATACCCTTTGAACCTGAACAGGCTAGGACCTGCGGAGGGAATGTGGATGTGCTACTTTATATTTTTTCTGCAAACTCCTAGATTTTTTTATTATTAATAATAGGAGTAATTTATGCAGATTGATTCTGCTTTACAAAAACCTTTTTCTGGATCTAAAAAAAAATATTTATCTGGAAAACAATATTCTGATCTACGTATTCCTATTCGCGAAATATCTTTACAAAATGAAAAAGTCTTCGAAGTTTATGATACCTCAGGTCCTTATACAGATGAAAAAACCACGATTAATCTAAAAACCGGATTACCAAAAATTCGACCCAAAGGTTTTGATCATACGCAATTATATTACGCTAAAAAAGGAATTATCACTCCGCAAATGGAATTTGCTGCCATCAGGGAAAATCAAAAACCAGAATTCATCTGTGATGAAATTGCAAAAGGAAGGGCTATTATTCCTGCCAATATTTTTCATCATGAATTAGAACCCATGGTTATTGGACGTCATTTTCTTATCAAAGTGAATGCAAATATTGGTACCTCCCCTGTGACTTCATCGATAGAAGAGGAAGTGGAAAAATTAATTTGGGCAATACGATGGGGCGCGGATACCGTCATGGATTTATCGACGGGAAAAAATCTTCATACGACACGTGAGTGGATTATCAGAAATTCCCCTGTTCCTATTGGCACTGTACCTATTTACGAAGCGTTAGAAAAAGTGAATGGTAATATCGAAGATTTATCATGGGAAATTTATCGAGATATTCTTATTGCCCAAGCTGAACAAGGGGTTGATTATTTTACTATCCATGCAGGGGTACTCGCATCATTTGTTCCTCTCACTAAAAAACGGATTACCGGTATCGTTTCCCGCGGTGGCGCCATCATGGCTAAATGGTGCATGATGCATCGCAAAGAAAATTTTCTTTATACCAACTTTAGGGAAATTTGCGAAATCATGCGAAGTTATGATGTGAGTTTTTCTTTAGGTGATGGATTGCGACCAGGCTCCATCCATGATGCCAATGATGATGCACAATTTGCAGAATTAAAAACATTAGGTGATTTAACAAAAATTGCTTGGGAACACGATGTGCAAGTCATGATTGAAGGACCTGGACATATTCCTATGCATCTTATTAAAGAAAACATGGATAAACAATTGGAATATTGTCATGAAGCACCGTTTTATACTTTAGGTCCATTAACGACAGATTTTGCGCCCGGCTATGATCATATGACAAGTGCAATTGGTGCTGCAATGATGGGTTGGTATGGATGTGCTTTGTTATGTTATGTCACGCCAAAGGAACATTTAGGTTTACCCAATAAAGAAGATGTGAAGCAAGGGCTTATTGCTTATAAAATCGCAGCACATGCGGGAGATCTTGCAAAAAATCATCCTGGCGCACATCTAAGAGACGATGCTTTGTCGCATGCTCGTTTCAATTTTCATTGGGAAGATCAATTTAATTTATCGCTAGATCCAGATACGGCACGCGCTTATCATGATGAAACTTTACCTCAAGAAAATGCAAAATCTTCGCATTTTTGTTCGATGTGCGGACCACACTTTTGTTCCATGCGTACTTCACAAGAAGCATTTGCCATTATATGAAAATTGCAATTGTGGGCGGTGGTATTATTGGGAAATTGCTTGCTTTTTCGCTAGTAAATTTAGGGTTTAACATTACATTATTTGAAAAAAAAGAAAAGTCCTGCAGCATGATTGCGGCAGGACTTCTCTCTGCTATTTCAGAATTAGATAAAACCGATCGGTTAATCTATGAATTAGGCAAAAGATCTTTGCAATTATGGCCTGAAATTTTATCTAGTCTTAGCGATAAAATTTATTACAACCAAGCAGGTAGTTTATTACTTTCGCATTCACTCGATTTAGCTGAATTACATCGTGTGATGCAATGTATTTCAAAAAAAATACCTGATAAAGCTTTTCCGAAAATTTCGATACCTAAATTCGGTGCTGCATTTCAGGAAGGCTATTTTTTAGAGGATGATGCGGCAATTGATGCCCAAGCTGTTTTACTCGCATTACAAAACTATTTAATTCAAAAAGAAATTACATTTATTCAAGAAAATGTTTTGAAAATTTTACCGAATCAAGTTTTTTTAAAAAATAAAATGCTGCATTTTGACTGGGTTTGTGATTGCAGAGGAATGGGTGCAAAAAATAATTTTAAAACGTTACGCGGTGTTCGCGGAGAACTTATTTGGTTGAAAGCACCATTAGTTAAGTTAGATAAACCTGTTCGAATACTACATCCACGCTATCATCTTTACATTGCGCCGCGCCCAAATGATATTTATATTCTTGGTGCTAGTGAAATTGAATCAGAAGACTTCAGTGAAATCTCAGTACGAACCACTTTAGAATTATTGACACTTAGCTTTGCATTACATCCGGGATTTGGAGAGGCACGTATTGTAGAGACTTTTACACATTGTCGACCTACGTTAAAATCGCATCTTCCTAATGTAATATATACCAATGGCTTTATTGCGGTTAACGGTTTATATCGTTATGGATTTTTACTTTCACCTATATTGGCTTTTGAAATCTCCCAATATATTTCCAAAAACATTTCCCCACAATTTCCACAAATTTGGGATAGTTATCATGCTAAAAATTATTCTTAATCAAAATGAAATATTGTTAGAACATAAAATTTCTCTGAATGAAATTTTACAATTATATTATCCTTCCATCTCGCATTATTCGATTGCCATTAATCAGCGATTTATTCCGCGTGACAGATATACTGAAATTCACTTAAAAGATGGAGATGTGGTTGACATCATTTCTCCGATGCAAGGAGGATGAAATATGTGGAAAATAAAAAATATCGATGTAAAAAGCCGTTTATTACTTGGAACAGCACAATATCCTTCACTGGATGTCATGCAAGAATCGATTGTTTCATCACGTACTGAGATTATTACCGTTTCATTAAAACGTGAAATACATCAGAAAGGCGGTCATACTTTTTGGAATATTATTAAATCCTTTAATTGTCATTTATTACCGAATACTGCCGGATGTCGAAATGCTACCGATGCGATCACCATGGCAAAAATGGCGCGTGAAATTTTTGAAACCAATTGGATTAAACTTGAAGTGATTGGTGATGAATATCATTTACAACCAGATCCATTTGAATTATTGAAAGCCACCAAAATATTAATTAACGACGGTTTTTTAGTATTTCCCTATTGCACAGATGATCTGGTGTTATGTCAACGACTGGTGGATGCAGGGTGCGAAATTTTGATGCCATGGGCAGCTCCGATTGGCACGGGAAAAGGAATTTTAAACCCTTACGCACTACAAACCATACGCGCGCGGTTGCCAAATATTTCAATTATTATTGATGCCGGTATTGGCAAACCTTCTCATGCGACTTTCGCCATGGAATTAGGCATCGATGCGATATTATTAAATTCAGCTGTCGCACTTGCGATGGATCCACCGAAAATGGCTTCCGCTTTTCGAGATGCGGTCAGCGCAGGAAGACTCGGATATGAGGCCGGCATCATGCAAGAACGAAATCTTGCACATGCGAGTACTTATCTCATCGATACACCATTTTGGCATCAGGAAAAAATCATATGAAAAAACCTATTGTTTGGACGATTGCGGGCTCTGACTCTGGTGGTTTTGCAGGTATTCAAGCAGATTTAAAAACATTTCATGCGCTGGGTGTACATGGTTGCTCTATCGTCACTGCCGTCACTGCACAAAATCGTCATGAAATTACCTCTACGCATTTTTTACCAGAAGAACATATACAATCTCAAATTGAAACATTATTAAAAGATTTACCACCGACCGCAATCAAAATTGGAATGTTGGGTCATTTGTCACATTCAGTTTTTGACAAATTTAAACACGCAAAAATTATTTTTGACCCTTTATTATCTTCCACAGGAGGACATGCACTATACGAAAATTCTCTTGTTAATCACATAAAAAATTTCGAAAAATTTTATCCTCATGTAGATATTCTTACGCCTAATATTTTTGAAGCGGAAAAAATATTAGGAATTTCAATTCAATCTTTGCAAGATATAGAAAATGCGGCTCATCAATTTCTACAATTCAACATTAAAAATGTTCTCATCAAAGGCGGACATTTTGATGACCCAGATTGGGTTCATGATTATTGGACAAATGGACAAGAATCATTTTGGTTATCGCACGAAAGAATTCGGGATAAAAATTTTCATGGTACGGGATGTACATTATCTTCCGCAATTACCGGCGCTTTGGGATTGGGTTATGATATAAAAGATGCAATAGTCATTGCAAAAATGACCGTCACTCAATCCATTCAAAAATCAGAAGTGTATGGATTAGCTTACCCCGGGTGGCCAAGCGAAATGAATTCGTTACCCTATCTCGGAGCTAAGCCTTTAGAAAAAAAACCTAATAAATTTACAAAATGTGAAACAAAACTCGGACTTTACCCCGTGGTTGATTCTGCCGATTGGATAAGCAAATTACTTCCGTTAGGAATTACAACTATTCAACTTCGCATTAAAAATCTTTCGGGGTTTGCTTTAGAAAAAGAAATTCAAAAAGCGATTCAAATTGCCAATGCATATAATGCTCGATTATTTATAAATGATTACTGGGAATATGCGATAAAATACAATGCGTATGGTGTACATTTAGGGCAAGAAGATTTGAAGGATGCCGATATGATGGCACTCCATACCGCAAATATAAGGCTTGGTATAAGCACCCATAGTTATTATGAAGTTGCACGCGCTCATACGTTTCAACCTTCTTATATCGCATTTGGTCCGATTTATCACACTACCAGTAAAATCATGCCTTTTGCCCCCCAAGGAATTACAAAATTGCAATATTTTAACGAATTATTAGACTATCCTTTGGTTGCAATTGGGGGCATTAATGAGAAAAATCTCACCCATGTACAGAATACGGGGGTATCGGGTATAGCGATGATTTCGGCAATTACTGCTAAAAAGGATCCTTTGCATGCTACCCATCATTTATTAAAAATGATGTCAGCATAGACAACTTGACATATAATATTAAAAAAAGGAATGGCTATGATAAATACTGCAAATCAAATTGGACGTGACGCATTCGCTAAATGGCAAATTGAAATTCATAAAAATGTTTATACGGAAGATTCTGATTTTATTCATACGATTCGTTATTGGTTTAAAAACGATTTTGAAAAAATTAATCAAGAACTCACATTGTTTGGTGAAAAAATTGCAAATGAATTAGAGCCACTCGTTACCCTTAATCATTTTCCAACAAATCTACCTCGCATTGAACATTACAATTCGATTGGCGAAAAACACGAAAAAATTATTCATCATCCAAGTTACGTGGCCGCAGGCAACATTATTTACGGAAGTCATTTGTTAAGTTACCTTAAAAAACCTGGCGATTTATTACATTGTTTAAGTTTGTTTTTTTTAAGCAGTGAAGCAGGTGAGGCAGGACATAATTGTCCTATCGCTTGCAGTGCGGGCATGATTCGAGTTTTCTCAAAAACACCTGATTTTCCCGAAAAAAAAGATTATCTTGAAAAACTCATGGCTCCCTCTTTTCAACATAATTTTACTGGTGCACAATTTCTTACTGAAATTCAAGGCGGATCTGATGTCGGTTTAAATGCAACCATTGCAAAAAAAGAAAAAGACCTTTATCGCATTTATGGTGAAAAATGGTTTTGCTCTAACGCGAATGCAGATCTTATTTTTTTAACTGCACGTACCGATGAGAAATCAAAGGGCACAGAAGGACTTTCTTTATTTTTAGTTCCAGCCTTATGGGAAAATAAAAATAATCATTTTACTTTTCGTCGTTTAAAAGAAAAATTGGGTACTCTGACAATGGCAACTGCTGAAATTGACTTTCATGGTGCCTACGCCTTTCCCATAGGTCCTTTAAATAAAAGCTTTCATCTTATTATGGAAAATGTGCTACACATTTCACGTTTATTTAATTCAATTTGCGTAGTTGCCATGGCGAGGCGTGCCTATTTTATCGCCCGCGCTTATGCGATGGAAAGAATTGCATTCTCCAAAAAAATTATTGATTATCCATTAGTAAAAGAAAACTTAAGTAAAATAAAAGCGGAAAATACTGCGTTACTTGCTTCAAATTTTAAAATAATCAACTTACAAGATGAGGGTGATAAAGGCTCCGACATTAATCCATTATTGTTAAGATTATTAGTCAATATGCAAAAACATATTACGGCGAAATGGTCAGTGGAACATATTCATCATGCATTAGATGTGTTAGCGGGAAATGGTGTCATTGAATCGTTTTCAAGTATTCCAAGATTGTTACGAGATTGCATTGTTTGTGAAAATTGGGAAGGAACACATAATGTTTTAATGATGCAAATTTTAAGAGATATTCATAAATATTCTGTCGATAAAATTTTTATTGATTATATAAAAAATGAAATTGAAAAAATAGATAATGATTATCAGTCGTTATTAACCAATGAATTAGCAAAATTAGAAATCGATATCGCAGATTTTCGAAATCAAACGGAAGATTTACAATTATTGAATATCCAATTTATTGTCGATCGTATGAGTATATTGTTTTCTGCGCTTTCTCTTACCAATGAAGCGTTTGACCAATTAAAAAATGAAAATGACTCTTCAAAATTATATTGTTTAGAATATTTTTGGATTTTAAGAATTAAAGATAAAACGAGACCCGATGCAAAATATCTCGCGTTAATTCAAAAATTATAAATAACCGTCATCAACTATGTCATGCCAGCATGCTTTTAGCTGGCATCCAATCGACATTTAGCGAAGCCGCTTGGATGCCAGCTAAAAGCATGCTGGCATGACATAGTTCTATAGTTGCTGACGAATTTTATTATTTCGTGACCTCTAAGAAGTATTGCAAAAAAAAAAGATTGATGCTAATCTAGCATGATACATAAAAACGGGAGTTATTTTTTTGCAACAGAATCATACGCCTTATCAACATTTAGATCCGAATGTTATTATTACTGCTGTCGAAAGTGTAGGATTCCTTTGTTCAGGTAGCTTACTTGCATTAAATAGCTATGAAAATCGTGTGTATCAAGTTGGTATTGAAGATAGCAAACCCCTTATTGCAAAATTCTATCGCCCGGGGCGTTGGAGTACGGATGCCATACTTGAAGAGCATCAATTCGCTTTAGAATTAATAGAAGCCGAAATACCAGTGGTTGCTCCATTAATTATTCAAGATAAAACCTTACATCAATATGAAAATTTTCGATTCGCACTATTCGAACGACATGGCGGACGCGCTTTAGATGTTGACAATGTCACGCATTTAGAATGGATAGGCCGTTTTGTTGGCCGAGTGCATGCCATTGGAGCCACGAAATCTTTTCAACATCGTGGTCGATTAGATCCAATGACACATGGGAAAATGCCATATCAATTTTTGATTGAAAATCATTTTATTCCAGAATATTTAAAACATAACTATTGTGTCAATATGGAAAATACTTTAAAAAAAATCGAAGAAATATTCTTGTCTATTAATAATATTCGTTATTTGCGTGTACATGGAGATTGTCAATTAGGTAATGTACTTTGGAACGATGCGGGTCCACATATTGTTGATCTCGATGATTCAGTCATGGCGCCAGCTATTCAAGACATATGGATGTTTTTATCAGGTAATCCTGCCGAGATGGAATTGCATTTATCAAAAATATTAAAGGGGTATCGAGAATTTTATGATTTTGATTCTAGAGAAATTAAATTAATTGAAGCGCTTCGCACTTTACGCATGATTCAATATTCGGCTTGGCTTGCTAATCGCTGGGATGATCCTGCATTTCCGCGCGCATTTCCTTGGTTTAACACACCACATTACTGGGAAGAACAATTAAGAAATTTACAAGAACAATGCCAAGTGCTTGACGAATTTATATAGTATTGGAAAATAACAAAGTTACATTCGTTCCTTTGTTAATTTCACTTTCAATATAAATGGAACCGCCATGCAAATTCATAATAAATTTTACAATCGCAAGTCCAAGACCGCTCCCCCCTAATTTTTGAGATCTTGCATTATCTACGCGATAAAAACGATCTAATACGTGAGGTAAATGTTTTGCTGGAATGCCTGTCCCATTATCGCTTACCGTGATATAGGCATTTTTATTTTGATTCATTCCAGTCGTAATTGAAATTAACCCATTCGCATCAGTATGTTTAATGGCATTAGAAACGAGGTTAGAAAGTGCTCGACGAATCATACAAGTATCCACATTAATTAAAATATTTCCTTCGTGAATAATTTTAATATTTTTTTCTTCGGCCATCATTTCATAAAAATAACAAATATCTTCGATCATTTTTTTAGTTTCAATTTCTGTATAATTCATGAGTTTTTTAGGATTTTCTGCACGCGCCAAAAATAAAATATCATCAATTAAATGCGAAAGTCTTTCTAACTCTTCTAAACTGGAACCTAATACTTCTCGATATTCTTCTTTCGAACGGGGACGAGATAATGCAATTTCTGCTTCTCCCATCAAATTAGTAATAGGCGTTCGTAATTCATGCGCAAGATCTCCTGAAAATTGTGAAAGCCTGTTAAATCCAGATTCAATTCGATCCAGCATTTCATTAAATGCTAATGCAAGTTCAAATAATTCTTTCGGCCACGAAGATGGGTTTAATCTATCCTTCAATTTTTCAACCGTAATCCGACGAGTAGACTTCGTGATAACACGCAAAGGTTTTAAGCCCTGACGCGCAACTAAAACGCCAAACATCGCTGAAACAACAACGCCAATGAATAATACAAATAATAAACCTTGTCTATAATCCGCTACAATGTCACGTTCAGCAGAAATATCTTTCGCAATTTGAATAACACGATCGCGATTTTCGTCAATTAATGCAGACATTAACAAATAATGTTTAGTGCGTTGATTGCTTTTTTTAAAAGTCCAATGTACGGAACGAAACGCATCTAATTCCGGCGGATGAATATGATTAAAAATTATTTTGGGAACGTGTTCACTCATATGCGGCGTTTCTAGAATTGTTTTATCATTCTTTATAATGCGCACATAATAATGATATATTTCAGGCTCTGTAATAATCTCTTCTTGCAAAAATTCTTTATTATCATTCGATTCATTTTGTAATAATTTTTGTAACACTAAAATATTATTTGTCAGAAATTTTTTATTTTCTTTTTCGAGTCGTGTCGTAAAAATCCAATACAATGTAATGGTCGTGAAAAATAATATAAAAAGCGCCGAGAAAGTATAGATTAAGGTTAAACGAAATGTGATTGACCAGCTTTTGGGATTTTTGAAAATCAATTTATCAATCAGATGAGTCTTCACATATTTCCAGTACATATCCAACTCCTCGTATCGTTTGTATCAATTTTTTATCGAATGGCTCATCTATTTTGCTTCGTAATCTTTTTACTGCGACATCTACCACATTTGTGTCGCTATCGAAATTCATATCCCATATTTGTTCTGCGATTAAGGTGCGAGAAATCACTTCTCCTTTTCGTCTTGCGAATAAAGAAAGCAGCGAAAATTCCTTAGCAGTTAAATCCAAACGTTCCCCTTGTCTCGTCGCTTTATATCTTACAAAATCAATTTGTAAATCCCCAATCGTTAAAATATCGGGGAGATTAATAACCCCTCGTCGCAAAATAGTTCGTATACGCGCTAATAATTCTGAAAAAGCAAAAGGTTTTACTAAATAATCATCCGCTCCTAATTCTAACCCTTTGACACGATAGGTAATGGAATCTTGTGCAGATAAAAATATGATGGGTGTTTGTAATCCTTGCTTTCTTAATTCTTTGACGACTGTCCAACCATCTTGTTTCGGCAACATGACATCCAGGATAATTAAATCGTAACTTTGCGAAGTTGCTAAAAAAATTCCTTCTGCACCATCAGGTGCGACATCAACAACAAAATTATTTTCGGTTAAACCTTTTTTTAAATAATTCGCAGTTTTTGGTTCATCTTCTATAATTAAAAGTCTCATGATTTACTTCATTTAATAAAAAATATTTTTACAAACAAAAATGATGGATAAAATAATAATAGCAGGGTTTAAATCGCGAAATTTTCCTGTAATAATTTTAATAACGGTATAAGAAATAAAGCCGAAAGAAATTCCTTCTGCAATGGAAAAAGTGACTGGCATTGCAATAGCAGTAATTAATGCAGGCGCATATTCGGTTGTATCTTTCCAGCTAATTTCAGTAAAAGCGCGAGCCATCAGACATGCGATATAAATAATCGCGGGCGCTGTCGCAAAAGCGGGAATCGACTGTGCTAATGGAGAAAGGAATAAAGCCGCGAGAAAAAATATAGCCACCACAACTGCCATTAAACCGGTTCGTCCTCCTGCTTTCACTCCAACTGCACTTTCTAAATAACTCGTTGTCGTGGAAGTGCCTAACATCGCACTCGCAATAGCAGCGGTACTATCCGCAATGAGTACTCTGCCAATTCGAGGTAATTTACCATCCTTATTCATAAATCCAGCACGATGGGCTATGGCAATTAACGTTCCCGTATTATCAAACAAATCCACAAATAAAAAAGCAAAAACAATAGTGATTAAACCTAAATTGAAAGCGCCTTTAATATCCATTTGAAAAAGTGTTGGCATCAAGCTGGGAGGAAGAGAAAAAATGCCGACAAAATCCACATATCCCATGAAAGCACCAATCACGGTAATCGTTAAAACACTAATGATAATACTACCGATAATTTTTAATCTTTCTAAAATGATAATGAGAAAAAAACCAAGCAGTGCAAGCAAAGACGTAGGATTATGTAAATGCAGTAATGTGAGAGACGGAGGATTACCATCAATGACGCCCGCATTTTTTAAACCAATCATACCGAGAAATAAACCAATTCCTGCGACAATTGCAATTTTCAAAGATTTTGGAATGCTATTAACGATATATTCACGAATAGGAAAAATACTGAGTATTAAAAAAATGAGTCCCGAAATAAAAACTGCGCCTAATCCCACTTGCCATGAATAACCCGAACCTAAAACCACTCCATAGGTAAAATAGGTATTTAACGCCATACCTGGCGCGAGTGCGATGGGATAATTCGCTAATAGTCCCATCAAGGTTGAGCCAAATGCGGCTGTTAGGCATGTCGCAACAAACACAGCCCCCTTGTCCATCCCCGTTAAAGCCAAAATGGTGGGGTTTACAAAGATAATATAAGACATTGCCAGAAATGCCGACATCCCAGCAATTACCTCCGTGCGAAGCGTGGTATGGTTTTCCTGCAATTTAAATAATCGATTAAGCATTTTTTTCCTGTATTTTTCGTTACCTATAAGCTGGCATTTTATCCTTAAAAGCGCCGTTTTTAAACAGTTATTGGTGGTATAATAAAGTTGTGCTAAATAGGGACAAAAATGTAAGCTCTCCTTTTTGTTCAAATACTAACCAAGTTGAGGAGTATTTTACATGAAAAACTTCATATTTGTAACATTAGGAGTAGCCTTCCTCGCCTTATTGAGTGGTTGTGCAACCACACCAAGCTGCGGAGGCTCCACTTGTTGTAATTCCACGACTTATACCTGTCAAGTTGCTGTACCTTCTTGCGGAAGTTGCTGGAGCTGCGATAACGTTTGTTATTAATAAGTGGATTTAAAGGCTACATAACAAAAATGATGAAAAAATATAGAGTCAGGAGGTTAGCGACATGTTAAAACGTAATCGATTACGTCATAGTCACGCGTTACAATCGCGCTTGAAGCGCCTTGCGAAAAATGCACCTGTAAAATCTCTTGGTTTTACGATGCTTGCAAGTGTTGCGACTGGGGTCGCGATTGGAATCTTAATTCATAAAAAATGATTTGTAGTGTTTATTCTGCCCGTCAGATTATATCTTTCGGGCAGTTTTTTATGTTTCGCATAATTCATAACCACGTTGCTTACGGGTCTTTTTAATTTTGTTTAGAAAACGTTCTGCATCTTCGAAGGAAGCACAAGGAAAATGGATGGCTCTACCTGATTTTTGATTAATACCACCCCAAATGCGCGTAACAACCCAATCCCCAAGTAGATCTTTGGAAATGATAATTCGATAATAGCGATGTTTTTCTTTATGAACCCATCGAAAAGAGAGCATTTGACCTGTTTCTTCCTTAATCACAAATCGTAAGTATAAATGATTATGAATATGAAATCATGCGATTGTCGATTATGGATTTCTCGATTACACTAACCATTTAAATGTGTAAAAGGAATTCAAATGTCTATATCGAGAGAGGATAAAAATAATTTATCTGCAGAATGGGATCAAGCCTTGAAGGATAAAAATTTACATCAATTAAAAAATTTATTAAAACTCAAATTCATTCCTGATAACATTCACGCAACAATAGACTTTGAATCTGCTGATCACACTCCCCTGACTATTGTCGATATACTTCTTCGAGATAATACATTTAGCGACGATATTATATGCTTTAAAATAATTACTAAATTATTATTACAAGGTGCCAAACTCCCAGAACCGTTCATGGATGAAAAAAATTTTTCAAATATAGAAGATTATTTTATTTATCTGGTACGAAATAATCATGATCTATTTATTGCATTACAAAAAAAACCTTTAATCATCCTTGAAAAAGATGAAAAACAGCAAACACTATTACATCATGCTGCGCGCATTGGTCATGATATGGATTCGATGGGAGCGAGTTTAATTCATTATTTACTTTTTAATTCTCCACATATTAATTTTAATCTAGAAGATCAAAATGGTAATACTCCGCTACATGTAGCAGCACTCAATTGTAATGAGCCAACAACCTGTAAATATGTTTTTCCGAATTTATTAAAAACCGCATTTATCGCAGAATTTGATTTTAAAACTTTAAATAAACAAGGACAAACCATCTTACATATAGCTGCACGTACCACATTTGAAAATATTAATAATGTGGAACAAGTTATCAATTGTGTGCCGAATATTCCTCTTAATACATTATCATCATCAGGAAGCACAGCGCTTTACTATGCATTGAATCATTTACGATTAAAAGAAGCACGCACTTTACTTGATAATAATGCAGATCCAAAAATTTTTGGCGCTGACTCTGAAGGACAAGACCGTAATCCGATAACCATGATCGATCAACATATTGAAAGAATTAATACTAAAATTGAAAATCCTGAACAAAAGGAAGAAGATTATAAAGATGATCTGCTAGATCAAGTTGAAATCATGTATTTAATTGAAATGAAGAAAGAATTACTGAATATAAAAAATATCATTGAAAGTTCAACACATGCGAGAACCTGCACAGAAAAATGGATTCAGTGGATGGTAAGTTTTTTTTCGAAAAAAGAAAGAGAAAATCAAATTTTAATTAGTAAACACATGAAAATGCATTAAGAAAGTGAATTCGTCGGTTCATTAACTTTTTCGCGTATGAGATCATTCGCGAAACAAAAATTATTTTTGCCATGCTTTTTTACATAGTACATTGCTGAATCTGCGGCTTTCATAATACTAATACTATCGTTACCATTTTCAGGAAAAATACTGATACCCACACTAGCACTGACATTAAAAGTATTATTATCAATTTCAAATGGTTCACTTAAGTTATAACATATTTTTTTGGCAATTTTTTCAATGTTCTCTCTCGTACTTAATTTCCATAAAATAACAGTAAATTCATCACCACCAATTCGAGCGACAAAATCTGCATTACGAATTATAGATTTCAAGCGGTTTGCGACTTGCAACAATAATTTATCTCCCATTTCGTGACCATAATTATCATTCACATTTTTAAAATGATCGAGATCAATAAAAAGTAATGTAAATTGATTCTTTGCATATTCACCCTGTTCAATCGCATATGACAAATTGGCATAAAATTGGCGAGTATTATCAATGTCTGTTAATGTATCGTGCGTTGCATGATGATGTAATTTTTTTAGTAATGTATCATTTTCGAATTGTAAAAAAATGACATTACGGATGATGTTATGAATATTAAGCGATACAATGACTAAAAATAAATAATACACAATCGCTGTAAACGTAAATAATTGGTAAATATAATTTTTAATAAGTATCAACTCGAGTATGAGAGGAATAAGAGCAAAGGTTAAATAGCCAATAACTGCTGATTTAATTCCTGTCAGTGTCGTCACTGAACCTGCAGTGACACCTGCCAAGATAAGAATACATAATGTTTGTTGTAAATTGGAAACATTTGGAAAAATAAAAATGATGAGATAACTCCAACAAATTCCTCCCCAAAATGCACCCAAAACAAATAAGTTTCGCCAGTAAATAACATCATGCATCGTAGATTCATGTTTTTGATATTGTCTTCCCATCATTAAACGAAAAATAGTCACAGCTGAGGTAAGCCCATACCAAGGATAAAGGTACTCTACTTTATTAGTCTTGAATAACCCTAAAAATAAAATAGTTGAACAAAAGAGTGATATAAGGAGACTGGTTTGAATATGATAATAGCAATATTTGACTAAGCGAACCTGAATTTTATCGTTAATTTCAGGTTTTAAATCTTGTCCACCACGTATCTGAAACTTCATTGGCGATCCTTTTGCCCACTCTGAACAAATAAAATACACGATCGAGGTATTTATTAAATTCTGGCAAGATCTATATCATTATTATATCATGAACTACCGCATGTAAATTAATATAAACCATTAGATTCTTAATGTTTTAGCGCGCATTTCTTCAAAATCTAATTCGTCTAATAACAAATGAAAAACATAATCGCTGATTTTCTCATCTTTTCGTAATCGAATGAGAATTTTTCTTTCAATCGAGAAAGATAATTGCAGCAGTTTTCGAAGCGCTGAATATTCATCCGTTAATGTTGAAAATGGCGCGTCACTCATTTGTGTACTAACTACTTTAATTCGACGCTCTATTTGGTTACGAAATTCGACGACAACTTTTTCAGGAAAATTTTCTTTTCGCACCACATCGTCGATACAATGTAAAACACTATCTAATACATGAAATCTTGTTGTGGCTTCTTCTTTAAATGAATTTATCGAACCCGTCAGATTAAAATATTTTAAAAATAATGGGAGGGAAAAGGTAGGAATAATAAGCGTGATAAAAATAACAAAATAAGTTAATAACAATAATAAATCACGATTCGGAAACATTCCTCCGTTCAACTGATAAGGCAAAGATAAAACTGCGGCTAAGGAAACAATTCCGCGCATACCGGACCAGCCTAATATAAAGAGTGTAGGAAAATGAAAAGGATCTCTTTTTTGAATTGCAGGCACTAAAATCCTAGAAATATATGCCGCAACAAAAACCCAAATAATTCTCACGATAATTAAAACAATACTAATAGAAATGCCATATAAAAAAATGGTTTTTAACGAATATATTTCTAAATTTTTTATAATCATTGGTAATTCAAGACCAATCAAAGTAAATACAAATCCATTAATAATAAAAAGCATGGTGTTCCAAGTAGCTTTGGCTTGAATACGTGATTTTGATGACGCAATAACAGGTAATGCAAGTCCGAAATAAATTCCGCAAGAAACGGTTGCAATAACTCCTGATACATTTAATTTTTCAGCAACAATATAACAGCTAAACGCAGTAATAATAGAAAGTGTAATTTCTGCCGAGGGCATTTTAATTTTTGGCGAAATGATTAATACAATTTTTCCAATAACTAGTCCCACAATTACGCCACCTATACTCATAAAAATAAATTTTGTAATAGCATCAAACATTGAAAATGAGCCTATTAAAATAGTTGCTAGCGAAAATCGAAATAAAATTAATGCGGTAGCATCATTTATTAAACTTTCTCCTTCTAAAATAGTAATGAGACGAGGTGGTGCTCCTAATTTTTTAATGATTGAAGTCGCGGATGCGGCATCGGTAGGAGAAACAATTGCTCCCAACAAAAAACCTTGCGCCCATGTAAAAGTTGGAATTAACCATTTTGAAAATACCGCAATCATGATGGTTGATACAACGACAAGCACAATGGATAAAAGACCAATGGGCCTAATATTATCCTTGAATTCTCGCCAAGAAGTGTAATAGGCAGCATGAAATAAAATGGGTGGTAAAAATAAATTAAAGACAATCAAAGGATCAATTGTAATCGGCGGCAGACCCGGCAAAAAACTTAAGCTTGCACTAGCAAAGACTAAGAATATTTCTAATGGAATTTGGAATCGCGTAGCGATAGGAACACATAGAATAGCAAAACCAAGAATAATTAGAGCAGCTTCAATAAAATTCACAGAACCTCCGTGTTCCTGAACTTATCAATGTTTATTATAGACACAAAGCCGGAAGTGATAAAGAGATAACATGGGAATTTCAACATGAAAATAATTGTAGATAAAAAAAAGAAGCATTTAAGAGGTATAAATGCTTCTTTTTGCTGTTAGCTTTTGTTTTTTAATACATGGAATAAATTTTCATATACATTATTTGCACTCCATACGTACCAACCAGAAACACCCTTGGTATCTTCAACAGCACGAATTTGTTCTAATAAATATTTTTGCTTTTGATCATTGCTCGTTTGTTTAAGATAATGATAATTGGCAGCTTCTATAAATGCTCGAATTTTAAAAGGAGGATTCCCATTAAATTGTTTTACTAAAGCACTTAAAGAGTTATGAATGGTGTTATAGGGTTCCGCAGAATATTTTTGATAAGGCCAAAAATGTGAAGGATATACCATTGGATTAACGCCATCGACACTATCAGCAAACATCTTGATATCTTGCCCGATATGCATGGAAGGATAATAACTGACTTCACCAAAAATATCGATTTCCATCGGGACTTTTTCTGCATTAATTTTTGCTTTATACCATTTAATGACTTCATAGACATCTTTCGCATGTTGGGGATCAGCAGGCAATTTAGAGCTATAACGTATGTAATCTAGTTGTATTGCATCAGCGCCCGCTTGAATTGATTCATTCACTAACTTAAATTTTTCTTCCCAATAAGGTTTTGAACGTACTTGATCCGCACTGCCACCATTTGAAAATACAACGATTCGCGCTACATTTTTGATACCAGCCGCTTTTACTTTTGCAATCGCCGCTGCGTAATGTGAACTTTTGTATTCATGATCAATCACAAAAGTATTAATTCCTGCCGATTTTGCTTCGCGAATAAAATAATCTAATTTTGTGGGATTTTCTAAATTAAACTGTGTGATATAAATACCTTTATCCATTGCATTTGCGGTTGTCATTAACGCGAAAAGCGTGAGGGTAGGAAGTGTATATTGTAATTTGAATTTCATAATGACCTCCTTGTCTTCGTTATCCTTATACTTCCATACTAAATGAGAACCGAAGAAATTTGCAAGAAACTGAGTATTATAGAAACATTCAATTTAATAATGATTACAGTTATTTCAGACAAGGTGTTCGAGGAATTAGCAAACGTAGGGAAAAGCAGAAATGTGATCAACATTCCTGCTTATAAAATTTATGCTTGAAAAATAGCTTCTACCGTTGGACGTATCGATAAAGTACTATAATTTATTTTTGTGTTCGAAATTGCGCGGGGCGACAATTCTCCATTGATAACAAAAGCCCATGTAAATTTTGATGTCGCGGTTTCAGGGCCGTGATCTGTCCATCTGTGACCGATACCACGTCCATGATCCGTTGTTACAATAACCGTGGTATCTTCATCGAGATGAAGATTTTTTAACTTAATAAATAATTGATCTAAGAAATTATCATATAATGTTAAAGCAGCTAAATAGGCAGTTCTATTATTTCCGTGCGCTGCTTCATCTGCATCATCTAATGAAATCCATAAAAAACGTGGCATATAGGTTTCAAAATAATGCATTGCCTGATCAATAGTATATCGGTCATAACGTGTAATATCATCATCATAATGATCCATGCTTTGTTGTAAATTAAGCGCTTCCATTACAGAATCTGCGATTTTGGTATCGGGATCGTATACTGGCATATTTCCAGTATTAGTAAATACTGAATCTGCGATATGTTGTGCGGCATACTCAATTTCAAACCATGAAGCAAAAATCGCTATTGCTTTTTTGGAAAATCCAAATTGGGATTTTAATTTTTCTGGTAGAGTTTCAACAAGAATTCTTCCACAATTATTATCTTCACATGGTTGGACTTCTCCCGCCATTTGGCTTTGATAGGACGGTAAACTTACGGGGACAGATGCAACTACCATGGTATTTTTATCGTTGGGCTTCCCATATATCTTCGCAATGTTTGCATATTTATTCCAAAATATGGGGAAATATTCAGGATGTAAAAAAAAATCTTCGGTTCTTACTCCATCTAAAGTGATATAAATCACACGTTTAAGTTGTGAAAATTTTTTGTCGTGCTGAATATCTCCAGCCATACATGAAATAAAAAAAATTAAACTAAAAATAAAAACAAATACACGAACCATGCTAACTCCTTTTAAAAAAAATCCTAAAAATTATTTATAATGATAAAAAACCCATTTTTACCATTAAAATAATAAGAGATAAAAATATGACAAGTAGAGGTGTTATCATACCACCAAAAACTTGATAATGATCATTACTTAAAAATTTTTTTCTACCCACCAAAACAACGAGTGCTGGTAATATTCCAAATAGCAATACATCCACAAATCCTCCCGCAAAATCTAGCATATTTAAAAATAAATGAGGATAAGTCATAGTAAAAATAAAGGAAGGAATAAAAATGCAAATGACATAAAAAAGATCGTTTTTTAATTGCTTATTAAATGAAATTCGAATCCCATCTTTAATAAAATCCACAAGACTTAAGACTGTCGGAATAAAAGAAGTGAGCATCGCAAAAAGGGAAAATGCTTTTACTAAAACAACAATTGAAATAATCGTTAAAGTATTCTGTAATAATTGTGTAATAATTTCAGCATTTTTAATAATTAAATGATTATCAGGCAAAATTCCTAAAATAACATAGTTCCATAAAGTATAAACTAACAAAGGAATAAAATTTCCAATAATAATAGCGAAACGAATATAATTTACATTCTTTTTTAAATAATAGGTGACAGTGGGTACTAAATTTTGATAACCAAAACAAATGAGCATAATGGGTATGACATGCAAAATTCCCATAGGATGAAAAGATTCTGCATGAGAAATATGATTATTTGTAAAACCAATGCTGATGAGTAATGCGTATGAAACAATCATCCCTAATAATAAAATTTGATTAAAGCGATTTGCTAAATGTGTTCCAGTATAAGTTATCGCACCGACCAACAATGTACTGACAATAATACCCATTTTTTTGGTCACAGCAAAACCCGTGAGAGAAGTAAGTATTTCAGCAATGATCATACCAGTCCCATCTAAATAGGCGACAAACAAACTATAAAATAAAGCGAGGAATAAAAATAATGTTAAAAATTTACTTTTTTTCCCTAATGTGGATTCAACAATAGTAGGTAAATTAACTTTAGTATTAAACCAAAGCGTCGCTTCCACAATAAATAAACCGGTGATTGTCGTAAACAAATAACATAAAAACATTGCAAAAGTTGCGGGCATAAAACCGACTAAAACGCTTTTCATTGGCAAGCCAATCATTCCAGCACCTATACAGCATCCTGTTATGAGTGTGGTTGCGCCAAATATTGATTTGAAAGAATGAGATAAATGCATATTAGTAACCAAATGATAGATTGAAACTGTTGTAATGGTATACCATTACAAGAATACTTGTCAATTGACAATATAAAAATATGGCAAACATACAATCAATCGTTCAAATGGCGGTATGTTATTTGAAATTATTGTATTTTTGTTAACTTGAGCTTACAATGTGAGCTCTTTCCTCAGGTAAGAATTAAAAATATACAAACCTCTTATACATCCAATCATAGGTGAAAAATGAAAAAAATGCTCAATTCAGCACTATCCATTGCAATCATTACCTTAAGCGGCTGCGCATCCATCGCTGGCGATAATAACAAAGTGGTACACGTAAACTCCAAACCTGAAGGCGCACAGGTTTTTGTGAATAATGTGCCTCAAGGCAACACTCCCACCCAAATATCCGTAAATACTTGGTCCCCCACACTTTTAACGCTCAAAAAATCAGGTTATAGAGATACCCATACTCAAGTAAATACGGCCTTTCAACCGATTGGAATTCTAAATATCTTTTTCTGGCCTGGATTTATCATTGATGCTGCAACAGGCAATATGATGAAAGTGGCACCAGAATCGCGCGTCATTAATGCAGAACTCTCGAAATAAAATAAAAGGGGCACCGGCACCGTGATGAGGTGCCCTATTTATATTTATTTTTTCTTTTTTAACGCTTCTAATAATACATTTCCAATTCTATTTTCAAAGTTATCACTTTTTGCAGACTGATTCTTTTTTGGAGACGGTACAAAATTATTTTCTATTCTCGGTTGATTTTTTTCCGATAATCGCATCGTTAATTGAATACGTTTACGAGGAATGTCAATTTCCAAAACTTTAACCTTTACAATATCACCAATTTTAACAACATCATTAGGATCCTTTACAAACCGATCTGCTAACATGGATACATGTACTAATCCATCTTGGTGAACACCAATATCGACAAAAGCGCCAAAATTTGCAACATTCGTAACAACTCCCTCTAGAATCATATCGACTTTTAAATCCTGAAGTGACTCAATTCCTTCTTTAAAAACCGCCGTTTTAAATTCGGGCCGTGGATCTCGACCTGGTTTTTCTAGTTCATTTAAAATATCAGAAACTGTAGGGATACCAAATTTTTCATCGGTATATTCACGCGCCTTTAAATTTTTTAGAAATGCTACATTACCCATGACTTCAGACAATGATCGATTTTGCTTTTCTAAAATTTTTTCAACAACCGGATAAGCTTCTGGATGAACTGCTGATGCATCCAATGGATTTTCACCATTCACAATTCGCAAAAAACCTGCGGCTTGTTCATATGCCTTTTCACCCAAGCGCGGCACTTTTTTTAATTCATGACGATTTTTAAAAGCGCCATAACTATCACGAAAATGAATAATATTTTTTGCAATCGTTTCGTTTAATCCGGCAACACAAGTGAGTAATGGAACGGAAGCAGTATTGACGTCAACGCCCACAGCATTTACACAATCCTCCATCACCATATGCAAACTGCGCGTTAATTGTGTTTGATTAACATCATGCTGATATTGTCCGACGCCAATTGATTTTGGATCAATTTTCACAAGTTCAGCCAGTGGATCTTGTAAACGACGTGCAATTGAAACCGCACCACGATAAGAAACATCTAATTCCGGAAATTCAAGTGCCGCTAACTCCGAAGCGGAATATACCGAAGCACCAGATTCAGAAACGACGATGCTCGTAAGATGTAAATCGGAATGACGTTTTTTTAATTCAAGGACTAATCGATCCGTTTCTCTTGAAGCCGTTCCATTACCGATACTGACAAGCTCCACATTAAACTGTTTGCACAATTTTGCTAATATCGCGATAGATGCATCCCAATCATTACGCGGAGCGTGCGGAAAAATACTTGCGTGAAATAACAATTTGCCGGTGCCATCAACGATCACTACCTTAACACCCGTACGTAAACCAGGATCCAAACCTAACGTTACACGCGAGCCTGCCGGTGAAGACATTAATAAATGACGAAGATTATTTGCAAATACTTTTATTGCTTCAACATCTGCATTTTCGTTGAGTTGCATAATCATCGAAAGTTCAAGTTTTAAAAAAAATTTAATTCTCCATGTTGCATGAATAATATCGATTAACCATTTATCACTAGCACGATTTTTATTTTTTATACCAAATTTTTCTTGTAATTGTAGAATACAAATTTCAGTTTCATTCTCTTTCAAACACACATTTACATTTAATATTTCTTCACGTCGTCCGCGAAATAATGCCAAAGCGCGATGCGAAGGAATTTTTTTTATAGGTTCTTCATAATTAAAATAGTCAGAAAATTTATTTCCTTCCACTTCTTTTCCTTTGACCACTTCACTTTGAATAGTACCATGTTCCCATAAATAATTTCGAAAAGGACTTAATAAATCCGAAGTATCAAAAAATAATTCCATCAAAATTTGTTTAGCGCCCTCTAATGCTTCTTTAGTAGTTGAAATATTGTATTCAACATTAATATATTTTTCAGCAGTTTTTTCAGGATCCAATGATGGATTATTCAAAATTTCCAACGCCAAAGGTTCCAAGCCTGCCTCTTTGGCAATTTGCGCTTTCGTTCGTCTCTTCGGTTTAAAAGGTAAATATAAGTCTTCTAACGATGCTTTATTATCTACATCTAAAATAGTTTGTTTTAATTCCGGTGTTAATTTATTTTGTTCTTCAATACTTTTTAAAATAGTTTCACGACGTGCTTCCAACTCTCTAAGATAGACCAAACGTTCTTCAATAACACGTAAATGTGTGTCACTCAATCCGCCTGTGATTTCTTTACGATAACGCGAAATAAATGGTACCGTGTCTCCCCCATCTAATAATTCAATAGCAGCTTCGACCTGATTTAAGGAAACATTTATTTCTTTAGCAATAAAACTCGTGATATTCATATTTAAAATTTTGGCCTTTTTTTAAAATGCGATTGTATACAATAAGCTTGGATCCGTAATATACGAATTTATAAAAAAAATCACAATAAGCGAGTGGGTAACAATACTTTTTATCGCCTCTTTTTTTCTTTTCCAATTTTTACAATGAGTTACTTAAACACCAAACTTGATCATTTTTGATAAAAAGTGATATAATTGGCACAAACTTTAATCAACACGAGTAGTGGTAAGCATGTTAAGAAGCGTAGAGCATGAAAAATTCTC
>JABDEN010000014.1 GCA_013287025.1 Gammaproteobacteria bacterium | reverse complement strand
AGAACATTTTTATGCAAGACCAAAATAGGAATTATAATCAAAAGACCCCGATTATTTGTATAACCATGTGATGCTAAATTATGTTTAACTATTACAAGGCTGTTATCTACGACGTAATTATAAATTTTGAGGGATTGTGTGTTAAGAAAAATACCTATTGTAACAAATAATGTTTTACATTCAAAAAAATCAACAATCAGCATTATATCAAGATTTAATTCTATTAATACACATGCATCTAATTTAATTTCACTAGAAAAAAAAGCCATTTCAGAAGAGTTAAAAAAGGATTCGATAGGAAGTCATTTGTCAACTGCCTGGACTATATTTCAAAAGAATCTTATCTCATTACGAGAAATAGGTATTAATGAAGACTATGTTGTGGCAGAAAAAATTGGAAGACTGCATTGTGTCAAAATACTCGAGAATTTTGATAATGATCTTGGCTTTGGTGCAGATCTTATTGTTAAATTAATTGGATTTTTAAATGCTAGAAATAAAGATTTTCCTTTAGAATATGTTTCTATAGGAAGAGATGATTTAGGAAAAGCAAGAGAATGCATCTCATATTGGGAATATGCTTTAAACGAACTCATTAAAAAAGATAAGATTTCAAATAAAAATATTGTGTTGAATCCTGATATTCCATTTAGTGAAAGAAAAAAAATTGAAATATCAATAAATAATATTAATTCAATGATTTATATGTATTATCATCCCGAATATGTAAATAAATCCTTAGATGAAATCGCAACTAAAGCAAAATGTACACGATGAATGTTCTTATTAACCACATTTAATTCTATAAGATAAAAATGTGACACCTAAGCATAGAAAATAAAATTAATCTTAAGACCTTTTAACGCATATTCCTCACTCGATAAGTATCATTAAAGTTATTTCACAACAGGCGTTAAATTTTCGATATAATGGAGAGAATACTAAACCAAGGATGGTTTATTTCTGAAAAAAATATCTCGGGTATTGTTAATATTGAGTATTTTTTTGCTTTCCCTCTTTTTTATTTTTCTTATCGCTTTGCGTCTATTGCTTCCCTTTGCGTCGCACTACAAACCAGAACTTGCGCAAAATTTAGGCGAGACTATCGGACAACCGGTTTCTATTAAGGGTATGAAGGCATATTGGGAAGGGTGGACGCCTTGGATTACTTTACACGATGTGACAGCAAGGGATTCAAAAACCACTATAAAAAAGATAAAGGCAAGATTAAGTTTAGCGGAAACGCTTTTGCAACGAAAAGCCGTCATTAAAAATATCGAAGTAGATGGCGGGGAGCTTGTCATACAACAATTGCCCGATAAAAGTTATACCATTAATCAAATGAAAATCCCCGTACTAACAGGTGCAGGGCTAACAGGGGGAACCACGCCATCTGTTCTTGTTAATTTCAAAAATATTGATATTTATTTTGTAAGTGAAAAATTCGCTGTTGAATTACATCACGTTAATATGATGATGGACGCTAAAAATTATGAAATGCGTGCAGACAATGTTGAAATTACATCGAAAGACTGGCTCACAAAACCCATTATTGTGAATGGGCAGATAACCATGAAAGGGCAATTGTCTGATACGCTTTCTGGAAATATTTTATTGCATGATATTAACATTCAAGATAAGGATAAATTAATACTAAAAAATTTGAATGGAGAAATTTTATTTTCTTATCCAAATGTGAAATCGAAACTAATAACTGCGACATTATTAGAAGAACCGGTTAATATTCAATTTGAAAATGATGAAATTGAAGTGAATGGAGAATTGAATATTGCTGAATTAATTAAAATACCTGAATTAAAATTTTTGGAAAAAATAGCTGAGGGCCGTACTGATTTTGCTATCAAAGGAAATTTGCAAAAAAATAATTATACATTTGATTCTAGTTTGGAAGGCGTTAATATTTTATTACCCGAGCCTTTGAAAAAAATCGCTTCCGAAAAAAAACCTTTGCATATTTCTGCAAATATAGAAAATACAAGAATGTTAATTAATGCTACTTATCATCAAAAAATGGCGGTATCGATTCTCGCGGAAAATCAAAAAAATAATTGGGATATCACAACCGCCGATATTTCCTTTGGTTCGCCAGTTACCCAATCTTTTAATAAACAAGGTATTTATGTACATGGAAATATTCCTGAATTTAATGTGCTGGAGTGGAAAGATTATTTCTCGGGAAATGGTCCTTCAGAAAAACCGTTTGAAATGAACGTTAATTTTGGGAAGCTTTTGATTGCAGGAATTCCTTTATATCGCACACATATTCAAGCCAAAACTTTAAAAGATAATTGGCTTTTAAAAATAAATGGCGAAACGGCTACGGCCGACATATGGATTCCAAAAAATTTGAAAACGAATAAACTGAAAATGGTTGTTAAAAAAATTTATTTGACATCTAAAACTTTAAAAGATTTAACGGAATCCACCGCGACAAAATTCACGATTGGTTCGAATCAAGTGCCAACGCTCGATCTTTATTTTCAAAAATTTTATTATGACAATGATGATGTCGGCGCTATTCATGTACTGGCAAGAAGAGGTAAGAATGGATTATTAATACAAAAAATTACATTAAAAAGCCCCAATGTTAATTTCATCATGAAAGGAAGTTGGATAGGTAATAAAAGTGTTTTGTGTGGTTGTATCAAGACCACAAATTTCGGGGATTTTTTAAGAGACTGGGAAATTACTAAGAGTTTAGATGGATCGGACGGAACTGTTGCATTTAATTTGCAATGGCTAGGACCGATTTATGCGGTAAATTTGCCAAAATTAAATGGTAACTTAACCGTTTCATTAAGTGATGGCGTCATTTTAGATATTGTTGACAACAAAATGGAGATGGTTGGAAAAATCTTAAATATTGTTTCTGTTGATAGTCTTGAATTTTTGTTATCAAAACCATTTGGCGATATTGCGCCAAAGAAAAAGGGATTCGATTTTGAAGTCGAGAAAGCTGATTTTACTATTCAAAATGGAATTTTAAAAACGAAAGATTTTTATTTATATGGGAGCCTTGCTGAGGTTAATGCGAATGGCAGTATTGGGTTGGTTGCAAGAGATTATAATTTATATGTATCGATTACGCCATTTCTGACGGCATTTTTACCGATGAATCTCTCCCTCGCCGGTGGTCCTGTCATTTATGGTTTTGTATGGTTGGCGGATAAATTAATGAGTGGTATATTAAACGGGTTTTTTAGACAGGATTATCATGTAACTGGTTCTTGGAGTCATCCCATTTATCACAAAATAAAGGATTCAAATTAAAAAATGTGGTAGCGGTATCCAATTATTTAAGGAAGTTTTGATGACAACATTTAAATTTTATAGACTGGGTTTTTTATTATTTTTATTTTCAATGAAAAGTTTTGCAGATTTTAAAAACGAAACAATAAAAGTGCCCGCTCCTTGTTTATTCCGATGTATTTTAGAAGATGGATTTTATATTGGCATTTCTGCGGGTTATGATATTTATGAGATGCGTACCAAGCCTTCGCCTCTAAACGTACTTTTCGATGACACATTCACTTTCGCTAATAATATCAATTTAAATGCAGAAGGGGTGGTGGGGGGCGCTTATTTCGGTTATGGAAGAGATTTTCCTGGTTTTTACCATACTTATTTAGGTATTGAAGCATTTGGGTTTGGGAGCGCTGCGTCAAGTGGATATGAATTAACCTCAAATCATTCTATTTATGAGACCACTTTTCAGGGAAAAAATAATTTTGGCATTAGTATTATCCCCGGCATTAAATTGGTGAAGAGTACATTAATATATGCAAAATTAGGTTATGTTGCTTCAAAAATTAATGTCACTGAAACTTTTATTACGGATGGGTTAGTAGTTGATAATAACAACGAAGTACCAATGGTTTATGGTTGGAACACCGGCATCGGTATCGAAAATGCATTTTTCGACGATTTTAGTATACGTGCTGAATATAACTATCAATGGTTTAATTCTTTCAAGACTGAGGTGGGTACTAAAATTACGCCAAGTAATGGTGAATTTATGTTAGGTTTAAGTTATCGTATTATTTTATAAAAAATGATTTCTCATCAAAACTTCCTTAAACGGTTGGATACCGCTACCATAAATTTAACGAAGTTTTGTTTGGTAGCGTTAAGTTTTAGGTGGAGTTCATTCTCCACCTAAAACTTAAATTTTCTACCGAAGGTACTCATTATTGACTCTCATGTGCACAGTTATTTTTTTTTATTACTTATGATGTTCTCATTTAAGTCGATAATATTGTTTGTTTTAGCGCTAAATGCTGCTGAAATGTATAAATGCAAAACTTTTAAGATGAAAAATATCAATCATTTTAGGGTTAATACTGAGTTAAGTATATGAAGTCAATAAAAAAATATAAAAAAAAGCTTGCTCTTCAAATGACAATCCAATAAAGTAAAGAACTGAACTCTTTGATATGATCCGTGATTAACTTGGACGAGTTACATGGGCAACAAATGTTGGAACTAATTCATTTAAACCGTAAGGAGACGTTATGAGAAAACCGCAACTTTCATTGCTTGCTGTCAGTGTATCGGTAGCATCTATGTTACTCGCATCCACAACCACTTTCGCGCATGGCAATTACAAAGAAAACTACAAGGGTGAAGCAATGCCCTGCCCAGTAGAATTGATATTAAGAGATGGGTTATACATCGGTGTGCAAGCAGGTTATGATGCATATCGTTTAGCTACTGATTTTGACAGCGCAATTGATTTATCTGAAGATGATGGTATTACTGATATCTTCTCAGCTGATCCAAGACTTGCAGCTAACGGTGCTGTAGGTGGTCTCTTTATCGGTTACGGTAAATATTTCCCAGAATTTTATAATGCCTACTTAGGTCTTGAAATTTTCGGAAATTGGAGTGCTGCTCAGACAGATTTCGAAGCAGCTACCGTAAGTGCTGATGGTGTCCACAATCTCTACTCGGCTAGTGTGAAAGCAAAAGATAACTATGGTATCAGCGCTATGCCAGGTATCAAGTTAAACAATGCTTCATTGTTTTACGTAAGACTTGGTTACAACTGGGCAAAAATTGACTATGATGAAACTGCTCGCTTTGATACAACTGATACTGAAGGCGGTCCGTTTAATTTCGACGAAAGCACTAATTCGACCAAAGGTGGCTTCCAATATGGTGTTGGTATCGAATCAACCTTTATGGATGGCTGGAGCTTAAGAGCTGAATACAACCACACCGGTTTTGGTTCAATGAGCACAGACTTTGATGAAGTATCACCATCTGATAATCAATTCATGCTTGGTTTGATCTATCACGTAGTGATGTAATCTTGATTTAAAATGCAATGAACGGGCAGTTAACTGCCCGTTATCTTTTTTATGATTCCCTTCATTTATTTTCAAAACTTCAAAAAGAAAGGTAAAAATGGTGAAAAACATTCGACGTGCATTGTTTGCAATTTTTTTTGCAATAATGATTTTTTTTTCTGTAAAGAATTTTGCAGATTCTGAAACTTCGTGCAAAGTATTAAATGATGGTTATTATTTAGGAATTTCCATAGGATATGATGCTTTTTCAATCGAAGATAAAATGGATCATCCCGAATTATTATCTTATGACCCCACCTTAAATATTAATGGAGTAATGGGTGGTATTTTTGTAGGGTATCGAAAATTTTTCGAACGCTTTTATAACACATATCTTGGTTCAGAATTTTTTATAAATGGAAATAGTGCTAATTCAGATTATCGCTTGATATTCAATGACGATACCTTAACCACCGATGTGAATGTAATTTCAAATTATGGTTTTAGTTTGATGCCGGGGATTAGGATAAATCCATCTAGCATGTTTTATTTAAGACTAGGTTATAACTGGTTAAAAATTGAAGTAGATCAAATTAATACAAATCCCAATTTTTCTGCTCTCGACTTTAATGATTTTAATACTTTACACGGAATAAAATACGGATTAGGGTTGGAAACTGTATTCTTCAAACGCCTTGATTTTCGTTTTGAATACCAATTTTCAAAATATAATTCTATGGAAACACATACCACTGCGGTTATTTCACCTAAAGATCATCAATGGGTAGCGGGGCTGGTTTATCGTATTTCATAATGTAAAACCTGGGTAAAATAATGCTTGTAATTTATTCTAATAATAAATAACAAGACAATTTTTTATCTCTAAAAGCCAATAATTAATCTATTTTTATGAGACAATATTAATATATCGGCCAAGGAAAAATCATGAGCAAACAACGCATTGGTTGGCTTGGAATGACCGCTATTGGTTTTGGCGGGGCTTGTCTTAGTATCTATACCATGTCCTCTTTATTAGTTGGTCAAGGGACAATTACCTTACCTTTAATGGCGTTAGGTTTCCTCATTAGTATTTTTTCAAGTATTGGTTATCTCGAATTGGTTTTAATGTATCCTAAAAAAATTGGCGGCATCACAAACGCCTGCGCAGACATATTTAAACCTTATAATCCCATTTTTTCGAATTTAGCTGGTACGAGTTATTGGTTTGCTTGGCTAACCGCCACCAGTTTTGCCGCACAATATCTTGCGTCGATTGTTCAGCCAATGTTTTTCCCCAGTATTTCTGTTAATTTGCTCGCAACGGGATTAATTATTGCTGTGACAGCCGTATGTTTAATGGGTTTGAGATGTGTCCAATGGGTTATCGTTCCTTTGGCTTTAGCAGTGCTAATAATGGCTGTTGCAACAGTTATCGTCCCAATCGAAGTAGGTCAAGTGAATTGGGCTACCGCGACTAATTTTCAATTGATTCAAACGATCCCAACAGATTTTGGTGCGCTTACTAATATTATGGCATGTCTTTATTTAATTGGTTGGTCAGTGCCTGCTTACGAATGTGTGCTTTGTTATTTAGGGGAAACCGATGCCCCGAAAAAAAATGCAATATATGCTTTATTTATCGCAATGGCAGTTACGGGATTGTTTTTTGTGGTTGCGCCTTTAATTTGGTTAGGAGTGATTGGACCCACGGGACTTTCGAAAGATCTTTCGCAAGAGTTATGGCCCGTATTTGCTCCCATTTTTGGAAGTTTTTCGAAAACGGCAAATGTATTTTTTGTTATTTTTATCATGATACTTTGTATATTTACCCCATTATTAGGTCCACCAAGAACTTTGGCTCAACTTTCTCATGATGGCTTAGTGCCAGAATTTTTTGGGAAAATGACCAAAGCGGGAATTCCAAGAAATGCAACGCTAGTCACTGCCGCAATTGCGATCGGTATCCTTTGGATGGGAACCCCATTATGGATTATTGCCGCGACCAGTTTTCAATATTTGTTATGTATTTCTATGGCAAGTATTGCGGTATGGTTATTGCGAATTCGTGCACCGCAAATGACACGATTATTTCGAGCGCCGACGGTATTTATCTATCTCGGTATTTTTTCAGCAGCGGTATGGATGCTCGCTACCATTTTAGGTTTTCAACAATACGGTTTAACCACGATGATTATCGGTATTGTTTTCGCCTTCATTGGTACGCCATTATATCTGTGGCGTAAAATAACGGATCGCATCGCAGCAAAACTTCCACCATTACCAAGTTCTCTCCATATTAAATTAACCGGTACGATGTTGGCAGTTCTAGCTTTCGACGTGATCGGTTATTTAATTGCCGTCAATAGTTTGAAAGAAAGTGATCCGCATTTAAATATGTTAGAAGATATTTTCGTGATAGTGGCTTTGATCGCCATTACTGTAGGACTCGCGCTGCCGGGTATGATTGTGCATGCTGCTGAAGAAATTAATCGTGCAACAAAGCGTTTAATAAAGACTAATTTGTTTGATTTATCCCAAGCAATGGAAGAACTAGGTGCGGGAAGTTTAAAACAGAAAAAAATTAAATCCGATATTATTCCAATCGAAATTCGATCTAGAGATGAAATAGGAGAAATGGCCTTCAGTTTTAATGAAATGCAAGAAGAAATTCAGAAAACCGCAAATAGTTTCAATGAAGTTCGTCAAAGACTTTATAGTACGTTAGGAGAATTAAAATCACTAAACGAAACCCTAGAAAAACGTGTCAACGAACGGACGCAAGCACTGGATGATAGTAATAAAAAATTGCAAAATGAAATTAATGAACGTATTAAAATGGAAAAAAAGGTTAAAAAAATTCATAACCACCTCGTAGTCGCTGCAAGATATGCGGGAATGGCAGATATCGCAAAAAGCACTTTGCATAACATCGGAAATATTCTGAATAGCATTAATACTTCTGTGACAATGTTGAATCAACACTTAAAAAATTCTGAAATAGATAGTTTGGATCAATTATCCACTTTAATAAAAGAGCATACTGACAATATAGATAATTTTATTTTGCATGATGAAAAGGGACAATTAATTCCTAGTTATATTTGTGCGTTAGCGGATAACTGGCAAAAAGATAAAAAAACGTTTTTTGATGAATTAGATTCTTTGCAAAATAATATTGATCATGTGAGAGATATTATTAACATGCAGCAAGGTTTAAGTCGAGCGGTTGGTATTGCTGAAGAAATTTCTATCGATGAGCTTGTCGATGATGCGTGGGCTTTAAAAAAAGATGAAAATAAAAGCGTTGTGATATCGAAAGAATTAAATCAATCAAAAACTATCATCACTGACCGCGTGAAATTACTGCAAGTAATCGTTAATATTATTAATAATGCGTTTGAAGCATTAGAGAATGCAGCCGTGTCTAACAAGAAACTTAATGTTTCTTTATTGGAAGAATCAGATCATTTTATCATTCAGATTAAAGACAATGGGGTCGGTATCTCCTCCCTGAATCTTAAAAAAATATTTACCTATGGGTTTACCACCAAAAAAACTGGACATGGTTTAGGTTTGCATTCCAGTGTGCTGGAAGTTAAAGAATTAGGTGGGACACTCGAAGTAAAAAGCGAAGGAGAAGGACAGGGTGCCACTTTCATTATCACTTTGCCCTATGTCTATAAAAAAGAAAAACTCCCTGCAGAAGTCGAATAAAGTTCAAAAATCAATATAATGTTGTATAAAATTCTGTCATGCCAGCTTAAAGCATGCTGGCATGACATAGGTCGATTTATTTCAACGGAGAACTGATATATCCCGTCAGCAAATTCTTCAAAGAACTACTCGAACCCCCAAATAATTTCTCCGAAAAAGATTTTTTAATGTGATAAGTAATTTCATAAATATTTGAGGTTTTGCTTTTTTCTAAAAGATAATCATCACTGGTTTTGATTTCATCGACTAAATTAAATTCTATCGCTTGTTTCGCTAACCAATGTTCGCCTGTTGCTACTTTTTCGATGTCTAAATGACTTCGATATTCATGAACGACATTTTTAAATATACGATGAATATCTTCCATTTCTTGATGTAATTTTTCACGGCCTTCTTCGGTATTTTCTCCAAAAACGGTGAGCGTACGTTTAAAATTTCCAGCCGTAATTTGCTCGAAATCAATATTTTTTTCTTTTAACAAACGATTAAAATTTGGTAATTGAAAAATAACACCGATAGAACCCACGATGGCAAAGGGGGCCGCCATAATTTTATTCGCAATGGCAGCCATTAAATATCCGCCACTTGCTGCAACTTTATCGACGCTGACGATCAATGGAATGTGATGATCACGTAATCGCAACAATTGCGCTGCGGCTAGCCCATAAGCGTGCACCATGCCGCCAGGACTTTCTAATCGTAAAAATACTTCATCTGAGGATTTTGCAATGCCTAAAATCGCGGTCACTTCTTCTCGGAGCGCTGTGACTTGCGATGCTTTCATGTCACCATTAAAATTGATAACAAAAACATTAGATTTTTCTTCTTCATCCGTTTTATCCGCTTTTTTGAGGAGAGCTTTTTCTTCTTTTTGAAATTTTTTAAATGCTTTCTTGGACATTGTCACTTCGAGTAATGTTTCTTTCACATCTGAATAACAATCTTTTAAATTTTTAATTGTAATTTTGCCTTGTTTTTTTTCTTTTCCGCGACTCAATAAGGCAATAATTCCTGCCAATAAAATCAAAATCATGATAATGACAATCAAGGCTTTGGCTGTAAAAAAAGAAAGTTGAATGAGTGCATCAAACATGATTAGCTCCGTTAAATAGGTTTAATTAAAATAATAGTTTGTTCAGTGGAATGATCATTAGGTTTTACGGTTTCTGTTAAAGTTTTTATTTCATATTTTTTTGGGATTTCCGTAAATAATAATGAGGCAGAAGGAATGAATTCGTTGGAATGTTTACGCTTAAATAACCAGCTGTACGTACTTGGCGCATATTCGACTGAGCCTAACCAAAGCGGATATGCATTATTTTCTACAATAAATTGTGAATTCCAAAAACGTAAAATAGTAAGTTTATCATCAATAATTTTTGTCAAAACAAGTTCAGGCCTTTCATCAAGATAAATTGGTGATACGAGCGGTAAATGCTCAGCACTTTGCACGGAACTCACACGATATAACACCGTTAACCAATCACGTGGCGGAGGATTTTCCCAGCCATTGGCTAATAAAGTGGATTTAATATTTTCGAGGTTATCTAGCCATTGTACATTAAACACATTAACAGAAAATCCAAAACGATTAACTCGAAATAAAGGAAAATGTTCGCCTTGCTGTGTCCACCACGTATTTTCAGAAATGTGGTAAGTTGGCCATGGAACAATGGTGTAGGCGGATTTTAATTTATTATAGGATATTAAAATGATGGCAGGATAACTAATAAGGAAGGTAAGTAATAAAGTTAAAATAACGCCTTTAGGTTTAACTTCTTTCTCTTTTATTCGATTATAAGAAATAGTGATAAATATTAGAATCGAGGCGCTTAGTAATATTCCCCCAATGATATCGGTCAACCAGTGGACGCCAAAATATAAACGTGATATCGCAATCGTTGATGCTAGAATTCCAACAAACCAATAGATGGGTGTACGCAGTTGAATGCGGAAAATTTTTATCATGAAAAATGCAACGGCAAAATAAAAAGTAAACGCGACGGTGGTATGACCACTTGGAAATGAATAATCACTGTTACTAGTGCTCAGCACACCCCAAGGACGGGGAGATTGCACGGCTTCTTTGAAAAAATGAATACTAAATGTCATGATGATGATTAAAAGTAAAAGATGAATGGCGGTATTGAAATGTTTAGTTCGTATAAACCAACAAAATAATGTCAGCGCCATTGCAAAAATGAGATATTTATCCCCAAGTAAGGTGAAATACAACATGATGTCATCGGTTGAAGGTGTCCGAAAACTTCGAAATAAATGGAACGTTAAATTATTAATAAAAATATCGTTCGGACCGTGGTAATGAATATAACTTGCGAGATAAATAAATAACAAACCGGTTAAAATAAAATAAAAAGAGAGGGTGAGCTGACCATGGGTTTTTCGATAATCATGATGTTTTAAAACACTCGTAATGAGGTAAAAATAACGTGAATTTTTGAGTGAATTCCATACCCAATTGAGAAACTCATCCAATTCCATGCGAATTAAATCGAATATTTTCTTGAGAAGCCAAATACATAGAATAACAAGTAAACCGAGAAGTAAAAGCTTCAGGATAATGCGGCCTGCTAATTCTGACGGTAGCTCGGTCGATGCGGCACCTAAAATAAATCCCGGCAACATATAAGCGGGAGCCCAGAGTATCGCTGATGCGACGTTCGCGATGGTGAATCGTAAAGGCGTCATTCCAAGCATACCCGCGACTAAGGGGACTAAAGCACGGACAGGACCCACAAAACGGCCAATAAAAACGCTCATGCCGCCATATTTATGAAAAAATCTTTCTCCACTGGCTAAAAGTGTGGGATGCTTTCGAAATGGCCAAACATCATGAAGCCTATCTTTAAAATAGTGTCCAAGCCAATAACTGACACCATCTCCGACGATCGCGCCTAAAATAGCCCAAATCAAAATTGACCAAAATGGAATGATGCCTGCACCCACTAAAGCACCAATCGCGGACATCATCACTGATCCCGGCACGATGGTACCAATAATGGCGACGGACTCTAATGCTGAGATAAAAAAGGTTGCTAACCCCGCTAATTCGGGATGACTATTCAACCATTGCAGAATGGGCGTTGCGTAATCAGACATCACATGCATTTTATAATGAATATCCTTGAATTTAATTCCTTTAAGAAATGTTTTCGCCTAACGCTTGTCTGTCCGCGTGGTAAGACGAGCGAACCAGAGGACCGCTGGCGACATTCTTAAATCCTAATTCGGATGCAAAATCACCCAAGTCTTTAAACGCTTGTGGTGAGATATAACGCGCTACAGGAATATGAAATTTGCTGGGTTGTAAATACTGGCCTAATGTTAACATATCAACATCATGTGCACGTAAATCTAATAACGTTTGTTTAATTTCGTCGTCAGTTTCTCCTAATCCCAACATGAGTCCTGACTTTGTCGGAATGTGCGGAAATCTTGCCTTAAATTCTTTGAGTAAAAGTAATGAATGTGCGTAATCGGATCCTGGGCGTGCCGCTTTATATAAACGTGGCACGGTTTCAATATTGTGATTGAAGACATCAGGCAATTCATTCGCGGTTTCGAGAAGTGCGACTTCCATACGGCCGCGATAATCCGGCACTAATACTTCAATGCGAATGGTTGGGTTTTTTTCTCGAATTTTACGAAGACAAGCGGTAAAGTGGCTGGCGCCGCCATCGCGTAAATCATCGCGATCAACAGACGTTATCACCACATAACGCAATTTCATCGCGGCAATCGTATTCGCAAGATTGATGGGTTCATTCGGGTCTAATGGGTCGGGGCGGCCATGTGCGACATCACAAAAACTGCAACGACGCGTACATTTATCGCCCATAATCATGAACGTTGCTGTTCCGTGGCTAAAGCATTCACTCAAGTTGGGGCAAGACGCTTCTTCACACACAGTGACTAATTTATTATCACGCAAAATCTTTTTTAAATCTTGCACAGCCGGCGTCGTGGGGATTCGTATACGAATCCAATCAGGTTTTCGCAATACGTTAGTTGTTGTTTCTATTTTGATGGGGATGCGAGCAAGTTTTTCTTTGCCTCGTTGTTTATTGTTCAATGTTTTTTGTTCCATACCACTTTTCCGCTGAATGTAGAAAATAATTATAACCTAAATGTAATACTAAATATTCTAGCAATTTTGTTTGTACGTCTTTCATGGTAATAGTGTCGTTAATGTCACTCATCTGCGTCATTTTCAGTGTTTGAAAACCACAAGGATGAATGCGAGTAAAAGGTTCGAGATTCATCGCAACATTTAACGCTAAACCATGAAACGATCGGCCACGTCTAATACGCAAACCAATCGAACAAATTTTATCATGTTCCACATATACGCCTGGCGCATCGCATTTGGATTTTGCTTGAATATCCCATGCATTTAGACAATCTATGACTGATTTTTCTAATAAATTTACCATCTGACGTATATTAAATTTTTTTCGTTGTACATCTACCAATGTGTAGGCGACCAGTTGACCAGGTCCGTGAAATGTCACTTGCCCCCCGCGATCAGCTTGAACAACAGGGATATTGCCCGGATTGATAATATGTTCTGCTTTACCGTTCTGACCTTGTGTGAAAATAGGCGGATGTTCGAGAACCCAAATTTCGTCCAGCGTATTCTCATTTCTTTCTTCAGTGAATTGACGCATAGCGCTTAAGGTTTGCGAATAATCTTGCAAATCTAATGTACGAATCATTACGGTATTCATACCCATTACATCTCGTCATAAAGCCATTAAAACATCAGGGCATTTTGTTAAATCGTAGTAAATAGCGTCTAAATTTTCGCGCGATTCAACATATACGGTGATGGAAAGCGCTTTATATTTATTTTCTTTGCTGACTCGCGCTTTAATCGCATGTTCCGATAGTTCCTTGGCATGCCGACGAATGATCAGTGCAACACTTTCTTCAAACTGACTGTCAGCTTTGCCAAATACCTTAATGGTAAATTCAGTGGGAAACACCAAAGCACTTTTGGTGTCATTTGGTGTTTCGTTGTCTTTACCCATTATTTGCTTTTTCGTTAGTTCTAGAAAATATTTTGGAATAACCAAAATGGAAAGCGTCACTCATTCTGCGCCAAAATCCACCTCTTGCATCATCTTCGAGCGCAACTAACGGTGCGGAACTTAATACTTGATTATTAAATACGATATTGACAGTTCCTAACGTTTGACCTTTTACAATAGGTGCTTTGATAGTGCCATTCAATTCTATTTTGGTTTGGGTATTTTTAAATTGTCCTGTCGGGGCGGTGACATATAGATCTTGTTTCACACCAACTGCAACTTCTGTGTTTGTACCCTTCCATACGCGAACTTTTGTGACAGGCGTTGATGCGCTATATACTTTATGTGTTTCAAAAAAGCGGAAACCATAGGTGAGTAATCGTATGGAATCTTCAGTACGTCCTTGATCGTTGGGTGAGCCCATTATCACACTAATGAGACGCATACCATCTTTCATCGCAGATGCCACTAAACAAAAGCCTGCTTCGTTGGTATGGCCTGTTTTTAAGCCGTCGGCAAATTGGTAACGCCATAACAAACGATTACGATTCGGCTGACGAATGCCTTTATAGATAAACCATTTTTCAGAAAATATTTTATATTCATTAGGAAAGTATCTTGCAAGTGCTGCAGCAAGAATTGCCATATCTCGTGCGGTAGAAAAGTGATCTGGATTAGGAAGGCCGGTGCTATCCAGAAAATGGCTATTATTCATGCCAAGCTTTTTGGCCTGATCATTCATGATATTGGTAAAGGCTTCTTCAGTCCCCGCGACATATTCTGCCATCGCAACCGTTGCATCATTCCCAGAGGCGACGATGATACCTTTCATTAAATCACTGACTGGCACTTCATCGCCTGCTTTCACAAACATGCGAGAGCCCGGCGTTTGCCATGCTTTGGTGCTAATGCGGACTTTATCTTCTAAGTGAATAGAACCGCTTTTTAATGCGCTTGAAATAATGTAAAGCGACATGAGTTTGGTTAAGCTCGCGGGTGCCATATGAATATCAGCATCCTTTTCCGCTAATACCTTCCCACTGGCCGCATCAATGAGAATGTAGCCTTTTGCATCTAAATTAGGTGCAGCAGGTGTAATAATGGGTTGTTGTGGTTGCGTTGCGATTGGGATAACACCGTCAGTCGTCGCAAAAACTAATGTTGTTGAAAATAATGCGATGATTAAACTTAAAATTTGCCATAAGTTTATTTTGCGTAGCATGGAAATGCCCCTAAAAAAATAAAATAGTGTCCTTAGAATCTGTCTTTCGCGAATAACCCTCGAGACCAAAAAAATCTGTCATGCCAGCATGCTTTGATGCCACCTTTAAGCATGCTGGCAGGCATCCAGGTAGGCTCTGCTGGATGCCAGCTAAAAGCATGCTGGCATGACAAATAATTATTAAGTGAATAAAAAATAAACAAATCGTTCACTTAAGGGTTTCCGCGATTATTAGCGAAAGTTTACCATAAAAGTATCAGGAAGAAAGAGTTTATTGGAAGAGATTGTTATATTTACGGTTTGATGTACGGATCAATTTTTCAATATAAAAACACATGAGAATGATAAATTTTTAAAATTAGCTTGACACTTAAAAAATTCAATGCATGATATGCACAATCATTATTAAATAAAATTTTATAATGATTCCCTAGATAAGTCCTTTCTGGATTTTGGAAAAAATCACATCTTACACATCAGGAATAGTCCTCCTATATTTGCGGATATAGTATTCATGATGGCGTTCGACTTGAAGTATCTATCATTTATTCAGTGCATCAGCCATCTATACAGGCTGAATGGATATATGTGAAATACGTCACGATGGTGCAGTATTTCCTTGGGGTATATTTATCAATAACTAATTATTATGGAGAATGTTTTATGTTTTTATTTCGAGAAATTGCTATTTTATTTTGTGCTTTAGGATTAGCAACCTCAGTATATGCGACGGAATCTACGCAAAATGCTGGGCAGAATACTAGTAAAGCTACACAAACCGAAGTAATTCCTACAAAAGTCAATGTGAATACTGCGACGATAAAAGATTTAATGCGTCTCAAAGGGTTAAATCGTGCCAAAGCAAAGAATATTCTTACCTATCGTCAAAAACATGGGAGTTTTAAGTCTCTAGATGATTTGAAGTTAGTGAAAGGCTTTAAAAAAATGAAATCGGATCAGCTTAAAATCATTCAAGATCAATTGGTGATTTAAATACCGGGTGTTCCACAATCTCCGTCGTCCCGCGGCTTGGGCTTGTCCGCGGGACGACGGTAATATGAAACTGCAGACGATGTTATCGAGGTTTACTAAGTACTACTTAATGGAATCAGGAATGATCTTTATTTTTAGATGATACCGATGATAAAGTAGTGGCTTTTTAGTAGGATTAAAAAATGATTGTTCCCGTTATATTAGCAGGAGGTTCAGGAAGTCGTTTATGGCCTTTATCTCGTAGTGCATATCCTAAACAACTACTACCCTTAGTTAGCCGTCAAACGATGTTACAAGAGACCGTGCTGCGCGCACTTTCAATACCAAACATTGCACCGCCATTAGTCATTTGTAATCAAGAACATCGATTTTTGGTAGAGGAACAACTTAATGCCATTGGAATATTTGATGCCACAATCATTTTAGAGCATACCGGCAAAAATACCGCGCCTGCGGCTGCGATTGCTGCGTTATATTTGAAAAAAAATATGCATGAAGATCCAACATTGCTCATACTGCCCGCAGATCATGTGATTAAAAGTCTTGAGCGTTTTCAAGAGGCGATTCATGCGGCAATTCAGATTGCGCAACATGGAAAGCTTGTCACATTCGGTATTAAACCTTATTTGCCAGAGACGGGGTATGGATATATCAAAACTTCATCTGATAAAAATAAAGAGGGAGGTTATGAGGTTTTAGAATTTATAGAAAAACCTAATCAAAACACCGCAGTTCAGTTTCTTGAATCTGGACAATATTATTGGAATAGTGGAATGTTTATGTTTCAGGCATCCATATTCATTAAAGAGCTTGAAAAATTTGCACCCGAACTTTTAGCGGCTTGTGAAATTGCTATATTAAGTTTGACAAAAGACTTAAATTTTCATCGTTTAGATAAAAGTGGTTTTGATGCATGTCCTAGTAATTCCATTGATTATGCCGTCATGGAAAAAACAGAGAATGCTGTTTTGGTCCCTTTAAATACGCCATGGAGCGATGTTGGATCTTGGTCTGCCTTATGGGAGGTTCAAGATCCGGATGATAAGGGAAACGTTATTTTTGGCGATGTTATTACCGATCATGTCACGAATTCCTATTTACGCTCAGAAAGTCGTATGTTGGCAGTCGTGGGGGTGGATAACCATATCATTATTGAAACACCCGATGCGGTATTAGTTGCGCATAAAGAAAATACCCAAGCCGTAAAGGATATGGTAAACCATTTGAAGAAGCTACATCGCCCAGAAACGGATCTTCATACCACCGTTTACCGACCATGGGGTAAATATCAAATTGTCGATAAAGGTGAAACGTTCCAAGTGAAACGAATTACAGTGAAACCAGGTGCGCGGTTGTCATTACAAACGCATGTGCATCGTTCGGAGCATTGGATTGTCGTCAATGGTATTGCCAAAGTGACGCGCGGCGAAGAGATTTTTCATATCAAAGCCAATCAATCA
Organism: Gammaproteobacteria bacterium; assembly: GCA_013287025.1. The sequence continues at coordinate 13,157 of JABDEN010000014.1, read as the reverse complement.
ACTTACATTCCGCAAGGTATTAAGCATCGATTAGAAAATCCCGGCGAGGATAATCTTGAAATGATTGAAGTTCAATCCGGGGATTATTTGGGTGAGGATGACATTGTTCGCCATGAAGATACTTATGGGCGAATCTCGAGTTAAAAAAAATCGTTTTTAAAAGAATCGCCTTTAGAAAGAATCGTCATCAACTATGTCATGCCAGCATGCTTTAAGCTGGCATCCAAGAGGCTTCGCTACGTGCCCACTGGATGCCTGCCAGCATGCTTAAAGGTGGCATTAAAGCATGCTGGCATGACAACGGAGCATTAAGTTGCTTAATGATTTTAAATTGAATAAGATAAAAATGCTTATTCCTATGATTAAGTCATAAAAGGATTTTTTATGGACACAAGAAATATTATTAAGCTCATGAATAATCAAATTATCAGTGAAGATGAAAAACAAAAAGAAATCAAATCTTCCCTTCGCAATATTAATGACTCAAAAATACTCAACCAAACCTTTCAAAATATGACCCCACTCATGGAAGCAGCGCAACTAGGGGACGTGGTCACAATGAAGGAATTGCTTGCCGCAAAGGCGGAAGTCAATGCGCGACCTGAATCTTGTTTAATGCCAGCCTTACACTGGGCTGCGCATTCTGGGAAAGCGCAATGTGTGGAATTATTAATTGAAGCTAAAGCATACCTTAACGCCATGGATCATGTGAATTTTGGTTTATCACCTTTAAGTCTCGCTGCAGGATTGGTTGCTAAAGCTACCGGTGATTCCAATGCATGTGTGCGCCTTCTTTTAGTCGCTGGCGCTGCAATTAATTCACTTAACCCCAATGAAATTGGTATTCCGGATTTATATGAATCACTTTCAAAATGTAATGAACGAGATGAATTGACTAAGCTTGCTTTTAAACAATTGTTACATTTAAATCAAAAAGAAAAAGAACGTCTCCAAAAAAATGTTTCGGGGAAAAATACGAATAATTGGATTTTAAGCAAAAAAACTTTGTTATCAGAAGAAATCACTCATATTAAAATAGTACTGGGTGAAACGAGCGATGAAACAATGGATGGGCTAGTTTATTCAGATATTAAAAAATCCCTTCTCGAAGAACCCGTTGGGATGAAGTGTTTGATAATGTAAAATCTTTTTTATACTTCAAGCACGTATTATCACCACGGGATACTCTGCGATCGTTTTGTCTTGGGTTATCAAGACAAGATCGTGTAATTTGGCTTGAATGATAAGTAATCGATCGAATGGATCATGATGTATGAGGGGTAAATCAGCAACCCCTAAGCATTCTTCGGGCATGATGGGTAATATTTTAAAATTTTCTGCAGCGGTCGCTTCAAGCAAATTATGAGGAAGTGTAAGACGTCCTAAGCCTTTTTTGATGGCCATTTCCCAAAATGAAACACTACTTACATATAATACGTTAGATTTATCTTTTATAATTTTATATGCTTGTTTACTGATTTTTTCAGGTGTCGTAAACCACCATAAGATGACATGCGTATCAAGCAAATAATGCATTACTTATCATTTCCATAAAAAAGTTTTAATAAATCATCTGGCAAAGGTGCATCAAAATCTTCACTAATCTGCATTAACCCCTTCAATTGACCACCTTTGCGTACTTGTGGTTCTTCCGTATATGGCACGAGACGAACAAGGGGTTTGCCATCGCGCGCTATAATAATTTCATCACCTTTTAGCGCTTGATTGATGAGTTTAGAAAAGCGTGTCTTTGCGTCATATATATTAATTAACATAATCGTATCCTCCTAACACCATTATAGTAGACTAGGCTAGCTTAGTCAATAAGGCCATATTAAGCATTCCTCCTTTAACTATTACTAAGCCACCACTTCTTTTTCTAAGGTAAATCCCGCATGTTGCGCATCATCAAAAAACATCTTGACGGTTTCTAATGAAAATTCTTCTAAATTTTTTCCGACTAAGCTTAATTTTTTTAAAATATCATTCGTCGCCGTAATGATATGACAACCGATATCGTTTGCCTGAAAAATGTTGAGTAATTCTCGTGGGCTTGCCCAAATGAGTTCAAGATGGGGGAAAGGTTGCATCATTTCTATAGATTTTTGCATGATTTCCATCGGATCAAGACCGGTATCTGCGATACGTCCTGCAAAAACAGAAATGCATGCTGAAGGCCCATCTTTCAACATCGAAACGGTTTGTTCTACTTGATCTAACGTCATCAACGCCGTTACATTTTGTTTCACGCCGGCTTTCGCGAGTGCTCGGATTAAATCGTAAGAAGCGAAACCTTTCGTATTCATCACAGGAATTTTCACATAAACATTTTTGCCCCAGCTTGCGATTTCAAGGGCTTGGTGCTGCATTTCTTTAAAATCATCCGAAAAAACTTCGAATGAAATGGGTCTATCTTTAATAATTTGCAAAATGTCATGCGCAAAAGCGACATAATTACGAACGCCTGCTTTTCGCATTAAAGTCGGATTAGTTGTAAAACCTTGAATCAATGGATTGCGATACATCTCCAGCATTCCATTTATATCTGCACCATCTGCAAAAATTTTAATATTTAACTGCTGAATAGATTTCATGAAGAAGACTCCTGATTCAAAGTTTTTAAAATCCACAATGCACATTCAAGAAATGTGGACGCAATAAAATGCGGGGGTGAGGATGGATTTTTTTCGAGGTAATCTCGTCGCAACCAAATAGTGCGACATCCTGCGTGAAGCCCCGCTTCAACATCTTTATAACGATCACCAATCATGAAGCTATTTTTTAAATCAACGTGATAATCGCGCGCTGCATTTAACAATAAACCGGGGCGCGGTTTCCGACATTCGCAGTGATCTTTATCATCGTGATAGCAGACGCGAATATCATGCAATGATAATTTTTTTATGAGGAAATTATTAATATCCTCGACGGTTTTTTGTGAAGTTGTTCCTCTCGCCACATCCGGTTGATTCGTGGCGCCAATTAAAAGAAATCCTTTTTCACGCAATAATTGCAATGCATTCGGCACATCATCTGGAATAGTTACTTCGGAAAGCGAGGATGGAGGGTAGGGCTTGCCATTTTTAACGACAGCATCATTTAATACTCCATCACGATCTAAAAATATGGCTTTTCGTAACACCATTATTTCACCGATTCCCACTTGGTTTGAGCTGCTTTTAATTTGGGATGGGAAACCATTAAATGCCAAATGACCGCTTGAAATGCTTCTGCATGCGGCGTTGTGTTTTCTGGATTTAAAGTAGGAATCACCACACAGGCATCAGCGACTTCTTTCGTAAATCCGCCATCACGACTGACGATACCTAAAATTTTGCTGCCGAGATTTTTGGCATATTGCAGTGCGGAAACTAGATTGGGGCTCACATTTTTTTTAAGACAACCACCGCCGACGGATAAAATAAGTAAACAGTCGTTCATTTTTAACCGACTCGTTTGCAACCATTCCGAAAAAACAGTTGCCCAACCATCATCATTCGTGCGAGCGGTGAGTTCAGAAACATTATCTGTCGGTGCATAGGCTTCAAGTCCGACAATTTTACGAAAATCATTGACCGCATGTGATGCATTCGCCGCACTTCCACCCACGCCTAAAATAAATAATCGACCGCCATTCGATCTTGTTTCGAGCAAAAGTTCGATGCATTTTTCAATGGCATCTTTATCGATTTTTTCAATAATCTGTGTTGCTTCGGTCAAATACTGCTGAATGAATTGCATAAAAAGTCCTTAACTTGCGAGAAAATTTTCGAGTTCTTGAATGCCGGATAAAGATCCAACTTCATAAAAACGTTCTTTGATTTCGAAAGCGGCGAGTTGATTTTGTTTTAACATTTCTTGATACAGCAATGCTAAATCATAAAAAGTATCTTCGGGAATGTGCTGAAACGCTTTTTTATGAAAAATACCTAAACCATAATCAATATGTTGCATGGCGGGGGTGCGATTCACTTTGTCATAAGTTTGAATCTCGCCGTTTTCGAATAACACATTGCTAGAGTCCCATGCATTGAGATTATGAAAGACGGTCATTAACGCCAATTTTTTGTCTGAATTAAAGCTTTTTTCAGCCGCGACATAGTCACAAGGTAAATAAGAATCTCCGTACAACACATAAAAATGATCATGTAGTTTCGGAAGAATTTTTTTAATGGCGCCAGCGGTACCCAATAATTGTGGACCATCAAAAGCATATTCAACAGATAATCCAAATTGATGTCCATCTCCGACAACATCGATAATTTGTTCGCCTAGAAAACCTACACACATGACGACTTCACGAAAATTATTTTTTGCAAGTAATCGCAATTGATGCGCGATAAAAGGTTCGCCATTAATGGCAATAAGTGATTTTGGAATTTTTTCAGTAATAGGGCGAAGGCGGGTTGCAAGCCCACCTGCTAAAATTACCACTGGATAATTCGGTGTTATCATGATTGTGCAATTACCTCTGTACCTGAAAAATCAAATCGAAAACGTATTTCATGTAAACCTGCTTTTCGCATCGCTTGTCGTAACGATATTTTATCTTCTGCATAAAACATTAAAAATCCGCCGCCACCTGCGCCAATGACTTTGCCGCCCAATGCACCATTTTTGCGAGCGAGCGCGTACCAATCATCAATGTCAGTGTTACTCATATTGCGCGAACGTTCTTTTTTATATTGCCAATGCACATTCATGAGATTTGCAAATTCATGCAAATCACCTTTTAATAAGGCGTCTTTGCTTTTTAATCCTAAGTCTTTAATAAAATGCAGATTGTCAGTCATGGATTGATCTTTGGCCTGACTTTTTTGATCTTGTTCTTTTAAAATTTGTGATGCAGATCTTGAATATCCCGTAAAGAATAACAATAAATTATCTTCAAGACTATATAAAATATCTTGGTCAATCGAAAGCGGATACGCTTCGACTTGATCATTGGGCTGGAATCGAAAGCAAGTTAAACCACCAAATGCGGCAATGTATTGATCTTGTTTGCCGATAGGTTCTTTTAAGAGATTTAATTCAATATGACAGGCTTCTTCTGCTAATTCTCTTGGATGGACTAGATTCTTTTTAAGAGTATGTAACCCTTTTAAAAGTGCGGTTGTAAAACTACCTGAAGAACCAAGGCCGGTCCCTGCAGGAATATCCGCCATACTGGTAATTTCGAGATGAGGTGTTTGAAGATTAATATATTTTAATGCTTCACGAACGATGGGGTGTTCAATGTCATCAATCGCTTTTACACGTTCCATTTTAGAATATTTAATAATAATTTCTTGGACGAAGGTTTGATGTAGTGTGATATAAACATATTTATCAATGGCGGCCGCCATTAAAAAACCACCATGATCACGATAATAAGAAGGTAAATCGGTTCCACCTCCGCCAAGGGAAATGCGTAATGGGCTGCGTACAATAATCATAAATTGGATATCCTATAAATTTCTTCCACAATACTTAATGCGGCATGAGCATCATGGATGCTTGCCTTTGGTTTTCGACTATTTTTTATATCTTCTAAAAATTCGTTGAATTCAATTTCAAACGAGTCATCCGGCATGGGATATTCCCACATGAAAGTATCCGGTGGTCCCATTTCTGGACGCATTTCATAAAACGCAATGCGTTCTACACCATAACTTCCGCCTAATCCTGAAATATCAATTTTTCCTTTTTTGCCATAAATTTCAAATGAAAATAAATTTTTCCACTCTGTGCAGCTCGCGTGTAAAAAAGCCATCTGATTTTTTTTCGTTTTTAACATGAGAAAGCTGTTATCGTCCACCGGCATATCCCAATAATAAGTGCTAGCGTGTCCTTGAATATGCGTAAAATCACCTAAAAACCAGCGTGCGAGATCAATTAAATGAATGCCTTGATCGATGAGTTCTCCACCACCCGAAAGGACGGGATTGGCACGCCATTCTTGATCATAACCCAGCCGCCCGCCATGACCGTAACGTGCGCGGATAAACATTAATTCGCCTAATGCATCTTGGTCTACAAGCGATCTTGCTTTACGAAAGGCAGGATGATAACGATGATTAAAACCAACACGAATAAATTTTGCATTTTTTTCTGAGGCTTCGATTAACGGTAAAATTTCTTTTGCCTCTTTTCCCGCGGGTTTTTCAAGTAAAACATGTTTTCCCGATTGTATGGATGCTAAACCCATTTCTGCAAGATCAGCATGCAATGTTGCCACAATGACAATATCAATGTCATCGCGTTTTATCATTTCTTTCCAATCCGTATATGCTTTGCAATCTGTAAAAAGGTTTGCGAGTGCATGCGCTCTTTCAGGCACAATGTCCGCACATGCGACTAATGATGCTTTTCCCAAGGATTTTGCACGTTTTTGTCCAATAAGACCGCATCCGATAATGGCAACATTCATTTATTATTATCCCCCAATTTATCCCCAATCTTGGCCGCGATCTTTTGGTACAATGCGGCGCAATGTATAAATATCCGTACTTTTTAACATATCACTATAATGGGTGAGTGATTTCCAAGGATCCCATGCGGCACTAATCAGTTTTCCGTTGATGCTTTGACTTATCTCACTTGCTAAAAACAAACATAGCTCAGCAGGATTTTCAGTCAAAGGATTAGCTGATTGAAGTTGGTCGAAAGCGGCAGAATACTCTTTTTCACCGACGATTGCTTTTCCGGCTGTTATAATGTCGGTTAAAATTTGCGTGTTCATGACGCCAGGCGCAATGGCATTTACCGTGATTTTATAGGATTTGACTTCCTCTGCCAAGGTTTCCGTAAAACGCACAAGGCCAGTTTTAGCGACAGCGTAGGCTGAGAAGTGAGGGCGACTTCCCGTTGCGCCTCCACCAGATAAGTTGATGATTCTTCCGTTATTTTGAGCGATCATTCGTGGTAAAAGCGCTTTACAAAGCGCGATGGGAGTAATCATATTCACTTGTAACGCATAAAGCCAATGCTCCCAATCATTTTCCCACAGCGGGCCAATGGGTCCGGAAATTGCGGCATTATTGACTAAAATATCAATTTTTTTGGAAGCGAGCGTACGAATGCAATGCGTTAAATCTTTCCCTAAATCTGCTGGGATAATTTCGATAGATTGATTGTCGGATGGATGTATGTCACGAAAATGTTTTAATGCCTCTTCATTACGGGCGATTAAAATAAGATTGGCGCCCGCTTTAAAAAATGTTTCTGCAATGGCAAATCCAAGGCCACGTGATGCACCGGTAATGAGCGCAGTTTTCCCTTTCAAATCAACTTGCATATTGTACCTTTGAATAAATCCACACGTTTTGTTGTAAATATTGGAGTGTGTGGATGATGCTTTCTCGAATAGATTTTGAAGCGGTCCATCCTAAATTTTTAATGCGCTGACAATCGAGAAAAATAAAAGGATTATCGCCCACCCAACCGCGATCGCCACCTGTATAAATCAGTTCAGGTGAAAGTTGTAAGTATTCTGAAATCCATTGGATAGAATCATTCACTTCGCAATATTCATCCGTACCTAAATTAAAAATATTGACTTTATCGTGAGATTTTTCGATCGCATATAACATGGCATTAATACAATCTTCAATATATAAATATGATTTTTTTTGTTTACCGTTTCCGAGGACGGTGAGTTGATTTGGATTTTCTAATAGTTGTTGATAAAAATCATAAACATGTCCATGAGAATAACGTTCACCTAAAATCGACACGAATCTAAAGATATAAGATTGGAAATCGAAACCTTCCGAATAGGCTTGAATCAATCCTTCGGCGGCTAATTTTGACGCGCCATATAACGATGTTTGAACAGGAAAAGGGGCGTCTTCTGGGGTTGGAATGATATTCGATTCACCGTAAATGGAACCGGTGGATGCAAAAGCGATGCGTTTCACCTGATTTATTCGCATCGCTTCTAACACATGATAGGTTGCAATGGTATTTTGTTCTAAATCTTTATGCGGATGATGTGTGCCGAAGCGTACATCTGCATTTGCCGCCAAATGAAATACCATGTCGACATCTCGCAACGATTTATTTAATGCATCGCGATTGAGTAAATCATTTTGTATTAAGGTGAATGTTTTATATTGGCGGGCCATCTCGATAAATTTAAGTGAACCCGTTGAAAAATTATCAAACCCTACGACTTCATGACCCATTGATAAAAGACAGTCAGCTAAATTGCTGCCGATAAATCCTGCGCAACCTGTTATAAAATATCGCAAATGAATTCTCCTTCATTGTTCTGCAGAAACTTGAAATATCCAGTATCGTGAAAGCAAATATCCAGTATTCATCGTGGTCCCAATGGAAATCACAATGCCTAAGTATGGAGATAGATATAAGTGCTCCACAATGATATAGACGATCACTAACGTCACTGCATAATTAAAGAGAAGCATAATGAAATATTTTATCAAATGTTGCAAAATTTTTTTGCCATGACTTTTAAAAGTGAAATATCGATTCGCATTAAAATGAAAGATTACCGATAAAATATAAGCAATCGTAATGGCAATATTATAATTAACCTCGAGTACTTTCCATAGCAGTGAAAATACAGAGAAATACACAATAGCCGATAACGCTCCCACTGTTAAGAACGATGCAATAGAACGTTTATTTGTAAAAATATATTGTAAAGTTTGATTGATCATTTTCATTTTTTCGCAATAAATCGATCCACAATGTACATGGGTCTTTTTTTCACTTCATCATAAATACGGCCGACATATTCTCCCATGAGGCCAAGACATAATAATTGTACCCCAGAAAAAAAAGTGACGACTAAAATTGTGGTAGAAAGTCCCGGTGTTAAATCGATGCCAATGAGTTTTTGTAAAACGTACCATGCACCTAAAAGAAAACTAAAACTTGCAATTAAAGCGCCGACGATAGACATCATTTGTAATGGACGGCTGCTGAAGCTGATTAAACCATTTAAGCCGATTTTTAAAGATCCGGTGAATCGATTGTAATTACCTTTCCCAACCATGCGCGGATCTCGGTCATAATCAACATAAGCTTGTTTAAAACCGACATAAGCCACCAACCCGCGTAAAAATCCATGCGATTCATTTAAACTTCGTAATTCTTCCATGACGCGTCTCGTCATTAATCGAAAATCACCAGTATTTCGAGGGATTTGAACATCAGTCAGTTTATTTATAATTTTATAACCAAAGTACGCAATGCAGCGTTTAATGAAAGTTTCGCCTTGGCGCGAAATACGTCTCGCGTAAACCACCTCATAACCTTCTTTGAGTTTATGATACATTTTTTCGATTAATTCAGGAGGATCTTGTAAATCAACATCGATGACGCCCGATACTTCACCGCGCGCATGTAAAATCCCCGCCATTGTTGCAGAAGGTTGACCAAAACGTCTCGAAAAAATCATGAGTTTAATATTAGGATTGCGTTCTAATTCTTTCAGTATTACTTCCTCCGTACGATCAGGGGAGGGATCTAAACAAAAAATAATTTCATAAGTTAATTTTAATTTTGCGAGAACAGGTTCCATGCGTGCTAAAAACGGTTGAATGCTACGTTCCTCTTTATAAACGGGAACGATAATGGAAAGTTGTATATTGTTATCAATGACATTCATGTGTGTCGGCTCAAATTTAATAAATAAAAAATCTGTCTAAGACCGCTAAAAATACTCCGTCGTCCCGCGACTTGTTCGCGGGATCCAGAGCGACATCGTAGGACTTTCTGGATCCTTCGCGTTACCAAGTCGCGGGACGACGGTTGTTAATAGGGCGGCGAACCTTAAAGTAACCTATCATAAACGAACTTTTTAAATTTTTCTTGAAAAAGTTGCGATGAAAAACGACTTGCGTTTTCAATGCAATTTTCAATTGTTATTTTCTCTGCATTTTTTTCAAATAGATTGATCGCATTCATGATGGCATCTACGGTTTGTGTTTTGAAAAAGACGCCAGTAGGCTTCTCATCTTCGAGTCCGCGAACAGTTTCTGTCGCGCCACCTTTTTGAAACGCAATTACCGGTGTCCCAGTTGCTTGGGCTTCCACTGGTAGTAAACCAAAATCTTCTTCTGCTGCAAAAACAAAAGCTTTTGCTCTTTGCAAATATTCTACCAGTACAGGAGTCGATTGGTACCCTAAAATTTTAATATTGCTGCAAGCGTATTTTTGAATTTTATGAAAATCGGGACCATCGCCAATGATGATTAATTTTTTATCCGGCATGCGTCGAAAACTTTCGGCGATGAGCGGCATTTTTTTATAGGGAACCATGCGTGATGCGGCGAGATAAAAATTTTCTTTTTGGTAATGCGGTTTGAAAAGTGACAAATCAATCGGCGGTGAAATAACGGTTGATTCTCTGCGATAAGTTTTGAAAACGCGATTAGCGATATAGGCGGAATTTGCAACAAAATGATCGACACCATTTGCGGTTCTCGCATCCCACATGCGCATTTTATGTAAAATCCATTTGGCAAAATAACCTTTTATTCCACTTTCTAATCCCGCTTCTTTCAAATATTGATGTTGCATATCCCACGCATAACGCATCGGAGAATGGATATAACAAATATGACATTGTGTCGGAGAGGTAATGATCCCTTTGGCAATGGCATGAGAACTTGAAATGACAAGATCGTACGATGAAACATCTAATTGTTCGATTGCAAGTGGCATTAAAGGTAAATAGGATCGATAATGTTTTTTTGCAAGCGGCAGTTTTTGAATAAAAGTCGTGGATGCTCTTTTATGTTGAATATGACTTCGATCTTCATCCGATAAAAAATCAATGACCGCAAATAAATCGGCTGTTGGAAAGCATTGTATGAGTTCAGCAAGGACTTTTTCAGCCCCAGCGAAAGTAACTAACCAATCAGAAATAATAGCAATTTTCATGAGTTTTGACTAAAATGTTAAAGTTTTACGATCATACCATAAATTCGGATTTATATGCTCCCTAAAGGTTTACTAAAAGAATATTCCAAAACCCTCTCCATGATGATGAGGGGGCTGGATATTTTAGCTATTATCGTAGCGGGGGTTTTTGCATATGCCTGCAAAATAGGCAATTTTTCCTTACCTTTCAACTACTTTCTCGCTTTAGGTGTGGCGGCTCTCGGTACGAGTGTCATTTTTTCATGTTGCCATGTTTATGAATCGGTTCGTGCCCAGAGTTTTTGGCAAACATTTTCTCGTTTAATACAGGCGATGTTTATACTGTTATTTTTCCTTAGTAGTTTAGCTTTTTTCACTAAAACTGGCGAAAGCTTCTCTCGAGGTTGGTTTTTGTTATGGGCTTTTTTTTCGTTTTTTTTATTATTTGTGTTTCGTTTTAGCGTGTTAATTGTTTTACGATTAATGCGCACTCATGGCTTAAATGAAAGACGTGTGATTATTATTGGCGCAGGGAAATTAGGGCAAAAACTTGCGGAAAGTATACAGCATGCATTGTGGACTGGTTTTCGTATTGTCGTTTTTTTCGATGATTTTGCAGATGAAAAAAATTCTCGCATTGCCAATATTCCCGTCGAAAAGATGCCTGTAAATTTAAGTGATTATTTGAAAAACTCCAAAGAAACGATCGATGAAATTTGGTTAGCGCTTCCGTTGAGCGCCGAAGATCGTGTCAAAAATTTATTATTTGAATTACGTCATCATACGTTGTCAATTCGTTTTGTGTTAGATATTTTTGGTCTTGATTTACTGAGTCACTCGATAAGTGAAGTCGCAGGTTTCCCCACATTAAATTTGAATGCGTCCCCTATGATTGGGGTAAATCGTATTGTGAAAGCATTAGAAGATCGAATCCTTGCTTTTTTTATTTTAATTTTCATTAGTCCTATTTTATTATTTATAGCATTAGGCATTAAGTTAACCTCCAAAGGTCCCATTTTATTTAAGCAATTACGTCATGGTTGGGACGGGCGTATTATTAATGTTTATAAATTTCGGACCATGCATGTTCATACAGAAACGACAGGAACAGTTTCGCAAGCAAAACAAAATGATACACGTGTGACGACATTCGGAAAATTTTTGCGTCGCACCAGTTTAGATGAATTACCGCAATTTTTTAATGTGTTGCAGGGTAAAATGTCGATTGTCGGTCCTCGTCCGCATGCGGTTCAGCATAATGAGTTTTATAAAGATTCTATTAAAGCTTATATGCAACGCCACAAAGTCAAACCCGGCATTACGGGTTGGGCGCAAATCAATGGTTGGCGTGGTGAAACCGATCATATTCAAAAAATGGAAAAACGCGTCGAGTATGATTTATTTTATATCGAAAATTGGTCGCTTGGTTTAGATCTCAAAATTATTTTCTTGACTATTTTTCAGGGGTTTTTGCATAAGAATGCGTATTAAAATCTATTCCCCTCTCCCGGAGCGCAGCGAGGGGAGAGGGGTTAGGGGCGAGGGTTTAGAGCAATTCTCACCCGTTATTACCTCTCCCCCTGGTACGGAGCATTTTGTGCGACGGGTGAGGGGACTCAACACATAATACAACGATGGGATTGTGTTTTATCTAACTCCTGAACAAGTTGCCTCATCCCAGCTTTTTTAAAATTATGTAATTTATCAAGATATACCGAATGATCCAGATGAAACCTGACCGGACTATCTTGACAACAAATGGTAATATCTTTTTCAATACGCACTGCTGAAGAAATGTTATCTAATATAGGATGGCTGGAAATAATGAAGGATTCACCAAGCAACTCCGTATCGTAAAATGAAGCCCCATTATCTAACATAAGACTTCGTTTTATTGGGACTTTTTTATTATTGTGAATAATATTTAAAAGTCCATTACAGTACGCTTGCGCATATGAAACCGGCAATTGATACTGTAGATATCCCACGCATTTGGCAAGAAATAAATCGTATTGATCGGGAGACCAAGGTTTATTACGAGTACTTGCAATTTTTGCGGCAACACAAAGATTTTGAACGTTAAAATGCCATCCTTTTTCAATTTTTCTTGGTTTGAAATCTTCTTTAAAATGATGAAAAGCGTTTTCAATTTTTTCTTCATCTTTAGAAGTGACGGCTTCAATTAACTTACTAAAATCGTAAGATTTTTCTTCAACCGAGAAAGGACGAAATCTTTCGTGAATCTGGCCTAAAATTTCTGATTCTTTATCTTTTGTAAAAGGCAG
>JABDEN010000013.1:1804-34066 GCA_013287025.1 Gammaproteobacteria bacterium | reverse complement strand
TTTAAACTGCTTATTACCCATTTCGTAACATCGAGCGATCAAATAACAAATCATTGCAAAAGCATTTTTATTGTCTGGACTTATCGGACGTGCTTTAAAAACTTCATTGTTTTTTGCATTTTTCAATTCAGTGAACGCTTGGGAATATTTATACCTTTGTATAAGTTCAGAAGCTTTAATATAACTTTGATAAACATCTTTACTGTCGGTAGAAAAATTATTCAACTCTTCCAACGCTATTTTTTCTATTTCAACTTCAGGAAGTAGGTGGGAAGCTTTTGCCTCTAAGTCACATTTAAGATCAGGAAATATTGTTTCAAGGGAAGCGGGGGGAGAAAAAGCAGAACCAAGAGTAGTTTTTAATTTATCTGGCATTTCAACATCAATATTTTTTTCCGCACATTTAAGTAACTCCGGCGCAGTATAAGGAGAAGGATTATTTTTCTTCTTTTTTAAAAAACTTATTTCATTTGAGATTTTTGTTATTGATTTTATTAGGCTTGGGTCATTCGGATGCAATGCGTATGCGCTTCGGTAATCCGCAAGGGCTTCTGCATACTTATAACAGGATTCATTTGCCATGGCTCGATAACCATATAGGGTTACTTTATCCATTCTTAATGCGTCATCCTCAGTGGATAATTTATGTAAATTATCAATTAGTTTTGAATCAGCAGCTATTCTGTTTCCCGCTTTAATACCCTTTGTCGCAGCTTCCAGAGTGGGTGCATACCAATTCACCTTCAAAGTGCTAGAAGATTGCAAAATACATAATTTCATGGTTTGCGCATCATCTTCTACTACTCTAGAAAGACGATGAAAAATGGAACACATGCTAAGAAAGGATTCTAACATTCCTCTAGATGGATTTTTTGAATCACAAATGCTCTCATACATGACACTTATTCTATAAGATATGTTTTTTTTTGCTTTAAGGACAATAGAATTTGAGACGATTGTAGTCGTATATTCAGGGATCGATGCAAGAAATGAAGCTTCATCGATTTTGTTTTCTGCTAAATATGTTATACCAAGATCTAAGTCGTCTTTATTTTTTGGAGTAGAAGATTGCATTTCGAAGTAGCCTCGTTAAATAATTTTGCGACATAATAACACAACATGTGTAAATACTAAACAATATTGCGAGTATCAACTGTCATGCCAGCCGAGCGCAGTATTAGCCCCCTTTGAAAAAGGGGAGCCGCAACGTCATCAACTATGTCATGCCAGCTTATTTCATCAACCTCGGATGATGCTCCACAATGTACTCAAGAATTTGGAGGTACGGTAAATCCGATAATCTAATATTCCCGGAATATATCGCGTGATCTCGCACGCGTTTTCGGAGAGCATGAGAAGCATAATGTTTAATTTGATCTGAAAGCGAGGATTGTTCAATAGTATTTGCCGTTCCGAATCGTACAAGCTCTTCCAGCTTCTTATAATGATCTTCTTCCGCAAAATTCGTTTTTTTGAAATCAAGTATATAATGCTGATTGATTTTCTTACCTTTTAAATAATTTAGCATCGGATCTTCTATTTTCGAAATTTTATTTTTGTCGAAAGTTTCTTCAGGTGTAAGACTCAAAACATATTCTTGCAAGCTTGCGAATAATTGTTTTAATGAATACTTTTGCGTATCAAAATAAAGTGGCATGTTATGCACAACCGCATTTCTTAAATCTCTATTTATCGGGGCATTAAATGCAAGTTCAACTAATATGGCACGCAGCGTAAAAACAAATACTTGATAATCGATAGGAGAAATATTTTTTTTCTTTTCAAATTCAGCAACCAAAGCATAATAAATATCGATACACGAATCTTGATCTTTTGGTAAATTCTTCATTTCAGCAAATATAGATCGTCTGGTCGGATATCGATATTTTGGTTTTGGTCTCACTGGAGTTGAGGATGTATAGAAATGACCGTAGGGTAATTTCTTGTTGGTTTTCTGAAAAGTTTCTGTTGAAATATTGTCTTTTCCGCGAGGACGGGGGTCCGTTCGTAATGGATTCCCACCTTCGTGGGAATGACAGAATGGTTTTTCGTCAACATGGGAATGACCGAGAGTTGATAAATTTGGCAATCGCAAATCTTCTGCTTTATGTATACATTGATCCGCTTTAATTGCAATATCGACTAATTTTCGCAGTATTGATTTCGCAATTATTTGTTCATGCTTAATAGATTTGATGGAGTCAACTGACGTTTCACTACTGCATTTTTCTAGAATCAATAACATGGATTTCAATTCTTCTTCAACAATCGCAATATTAATTTTTATTTTTTCTTGCATAACATATAAAGTAGAATAATTGATATCATTTGGATTTTTACTTTCTAGTGCCTCACTCATATCAACAAATGTCTCTTTGCTATTATCGTGTGCTTCATGAATAATTCGCATGCGTTGCGCAATAGTATCTAAATACTCCATTCCGCGATTGGTTTTTACCAATTGGTCATGCACCACAGTCGAAATGTTGCCTGCTTCTTTCAGCTGATACTCTAGAAATGTGACGGTCGCATTTCTTTCATTTAAAGAAAATTCTGGAACATGAGGTGGCTTTTCACCGCGAAATTTTTTATTAAAACTTTGTAATTTCTTATGAACATTTTCTATTGCGAATTCTACTTTTTTAATTTCAGAAGTGGTTTTTTTCAAGGTATATTCTATGGTTTTCAAAATAAAATAACTTTTATCATCTGCTTCTTCAACTTCATCTGGCGCTAATTTTTTCTTTTTTTTAAGTGTATTTAATTCAATAGTAGTGGCATCAGTGCTTTCAATAATCATTTGTTCCGCACGTTTTATCATTTTCGCTTCCCTTTCTATCCCGTGCCGAGCAATGGAACAAAGATTTTTTCCCACAATCAAATCTTGTAAATCCATCATAATTCCGTTCGCTAATTGCAACGTTTCTGACGAATATTTTATGGTTTCTGTCATTAATTTTTCGGAACGCTTCACGACATGTTTTGTTTCATCGATTAAATTCAATAAATATTTTGGTAATGTATAAGGTTCGCATGCTTTATGATGTGCAACAAGCGTCGCCATTTCTTGTTTCAATTCCGGAAGATAAGCATTCAATTTCAATTCAATATTTTCGATAATGTTTTGTTTGTTTTGCGCGCGCACTAAAATTTTGGAAGTCAGAGCAGAGATCTTGCAAAATGCATTCATTTCATCTTCAAGATTAGTTAATTTTCTCACCTCAGCATCAATATTAGCGGTGATGGATTTTATTTTTCTTTTGGATTCATGTATTTTCCCAGTAATATTCTCAAGAAATTGTTTCGATTCATTTGCTTTTGCAATAATTTCTGCCGCGCGACTTTCAGCCTTCAATAACATGTCATCCATTTTCAATGTTTCACTTATTGAAATAATTTCTTTTGCTTCGCTTTGCGTTGCTTTAACATCGGGAGATTCATTTAATGATAGTTTGTGAGATAAATCTTTGATATTAGCTAAGTTCATTTTCCATATATTTATTTCAGATGCTAAATCTTCTAATTGTTTTTTGGTGTTACGAATGATTTCGAGAGGTGCACCTTTTGATGTATCTTTGTATTCATGCCAATTTTTATCGTGATACAGGTGATTAATTTTCTGTTCCAAAGCTTTCACTTCCGCGATAGATGAGCGCAATAATTTTATATTTTGCAAAGTGAGTTGATTATTATATTGCGCTTGGCGTTCTTTCTTATTAGGTTTTTTAGGTTTAACTGTAACTTTAGTCGTATCGGAAACCTCCTCATCTTGTTTTACAACAAGAGAAAGTGCCATCATGGCTTGAGATCTTTTTAGTAATGTATTGGGGCGTTTTATTTTTGTCGCTTCAGTTTTTTCAGGCAATTTAAAATTTAAATCAGCCTCTCTTTCTTCACCTTCTGATTCTGCTTTTTCGAAAAGTATTCGAACACGAAAACCCTGTAAGGATTCTTTTAAACTTAATTCTACTTCTTTCTGTGTATCCAATTCTATTGCTTTATCTATATCCGCCAAAGCCAGATCATATTTACCTAGACTAAAATAATCTTTGCCTCTGTAATAATATAAAAATGCATCCATCCGCTCCTGTTTATCATTCTCTGCGAAAAGTGCTTTAGTATACAATTCTACGCTTAATTCAAAATCCCCTTTTTGGCCTTGTAAATTAGCTTCTGCAACATAAGAGCACGCCTCCGACTCAGGAAAAAAATTTCTTAAAAATTGGCAATAATGAAGCGCAACTATCCAAATGTTATTAGAAAAAAATGTCTCAACAACAGCTTCAATTGTGGTATGAAGCTGATCTTTTATTTTTTTAAATTGAGAATCAACATAGTCTTTTTGAGAAATGGAAATTTTTTTCAAATTTTCGCACATATCTAAAAAGCTAGAAAAATCACTAAAATTCAAAATTTCATATTTTTTAATTTGCGCAAGATATTTTGAAGTAAAAGAATTGATTTTACGAATTAAATTCTCTTCTAATATTTGTTGACCTAATAATGAATGAGAGGGCGTAAGAAATTTTTCCTCTCTACTAGTTTTTGGAACCGGACCTCCAGTAATTCTTTCTTCTTTTATAACCATTGTTGGTCGGTCGGTCGAAATTTCATATTTCTTCTCTTTATCATTAGAACCTTTGATTTCTTCTTTAAGCTCGGCTAATAACTCAATTCCTGTTTTATTTAATGGATCAAGCTCATAACCCCTACGAGCATCCTTAATGGCCAACTTATTACGATTCAAATTTTTATATGCTAATGCTCGATAAAAATAATGGACCGCGTCACTTGGTTTTATTGCGATAGCTTTTGTTGCAATTATTACAATTTTTTTATAATTCTTATGATAGTAATTTACTAAATTTTCAAGACAATATGCCGTCGATCTTTGATTAGCATCTTTTTCAAGTGAATGATATATCAGACAAAGTGCGTGGTATTCGTTATTGTCTAGCAAAGGGTTAAAAATAACCCTTTGATTGGTTACAGTACAACTATCTATGATTGAAAAAACCACCTTTCTCGCTTTTTTTACTGCTGTAGTTTCTTTGATACTACTTAGATCTTGACCTTGTAATAAAGGTATGGCCTTTTTAAATTCTTTTGCTACTAAGTAACTTATGCCTTTTTTAATATCCGTAGTTGATGAAGTTTTTGTTTCTTTAGGTCCAGAAGATCTCATGCGCAAACCCGCTTTCGATTGTTTCAAGGTTGGCATTATAGATCAAATTATCATCATAGTTCAATCAAAAAATGGTCATTACTTGCGAACTTGCCCCGCATGATAGAAGGGCGTTGTTGCATAATTATAGGATTTGTCATCCTGAGCGTAGCGAAGGATCAGTTTACGATCCGCATTCTGGCCGATCCTTCGCTACGCTCAGGATGACCTTTTACTTAATGGTATCCATAATTTTCAAAATCTCACTCGTTTCTTCTAACAGTTTGTCCCGAAACGGTAATAGTTGATCTAACTCAGCTGCACTTAATTGCGAAAGATTTTCTTTAAAAATTTGACAAGTTTTGTAGGCTTCCGGAATATTGCCATTCAAAATATAAATTTGATAAATAAATTTTAGAAGACAAAGCACATTTAAATTTTGACGCAACATTTCACTCGCTACAATTTTATTTTGCAATAATGGCAACACACTTAACACTTCATCATTTTTTTTATCCATAAAAGTCATGAGCGCCTCAAGCACCATACCACTATCAAAAGTGCTATCGTCTAATTTTACCCATACGTTTAAGGCATCAAGGAACACTTGACTCGCTTTTTCATTTTGCTGATTTTGCAATAATGCTTTTCCATATTTATTCATTGCATTGGAAGTCAGTGGCGTTTCATATCCACAGGTATCGATAAAAATTTTCACCGCATCTTCATAACAAGGTAATGCCTCGACGATTTCATTCCGCTTCATGTGCATATCTCCCATCGCAGAAAGTGTTTTCGCCATTAATGAATGCGGTTTATCATAAATTTGTTTTAACATCTCCATACTGGCGGTTAATACCGTCAATGCATCCTCCGTATTATCTAGAACCGTAGAAAGTCCCATTAATAACGTTGCGAACTTTTGTTCTTCCGGTGGTTTTTCACGAATCAATAAAATCGCGCGCGCATATGATCGTGCCGCTTCATCCATTTGATTTAAGCGGGAATATGCCAACGCCATGTTTTCATAAATTTTTTCATTGGGCCCAAGCAAAGCAATTTGTTCATTAAAATAATCCACTGATTCTTGATAACGATGCTGTTTAAATCGCAAAAATGCACGCGCTTGTATCGCCATGACATAATACATACTCCATGCACCGCGATTGATGCAATGCTCATAAATTTGATCGAGTAATTCATCACATTCTGTCAATCGATATTGCGTGATGAGTGTGGAATAATAATCGAATGCAGCTTTTAAAGTAAAAGTATGATTATAACCTTTTTCTTTTACCAATGATTGAAAACGCGATTGATAAGTTTGGTATTGTAATTGCTGGCAAGCCACGCAATCCTCTCCAATTCCCTGCTCGGCTTGATGTTCACACGTTAACATGGGATATGGATAGTTTTGTGTTTCCACTTGTTCAATCAGGCGTTCTGCTTGATTTTCTATTTCTTTATCTTCAATTTTAGGTATGTCAATTCCATGACAAAGATCATTTAAAATTTTATTTAGTTTTTCGGTAAATATTTGATTTGTCATTGTTTAAGTCCTCTGTTTTTATTGTATTATGTGTCGCCCCAACGCATACTCCACAAAAAAATTCTTAATCCACGGCAATCGATTGATGAGACGCAAACCGCCCCCGCGCAATTCTTTAAGTAATTTCACATCATTCGAAAATAATTGATTTAATAGATTGACCATCGTAATCATTAACGTGACATCACTTTTACGTGCACGCTCATATTTTCGAAGGGTTGAAAAACTAAAAAATTCCCGCTTTTTTTGGTGTGCTTCTATCACAACTGTCGCAAGCGTTAGCGCGTCTAATAATCCTAAATTTACCCCCTGTCCCGCGAGTGGATGCAGCGTATGTGCCGCATCTCCCACTAACGCAACATGCGAGAGAATATAATGATCGACATGACGCATGCGTAATGGAAAAGATTTTCTTGATCCTAACATCTCTGTCACATTTCCCAAACGATATTCGAAAGATCCACTTAATTTTTTTCTAAAATCATCATCAGAAATATTTAATAAGGTATCGACGCTGGAATTTTTTACTGACCACACAATAGATGAAATATGCGGATCATCCAAAGGTAAAAAAGCAAGTGGACCGTCTTTCAAAAAACGTTGGCTCGCGATTTTCTCATGCGAAAGTTCTGTTTTCACATGCAAAATAATAGCTGTTTGATCGTAATTGATCGTTTTAAAAGGAATATGAAGTTTTTCACGAACAAAAGAATTCGCACCATCCGCACCGATGAGTAATTTAGCTTGAATCACATGATTTTCATCGTAAACCAATTCAATACCATTTTCTTTTTTATGAATCGCATGCAATTCGCAAGGAGAAAAAATATCAACGGTACTCATTTTTAATTTTTCGAATAAAGCAACTTGTATGACTTGATCTTCAATCATGTAGCCTAAGCATTCAACGCCCACATCTTTCGCATCAAAATCAAGCTTACCCTGGCCGTCCCACACGTGCATTTTTAAATAAGGTGCAATACGTTTTTCAACCATCGATTGAAAACAGGATAATTGTTGAAATATTTTTATAGAGGCGAGAGAAATGGCACTCGTGCGTTCACCATATTTTTCTTTTTTAAACTGGAATAATAATGGTTTTTGTTCGAACAACGCAATGCGTAATGATGTCTCTTTGGAAAGCAATAATGCGGTGGTCATCCCAACAATGCCCCCACCGACTATTGCCACATCATAATTTTTCAAAATGGAATTTCCAGATCGGGTTTCACAGAAAAAAGTAAATCGCGGAAAAGATCTTGGATTCTTTTCAAAACCGTCTCACTATCTGCTTCAAAACGCAAAACCAAACAAGGTGTCGTATTGGATGGTCGTACCAATCCCCAACCATCCGCAAAATTGACACGCAATCCATCGATAGTAATATTTTCACCGGAAGTAAAATTTGCTTTTTGAATGAGTGCATTCATCAACTCAAATTTTTCATTTTCTTCGACATAAATTTTTAATTCTGGCGTATTGATACTGTTGGGAATTTCTCTGAATAATGCACTACTCGTTTTATTTTCCATCGATAAAATTTGCAATAAACGCGCACCTGCATAAATGGCATCATCAAATCCATACCACTGATCTTTAAAAAAGATGTGCCCGCTCATTTCACCCGCCAATGCCGCCTGGGTTTCAATTAATTTCGATTTTATTAACGAATGTCCTGTTTTCCACATGATGGGTTCGCCACCCCATGCTTTAATCATTTCCGCTAAATGACGCGTGCATTTCACATCATAAATAATTCTTGCTAAAGGTTCTTTTCGTAAAATAGATCTTGCAAATAACATCAGCTGACGATCGGGCCAAATAATTTCACCCTCATTCGTCACCACCCCCAATCGATCTCCATCTCCATCGAAAGCAAGACCGATATCCGCACCCGTTTCTTTTACTTTTTGAATCAAACTTTGTAAATTTTCGGTTGAACTCGGATCTGGATGATGATTCGGAAAATTGCCATCAATCTCACAAAACAATTCGATAACTTCCGCACCTAATCGTCGAAAAAGTTCTGGCGCAACGCTACCCGCGACACCATTTCCACAATCAATGACTATTTTAAGCGAAGATGGTAAACGAACGTCACGTGCAACATGTGTTAGGTAACGCTCGACCATGTCTAATTCACTTAATTGTCCTTCGCCCTGAAGAAAATCTTTGGTAATGATTGCTTGATAAAGTTCTTGAATGCCTGTTTCGGCTAAGGTTTCGCCATTCACAATCATTTTTAGCCCGTTGTATTCGGCAGGATTGTGACTACCCGTTAACATCACACCAGAACGGGTTTCTAAATTATGTGTCGCATAATAAAGCAAAGGTGTTGGAACCATCCCGAGATCAATCACATCCACGCCAGTCGATAACAACCCATCACTTAACGCCGCATGTAACAATGGACTCGATAATCGTCCATCGCGAGCGATCGCGATACTGCGCTCGCCTTTTCGTATCGCTTTGGTGCCAATGGCTTTGCCGAGTAAATAAATATCAATTTCCCGAAGTGTTTTATTCACAATGCCACGAATATCGTACGCTCGAAAAATAGATGGATGGATGGATTTATCGGATTGTTCTAACATTTAATTTTTTCCTGAATGACCAAAACCGCCTTCGCCACGTGTGCTGTTTGCAAATTCATTCACAACAGTAAAATTCACGCGTTCAATCGGTACAAATACTAACTGTGCAATGCGTTCGCCGGGCTCTATAGTATAGGGATGTTGACCGCGATTCCAGCAAGAAATCATCAAAGGCCCTTGGTAATCCGCATCAATGAGGCCCACCAAATTACCTAATACAATGCCATTTTTATGCCCTAATCCCGATCGCGGTAAAATCATCGCACTCAAATTTGGATTGCCGATATAAATCGCAATACCCGTTGGAATTAAATGGGTATTCGAAGGTTGAATCGTCAGCGGTTCATCTAGCAATGCACGTAAATCCATACCTGCTGAATCTGAAGTGGCATATTGCGGTAAGGGATAAGTGGTGCCAATACGAGGATCTAAAATTTTCACTTGAACGTCGGTTAAGATTTTGACTTCATTAGAGATTTTTTGGGAAATGGTATCTTCATGTTGCATTTCATTACTCCTAAGGTAAACTTGGTGTGCAGTTTAGCATTGTAAACAAGGAATTGAATGATATGAAAATGAATTTTTTTCTGAAGTCGTTAATTTTAATTTTTTTAAGCATTTTAAGCTTTGAGGTTTATGCTGATATGAATACAAGTCAAAAATTTTTAGATACCAACAAAACGAAAAAAGGCGTTGTGACTTTACCGAGTGGATTACAGTATGAAGTTTTAGTAGACGGTAAAGGTAAAAAACCAAGTCCTACGGATATGGTCACTGTCGATTATGAAGGAAAATTAGTCGATGGCCAGGTATTTGATAGCTCATATAAACGCGGCGAACCCGCCACTTTTCCAGTCAATGGCGTCATTCAAGGCTGGCAAGAAGCATTACCTTTGATGAGTGAAGGTTCAACATGGATGCTTTTCATCCCGTCTACTTTAGCTTATGGCGAACAAGGCGCGGGTGGTGCGATTGGACCAAACGAAGCGTTAATTTTTAAAGTCCATTTAATTAAAGTTAAATAATCTAATTATCGTCATCAACTATGTCATGCCAGCATGCTTTGATGCCACCTTTAAGCATGCTGGCATGACAGACGATTTATTTCGCAGTCCCACCTATTTTCTGTTTAAAAATAGATCTGTATAGAGTACAATGCTCATCTTTTAATGTAGATTTAACCATGCATTTAAGATCGAGATTAAGACAATCAACCAAACGTCAGCTATCGTTTGATTCGCCAAAAAAGACACAGGCTAAAAAAGCAAAAGTAGACCATGATTCTATTTTTAATTTGCGCTCCAGTGCCCGTACCACGGTTATCGATGACAAAGGACAAAAAGTCCCTTTAAAAACCTCCATCTTAGTCAATAAAGAAAAATTAAATCTGACCGATCCTACGAAATTACCGCATGTCGCAGAATTACTGCACGATAAATGCCAAAATATCCCGACACATATCGATGTAAAATCGATTCAATATGACGCCAAAGGCTCTCCAGCAAAAGCTATTGCGGTTGATGGCACCACTTTAGATGTTTATCTAAAAACAGGCTTGATATCTTATTTAAGAAATAAACCCAAGACTCCACATAAACCAGTAAAAATTAAATCAGACTATAAAAAAAATCCCATTTTGAAATATATTGTCAGCCCACCCAAAGATGCCAAGACAAAAACAGAATATAAATTAACCCCCAAAAGTCATAAACGTAGAACCAAAAAATTAAAAAAGAACAAATACAAACGACCGATCACCCAACAAAGAGCGATGGCAAGAAAAGAGTTTGCAGCAAATAGAGGTCGTGTCGTTCCCTATTGTAAAGCAGTACTTATGTGGTCACCTGCACGTGGGAAAAATGGAGAGCATCCTTCTCATAACTGGGGCCATCCACAAGCCTTTAGTCTTGGTGGACCTCAAGCTGGGCTCTTGGGCATTTCTGCGCATGCGAATAGTTTGCAAATACCGCAAGATAATTGTAACGGCAAATTGTTAGACCATTATTCGGAAGTACATGGCACTGTCGAATCGACTTTGGTCGAAGGAACGCACGTTGCCATCGGTAAATTGATACAAATCACTAAAACCAAAGACTTCGCCCCCCGATTTGAATATGAAGCACAAGAAAAATCCCTACCCTTACAAAGCACCAAACCATACGTCGAAAATTTATTTGATTCATTGGTGGAAGCGCATAAAAATTCAACGAATCAACCGTTGACACAAACGACTCCCGCATTCTTTTATCAAAAAAATGATCCGAAAACGCCGAAAAAGAAAAAACCTTTTAAAAAATTAAATTTTAAGACGCCGTAAGTTTGGCAATCCACGCTATCAACTCCCGGCCTAACTTATATTTCGGCATAACAGGAAATTCTTTTTCTCCCTTATCCCAAATAACCGTGAGTTGATTATCATCGCTCCCCATTCCTTTACCGTTTCCAACGATGTTCGCGACGATCATATCGAGCTTTTTCGATTTTAGTTTGGCTTTGGCTTTTTCCATCACATTATCCGTTTCCGCGGCAAATCCAATCATTAGTGGACGATTAGGCAAATTGGCGATGGTGGCAATAATGTCGGGATTTCTCGTGAGTTCTAGCGTGATATCTTGGTCTTTTTTGGGGATTTTTTGGGTGGCAATGGTTTTTGCGCGGTAATCGGAAACCGCAGCCACCCCGATGAAAATATCGCAGCCTGCCACTTCTTTTAGGCATGCCGCGAGCATTTCGTCTGCGGTAATGACATTGATTACTTTGAGACCGTCTGGGGGGAAAAGATTCGTAGGGCCGCTCACGAGAATGACTTCCGCGCCGACATCATAAGCCGCCTCCGCGATCGCATACCCCATTTTGCCAGAGCTACCATTTGTCATAAAACGCACGGGATCGATGGCTTCATGGGTGGGACCGGCGGTGATCACGACTTTTTTTCCGGCCATTGCGCCGGTTTCGAACAAACCAGCGATTTTTTCCACCAATTCGAGCGGTTCAAGCATCCGACCGAAACCTATGTCCCCACAAGCCTGGCTTCCCTCGCCTGGGCCAAAAACATGGATGCCACGAGCCTTTAAGCGCTCGACTTCGGGCGAAACCGTTTTCCACATCCCTTGATTCATGGCCGGCGCGATGGCGATAGGGGCGCTGGTTGCGAGACAAAGCGTCGTCAAGAGATCCGAAGCCTCTTTTTGGATCAGTCGAGAGATGAAATTAGCGCTCGCGGGCGCAATCATTATCGCGTTCGCCCAGCGTGCGAGGTCGATATGACCCATGGCGGCCTCAGCCTCACGATCAAATAAATCATCGTGGACGGGATGACCCGATACTGCCTGCAGGGTTAAAGCGGTGATAAATTGCTTTGCATTTTCGGTCATGACAACGCGCACTTCGGCGCCAGCCTCTCGCAAACGCCGGATCAGATCCGCGCTTTTATAAGCCGCGATTCCCCCCGTTACCCCCACAATAATATGCTTATGGATCAAAGATTGGACCATTTATCGCTCATATTGTTAAAAACACAATCATAATCGATAGTTAACATACTCGCAAATACGGCTATTTTGACCTATACTACAAAATAGACGCGTCCATTTTGTAATGCTGGGAAAAATAGCCATGAAACGATATTGCGAAAAATTTATTTTTCAAGATCTTACCAAAAAAATGGTTTTTATCGGTGGTCCTCGCCAAGTTGGTAAAACCACGTTAAGTAAAAATCTTATGCATGGAAGATTTGCTGATAGTATTTATTTAAACTGGGATAATGATCAAGATCGTAAAACCATTTTACGTAAAGAATGGTCTCCTGAAACCCCGCTCATTATATTTGATGAGTTACATAAGTATCCTCGCTGGAAGCAATGGATTAAGGGCGTTTATGATACAAAAGCAGAAGATCAAACTTATTTAGTAACCGGATCCGCTAGATTAGATGTTTATCGACGAGGAGGTGATTCACTCATGGGTCGATATCATTATTGGCGTTTACATCCCTTAACGATTGATGAATTACCTGAAAATATGTCAAAAAAAGAAGGATACGAGCGCTTATTAACCCTTGGCGGCTTTCCAGAACCATTTTTAACCGATGACTTACGAGAAGCCCAACGATGGCGTCGAGAACGTTTTGACCGCATTTTAAGAGAGGATATTCGCGATTTAGAATCCATACGTAATATTCAAATATTATCGCTTTTTGTCGACGCACTGCGCGAGCGTGTAGGGAGTACTGTCACATTATTTAATATTGCTGAAGATTTACAAATTTCGCCGAAAACTGCAAAAAACTGGCTAATGATACTCGAAAAAATGTATTTATTATTTCCAATTTATCCATTGACGACAAAAATTCCACGTGCAATCCAAAAACCGCCTAAAGTATTTTTTTATGATAATGCAGATGTGATCGGCGAAAATGGCGCAAAACTCGAAAATTTTGTGGCGACAACGTTATTAAAGCGTCTTCATTTTATAGAAGATTATTATGGGGACCGTGCGAGCCTTCACTATATTAGGGATAAAGATGGTCGAGAAGTTGACTTTGTGACGGTAATCAATCAAAAAGTTATTGATTTAATTGAAGTAAAAACGAAAGACAACGATATTTCTCCATCTCTTAAGTATTATGGAAAAAAACTCAATCCGGTCAATACAATACAATTAGTGGGACAATTAACTCATTCGTATAAAAAAGACAATATCTCTGTCATGAATCCCATGGATTTTTTTGAAAACCCTCCTTGGGATTTATAAGAAACCTTGATTTATGGAGCTATTTTTGTTATAAATCGCGACCTGTCCTTCGTCTAAATATCGGAGGGGCAGCATATTTGGAGAAAAGTTATGTCAAGAGTGTGTCAAGTTACGGGAAAGCGCCCAATGGTGGGGCATAATGTTTCCCATGCGAATAATAAAACCAAAAGACGTTTTAACCCGAATTTACAAGAACATCGCTTTTGGCTCGAAAGTGAAAAGCGCTACATCAAATTACGCGTCAGCAGAAAAGGCATGAGAATCATCGACAAAGTCGGCCTGGAACAAGTATTGAAAGATATTGCAGAACGCGAAAAAGAAGAAAGGAACTAAACCATGCGCGATAAAATTAAAATGGTTTCCACGGGTTTGACCAAAGCAGGCAAAAAAACCGGCACCTTTCGCACCACGACCAAAAACAAACGTACGACGACCGAAAAGTTACGTAAAAAGTACTTTGACCGTCGTGCTTATAACGCAGCTACCGGTAAAACAGGTATGCATGTTGTGTTTGAAGAAGGTAAGATTTAAGACGCATTCTAGTTCTCGCCGTCGTCCCGCGATTTATTCGCGGGATCCAGGGACAGCGGCTATGCCATCTGGATCCCGCGAATAAATCGCGGGACGACTGGCTATGAGTTTATACAAGGATGTTGCTAATGGTAACCAGATTCCCTTACCACAATATCACCCCCCATTTTTCCCCTTATTCTGTCGATAAAATCGTTTTCCTAAACCACAATCATATTGCCATCCAAGAAGGTTATGGACAAGAAAATAATCTTTATCAAAAAATCGGAATCTTCGATTTAACTTCTATAAAATTGGTTGCAAAATTATTACCTTCAAAATGCTTTATTACTAATATGATTTACGTAAAAGATCATTATCTTGCTGCGACATATCATGCCGACTCGGGAAATTATTCACCTTCTTTAGGAATATGGGATATCAGAAAAATATTGGAAGGCGACGTCAAACCTTTCCAAAATTTCACAATTACAAACAGCAGTTATTTTCCAAAATTACTCGATTTGTCTTGTCAAAAAATTGCTTTCGCGAGCATCCCAGGAAATACGATTGATGTATTTGATTTCGAAAAAAAATTATTTTCTGTCGAAACAAAACATGAATTCAATTATTCATTGGGATTAACCAATTACACCAATGGATTTATTGCAGCGACAATGGATGCGTTAAATAATAAAATTGGTATTCATATCATTAATAACGATACACAAAATATTAAAAAATATCTTTCTTTGCCCGTGACTCATAGTCTTAATCAAATCGATTTTTTAAAAACATTAAACAACCATGATATGGTAGTGGGATATCATTGTGTCAACACTAACGCCTACATCAAAACCAAACACTTAAAGATATGGAATATCGACACGGAAGAAGAAATAAAAACATTAAGTGATCATTTGATGAAAATAAAAAAATTTCCGAATGATGATATCGTTTCTGTCGCTAAAAATGGAACGATAGAGTATTGGGATAATAGTTTTGCAAAATATCCTTTTGAAGTCACACTGCCAAGAGATGTTACCTATCATCGATCGATCGAATTGATTCCTTTAGATAACTATGGGCTTTTTATCCATCTGGATTCCATGATAAATAATCATCCTGAAACTTTTATGTATGTTCCACCCCCATTACCATTTTTACAACATCAATATCGTATTGTCGACATGGCGGTAAATATTATTGCCCCTTATTCAAAAATCCCTGAAATCAATCAATTGATTCATCAATATCTTGGATTTTTTAAACCGAAAAAATATTGTGGGGTGGATTTGCCGGAATTTTTGTCATTCCCGCGAAGGCGGGAATCTATTTGAATGGATTCCCGCCTTCGCGGGAATGACAGGTTTTTTTACGAATGGGTTAACCTACACCCTATGCGGCACATACCCTTTCAAATGCTTCACGAATTCTCGCAGTGCATTAATGCCTGTCTCTTCTGCTTGACGGCACCATTCTTGCAAAGATTCGACGAGTTCTGCTTGGCTGGCTGTGCTCTTTACCCAAATGTTTTGTAACTTCAAACGAAATTGATACACAACATGTAAAGCACGATATTGCTCTAACGTTTTTGTTAAATGTGCTTGGCTTTCAGAATCAACCAACGATTGCTCGCGCACTAATAACTTACGAATACGACGTAATACCGATTTGCCTGCTTCGCTTGCGCGGCGACTTTCTTCACGGAAAACCGGTAAAATCACATCTCCACTATATCGCGCTAATACGACAAAACGATGCGTCAATACACCTTTTAATGTATCAATATCAATGGATGTTTTATCATGAATTAATTTTGGTTTCGGTGGAATACGTTTTGGTTTAGCCAATCCGACACTTTGCATTAAGCGAATCAACATCCAACCAATATCAAATTCCCACCATTTCACAGAAAATTTGGCGGAGGTGCCATAAGTGTGATGGTTGTTATGTAACTCTTCGCCACCAATAAAAAATCCGATTGGCAATAGATTGCGGGAGGCATCTTGGCACTCAAAATTGCGGTATCCAACAAAATGCCCGACACCATTCACAATGCCCGCGGCCCAAAACGGAATCCAAGCCATCTGCAAAGCCCAAATCGTCAAACCCATCGTGCCAAACAGTAAAACATTAATGATTAACATCAATGTAATGCCCATTGCGCTATGCTTAGTATAAATGTTTCGCTCAATCCAATCGTCCGGGGTGCCTTCTCCGAAACGCTCTAGGGTATCTTTGTTGCGGCTTTCTTTTCTGTAAAGTTCGGTACCTTCTAATACCACCTTCCAGATACCTTTGACTTGGGGACTATGCGGATCATCTTCTGTTTCTACTCTTGCATGATGTTTACGGTGAATGGCCGTCCATTCTTTGGTTACCATACCCGTCGTCATCCATAACCAAAAACGGAAAAAATGGCTTGCGATTGGATGTAAATCTAATGCGCGATGCGCTTGATTTCGATGTAAAAAAATTGTGACGCTAAAAATCGTGATTTGGGTTAAAACCAAAATCACCAGAAGGTAGCCCCACCAAGGTAACGGTACTAATCCATACATATTCTGTTTTCACCTTTAAAATTTATGTTATCCTTCGAACCATCGAAGAACTGAATGATACCATAATTTAAAAGCCTTTTTTTGTAAATATGCCTGGAATCATATGCCTGAATTACCTGAAGTTGAAACGATTGCGCGTGGCATAAAAAAACATATTTTGAATCAATATGTTAAAAATGTCGTTATTCGGGCCCCTCGATTACGCTGGCCTATTTCGAAAGAAATTCCAGCATTCATGAAGAATATGGAGATAAAAGCGGTCGAAAGACGAGGCAAATATCTCCTTTTTCACACCAAAAATGGCACCCTTATCCTACATCTTGGCATGTCTGGCAACTTAAAAATTCTCTCGAAAGATACCCCTCTCAAAAAACATGATCATATCGATATTGTTTTTAAGAATGGGATGATCCTTCGATTCAATGATCCGAGACGTTTCGGGGCATGTGTTTTTTCTATCGATTATATGAATCATCCGCTCATTAAAAAGCTCGGGGTCGAACCCCTCACCAAAGCATTTTCCAAAAAATATTTATGGGAACATTCGAGACATCGAAACGTTCCGATCAAATCTTTCATCATGAACCATGAAATCGTCGTGGGCGTCGGTAATATTTATGCGACGGAGGCGTTGTTTGCCGCAAAAATTCATCCCAAAAGAATTGCAAAAACCCTGACGGAAAAAGAATGTGAATGTTTAACCTTGCATATTAAAAAAGTTTTAAAAAATGCAATTCGTGCTGGTGGGACTACGCTCAAAGATTTTGTGAATAGCGACGGCAATCCGGGATATTTTACATTAAAACTCAAAGCGTACGGACGGGGCGGTTTGCCTTGTATGAGTTGCTTTGAACCGTTGGAAGAGATACGAATCACGGGGAGGAGTACGGTTTTTTGTAAACACTGTCAAAAATAATCCTCATGTCGTTCCCGCGAAGGCGGGAATCCATTCATAAAATTATACGGAACCTGAGGCTAGTTACTCAATCTATCGGAAAAATTATTAATGGATTCCCGCCTTCGCGGGAATGACAGATTGACAACTGACACAATTTAAAACTTATGCACAAACCCAAACGTAAACGCGCTCGTTTTCGGACTGCCGATATTAATCATGTTGGAATACTCGGAATACGTGTATTCACCACGCACTTCCCAACTTGGCGTGAGGTGTGTTTCGAGGCCAAGGCCAATTTGTCCGCCCATTTCTCGTTTATCAGGTTGGTTAAAATAGGAATTGACTAAACCAAAGCGGGTAAAAGCAAGCGTATCACGTGTCACTTGAATACCAGGTAAAACGCTTAAACCTAGCGTATTCGATGTTTTAAGATTATTGGGCCCGTCGGTTTGTAGCGTCACTGTGCCGAAAGAAGCATTCGCTTCGGTACCGACATACCAAAATTCGCGAAAGTGCTGACCAAACCCAAAAGAAAACTTTGGATTCACCCCGCGGTAACTTGAATCTTCAGCATAGGTATCTTGCAAAGAAATCCCGGGGCCAAAATAAAAATTACCGGCAAAACAAGGAAATATGGAAATGGCGGTGACTAGACCGATAATCAATTTTTTTAACACGGTATTTACCCCTCGTTTTTTTATAGGGGTAACATAACAAAAAATATACACCATGTAAACATTGTTAAATAATTGATAAAACTAAGTCTATATTTATCAATAAAATAAGAAAAAGCGCGATATGGTAAAATATAGGTATATCATGTTTAAGGAGAAGAAATATGAGAGCAATAATATTGAGCTTGTTATTTATTTCCAGCATAGTAGGGATGAGTAATGCAATGAGCAATATAAATGGAAATAACTGTACTTATTGTAAACCATTCAACGATGCATGCGTTAAAGTAGGAGGCACAGTTTCCACTAAAAATCCGACTCGATACCAAGAGCCTAGTGTCGTTTATAAATATGACTGCTCTTGTTCTGTTCCCGCACCTACAGGGCCTTCAAATTTAACCCAGATTATCCCAGCAGATTGCTAGAATTTTATAATATCAAAATGCTTGGTCTCCACACAACCGTCGTCCCGCGACTTGTTCGCGGGATCCAGAGCGGCATTGCAGGCT
The DNA here is from genome assembly GCA_013287025.1 of Gammaproteobacteria bacterium. The sequence goes on along the minus strand of JABDEN010000013.1, from coordinate 14,852 downwards.
TTCTGGATCCCGCGAACAAGTCGCGGGACGACGAGTTCTTTGACTTGAATAAGAGCCATTCAAACCGCATACTGCGCCAAATCAATCTCAACATCATGATAATCGTCTAAACTCGGTCGATGGCCGACGCTGACGACCGTGCAGTGCGGTAATTTGTCTTTTAATAATCGATAAACTTCTTTTTCGTGTGCCAAATCAAGCGATGACGTGCTTTCATCCATAAAAACCCAATCCGGTTTTTGCACTAATAACCTTGCAAAAGCGACGCGTTGCAATTCTCCTCCTGATAAAATTTCAGGCCAACGCTCGACTTGATTTAATTGCGGTTTTAAATGTCCCAAATCACAATCATCGAGCAAGCCCAATAATTCTTCATCAGAAACATTTGCAATTTTATCTGGAAATAATAAGGCCTCTTTCAATGTTCCTAAGGGCATGTAAGAATTTTGCGGTAAAAAAATAACATTTTTGTTATCAGGTAGAGAAATATTTCCTTGACCAAAAGGCCAAATTCCCGCAAGCGTGCGAACAAAAGTACTTTTTCCGATACCTGAAGGACCTTTGATCACATAATGCTGTCCTGCATTAAAGGTTTGATCAATATTTTGTAATAATGTTTTGCCCTTCGGCGTGACGATCGTCACGTCTTTCGTAGAAATAATATTTTCGGGCCCATAGCTTATCGTAAATTTATTTCGATGTTTTGCTAAAGCATCTAGCTCATACATATGATTCAAAAAAGTAAGTAACCGGCGAATCACCGCTCGCCATTCGGCAATCTGCGGGTATGAATTGATTAAAAATGACATCGCATCTTGAATTTGTCCAAAAGCGCGAATCGCTTGCATTAAATCGCCCAATCTAAAAATTTTATTGAAGTAATTGGGTAAAGCGACTAACAAAGGAAGCAGTACTGCAATTTGATTGTACCCGGAAGTAAACCAAAACAATATTTTTTGTCGCAAAATAATGGCGTACCAGTTATCCAAAACACCTTGGAAAATTTTACCCATGATTCCCTTTTGATTTTCTTCTCCACGATAGAGCGCTACTTGTTCTGAATGCGCTCGCACATCAATGGCCGCGAAACGAAAATTCGCCTCACGTCGTTGTTGTTCAAAGTTCAACATAATTAAAGGACGACCTACTTTAAAAGCAATCCACGTACCAAATGCAGCATAAACAATACCTACCCAAACGAGATAACCTGGGATATGCCACGTTCCGAAACTTCCCAGTGATAAATTAATGACGCCTGACAACCGCCACAGCACATAAATAAATGCAAAAATAGTCACAATGGAATTAATGAGACCGACAGTTAAAATGAGTGAATTGATGACTAAACTTTGAATGTCTTCTTGAATACGCTGATCAGGATTATCGGTTTGTTTATCAAAAGTTTCTAAGTAATAATAACTTCGTTTTTTTAACCAACGATTAATAAACTCTTTGGTTAACCACTGTCGCCACCGTAGTGCAAGAAAGGCTTGCATATAATATCGATATACAAATAGCACGATGTAAACCGCAGCCATAAAACAAAAAATAGCTAATAAATCGATCGTTCCTCGTGCGTCATAATCTTGCAACGCATCATAAAAATAGTTATACCAAGTCGTAAATGCCACATCAAAACCGACTAAAACAATCGTAAAAAAAATAACGAGGAATAACATGGAATAAGCAAAGTAACGCTCCTCCGATTGCCAAAACATGCGGATAAGCTGCCAGGCGGTGTAACGTTTAGGTTCTAAGTGCTGATCCATGCAAAGCTTTCCTTAAAAATTCTAGCGTGTCATGCCAACATGTTTTTCGCCCCCCTCACCCGTCGCAAAGAGCGCGCCGACCTCTCCCACAAGGGGAGAGGTTAATCATATTACCTCTCCCCTTGTGGGAGAGGTCGACACGCGCAGCGTGGCGGGTGAGGGGGCGGGTATGACATTTCTGACACCGCCTCTATCATAACAAAAATTTAAGACTTCTTTATAGATTTCGCGTTATAATTCAATTAAATCATTCGCTTTATTTAGGACACGCATGTTTCTAAAATTGCCATATAAAAATATTTTTATCCTCATACTACTCACGCTTTCTGCCTGTACCTACAATCCACTCAGTGAAAATAATCATTTAACGGGTAACGCAGGAGCGACTGTCATTGGTGCAGGCGTAGGTGCAGGTGCTGTCGCCGCATTGGGCGCAACCAAACCCATTCCACTCGCAGCAGCCGCGATTGCTGGCGGAAGTATTGGTTATTATGTTTCAACATTACGATTCGCTTCAGCGGGGATTTATCAAAACGGCGGCGAAGTTTTCACATTAGGCGATTATGTCACGATTGAAATCCCGACGGATAAAATTTTTGAAGTGAATACCACAGAATTATTGCCTGAAGCGGAACCTGTTTTAAAAAGCGCATCGAACGTATTAAAACGATTTGGTTGCCAAAATATTTTAGTGTCTGGCAATACGAGTGGTTTTGGCATGACAAAATTTGAAAGAAGAATTTCGGAAGGGCGCGCGAAAGAAGTGGCAGCCTATCTTTGGTCAGAAGGCATTAACAATTTCCAAGATCGAAGTATCAATCTTCGAAAATTAACCTATGTAGGGAATGGCAATTTTTTCCCTATTTCAAGTGATCTTTATAACAAAGGCATACGGTCAAACAGCCGCATTCAAATTACATCCTATCCCACCAAAGATCAGTTAATGATTACTGAAAGAGCTATGGCGTTTAATAATATGGGGGGTTAGAGTAGAGGATCATTGTCATCCTGAGCGTAGCGAAGGATCAGCCTCTATTCTCTTTGCCGTCAAATTTATTCATCATTATTCTTTGCATTGGACAATGATCCTTCGCTACGCTCAGGATGACAAATTAAACCGTTCCCACACCATGTCAGGCTTGATCGCAAGCATGCACATTGCATCAGCATTTTTTTGATTATTATAATCGCACTGATATTTATAACATTCGGTGCAATTAAAAGTAGATAACTGATGCTTTTGATGAAGACCTTTCGTACCAATTAATTTCACACTCGTCGATCCATAAACGGTGACAGAAGGAACATTTAATGCAGCGGCTAAATGTGCTAAACCTGTGTCGCTACAAATGGCACCTTTCGAATTTTTTAAAATCGCCGCATGTTGTGACAAGGTTAGGAAAGGTAAAACAGTTGCGTTGTTTTGATTCGCGGCAATTCGCATCGCACGAATTTTCTCTGCTTCATTTCCCCAAGGTAATAACACATGCAAACCAACTTTACCGGCTAAAAAGATTAATTGACGCCAATAATTTTCTGGCCACATTTTTGATTGCCAACTTGCATTATGCACGAAAACTAAATAAGGTTTTGGCAAATCCAACGTAATTTCCGGAAATGCATAATTCAAAATGCCATAATCCGGCTGATCATCAATATACGAATATCCCAATGCATCAGCAAATAACAAACGTAGACGTTTGACTGCATGCAAATCCTTATCGACAAAAACTTTCTTTTGATAAAAATAACTCGCGAACTTTTCCCTCGCAGAATTTTTATCGAGACCAACACGCACACCTTTTGACAGTAAACTCGTGATGGCACTTTTCAAAGAGTTTTGACCATCAATCACAAGATCATATGAATTTTCGCGAAGTGAATGCAGAAAATTTTTAATTTCACCATTTTTCCAATACTCGATTACATTCGAACGCCATTTGCGATGTGAGGTTCGAATAATATTTTTAACAGCAGGATGCCAGCTTGCGACTTCCGAAAAATTTTTTTCGATCACCCAATCAAAAGTAATAGCCGGATCAAAACGTTTAGCATCAGATAACGCAGGCAATGCATGAATAAGATCGCCCATGGAAGTTAATTTTACGAATAAAACACGCATGATTAATAAGTCTCTTGATTGCGCTTAAAAATACGTTTTAACCACGCAGTAAAACGATGATGATTGAAATGTTTATGAAGCGCCGCATCACTCGCCAAATAATTCAGCTGCAAAGACAAACGTTTGCCAACATAAGGATGATGTCCGTGCCAGCCATTACGCGTCACTTGAAAAATCACACAACTGCCAGCCAATGGCGAAATTTCTTCGACATAATCATCGAGCGAATGCGCGTTTTTTAATAGTCGCAATTTGCCGCCGTCAGATTCCCAAGTCGGGTTCATGTAGAGAAGTAAGGTAATTAATTTACTTTTACTATCCGTATGAATAACGCCATCGCGTTCGCGTGTCATGCCGCGCAACGTTAACATGGTGGGTTTATTCGTTAAATCTAATGAAAATTTTTCAGCGATGACGTTTTTTAAAATCGTACCCTCTAATTCTTCGATAAAAGGACGGAATGTTGCATGTCGCTCAACTGAACTTGCAGGAATGCTGCCGCCATGCGAAATTTTTGGAAAATGTTCGGTTAACGTTTCCACAAATTCCGGCCGAATAAAATTCGGAATCACGCAATAGGGAAACGGCGTCGTCTGAAGCTTCGCTTCTTTTAAGGCATCATAGTGAATAAAGGTATTTTTCATGCGCGCATTTTATCAGAGGTTTCAAAAGCTGTCATGGCATCTAATACCATTCGAGGCGTCAATTCACGCATGCAACGCTCATGTTTAAGAGGGCAGGTACGTTCAAAACAAGGCTGACAATCGAGTGATAATGAGAGTGTTTTGGCTTTTTGACTTAAGGGCGGCGTGAATCCCGTGCTGGTCGGGCCATAAATGGCGATTAACGGTTTTTGCAATGCTGACGCGATATGCATTAATCCCGAATCATTGGAGACGACCATTCCTGCTAATTCTAATAAGTCGATGGCTTCTTCTAACTGGGTTTTTCCCGCTAAATTAATCGCTTTGCCATTTGTTAGTGTGCGAATCTCTTCGGTCACTGGGATATCATTTTTCGACCCAAACAACCATACTTGCCAGCCCGCGTTCAATTTTTCATTCGCAATTTCTGCATAATATTCAAGAGGCCAGCGTTTCGCTGGACCAAATTCAGCGCCTGGACAAAGCGCGAGGATCGGCAAATCATTGGTTAAGTTATATTTTGCTAATGCCGCTTTTTGCGTATCTTCAGAAATTTTGAGTGCAGGAATCGGATAATCTTTGGGTAAAGTGGCAAACGGAGGAAGCGCTAGCGCCATAAAACGTTCAATCATCAAAGGATAACGTTTTTTATCCAATATTCTGACATCATTTAGCAAAACATAACGCATTTCCCCACGCCAGCCGGTACGTTTTGGGATTTTTGCAAAAAAGGGAATCAGTGCCGATTTAAACGAATTGGGCAATAAAATTGCTTGGGTATACTTTTTTTCTCGTAAAGATTTGCCGAGGTGGTAGCGGGTTTTTAAATCCCACACCCCATGACCGAGTGGCATCACAATGGCATTGGATACTTCCGGCATGCGCTGCAACAAAGGCAAACTCCATGCGGGCGCTAAAACATCAATCATCGCATGCGGATCGGATGTTTTAATCAGTGTAAAAAGACATTGCGCCATCACCATATCGCCCACCCACGATGGCCCAACTATAAGAATTTTATTCATTTTTTAAAATAAACTCAGCATCACAATAAGGACAAACTGCTTTTCCTGTTTTTTCGATAGGAAGATAAACGCGGGGATGTGCATCCCACAATCGCATATCCGGCATCGGGCAGGATAAAGGTAAATCTGCTTTCGAAATTTCATAAAGGCGCTCAGTGCACCCTTGGATTTTATGCATAATCCTTAAATCCCAACTATTAACAGGGGTGGGTATTTTAGCGCATATTGGGTGATTGCGCGAGGGGTAAGCGATATCTTAATAATCTATACAAAACCGTCGTCCCGCGGCTTGTCCGCGGGATCCAGTGACAGCGTATAAGTCATTCTGGATCCCGCGGACAAGCCGCGGGACGACGATATTATTTTTAGCTGAGATAACAAATTTTACTTAACCCATCCACCAACGAAACCTCCGCGCTAAACCCCAAACTTGATGCAGCCTTCTTGATACAGGCATACGATTTCTCAATATCCCCTGACCTTTTTTCTACATAATTCACTTTAATGGGATTTCCAGAAATGGTTTCTAAATATTTCACTAATTGATTGAGGGTTTGCGGTACGCCCGACGCAATGTTTAACGCGCCCACTTCGTGACTTTGTAACGCTAACCAGTTCGCGCGTGCGACATCAGACACATGAATAAAATCCCGCGATTGTTCGCCATCACCAAAAATCGTTAATGGCTCATTTTTAGTAAATTTTTCGATAAATTTGGAAATAACACCAGAATAAGGGGATGCGGGATCTTGGCGCTTACCATACACATTAAAATATCGTAAACCTAACGATGGAATCTGGTATAACTCCGCATGCAAATCCGCATAACGTTCATTATTTGCTTTTTCTAAAGCATATGGCGACAGAATTTGTGAGGGTAACGGCTTTTCATCAGAACAAGGTAGTTCCGTGGTATGTCCATAAATCGCGGCACTAGAGGCGTAAACTAATCTTTTTGGACTACCACTTTCTCGAATCGCTTGCAAAACATGCAAAAAACCCAGCGTATTGACTTTCAGAGAATGAATGGGATCTTCAATCGATTTTTGCACGGAAGGCAATGCCGCCAAATGTAAAATGTTATCTGCATTCTTTATTTCTTTTAATAACAACGCATAATCTTGCACATCGCCTTGCACTAATTTTAAATTCGGATGAAAAACATTTAAATTCTGTAACTTACCGGATGATAGATCATCAAAAACAGTAACGTTGGCGCCTTTTTCTAAACAATAATCTGCGGTGTGAGAACCAATAAACCCAGCGCCACCCGTTATTAGTATGCGTTGCATGAAACCAAAACTCTTTTAATTGCGATTCCGCATTATACCAGTATAATTCTAGTTTTTAGCAACTATCCATGAAACTAATCAATTATCTTCAAAAGGCATTGCAAGATCGGATACTTATTCTGGACGGCGGAATGGGTACCATGATTCAACAATATGGACTTAACGAAAGTGATTTTCGTGGCGACCGATTTCTTGATTTCCCCTATGATTTAAAAGGTAATAATGATTTATTATCTCTGACAAAACCCGCAATTATTCAAGAAATTCACGAAGCCTATTTGTCGGCAGGTGCAGATTTTATTGAAACCAACACTTTCAATTCAACTGCCATCGCGCTCTCCGATTATCACATGTCTGATTTAGCCTACGAATTTAATTTACAATCCGCACGAATTGCGCGTGCATCTGCCAATAAATTTACCAAAAAAAATCCCGAAAAACCGCGTTTTGTCATCGGTATTTTAGGACCAACTAATCGTACCGCTTCTCTGTCACCCGAGGTGAATGATCCAGGTTTTCGAAATATTAGTTTTGATGAATTGACCGTGGCTTACATGGACGCGATCGCGGGATTGGTGGATGGCAATGTTGATTGCCTCATGATCGAAACGATATTCGACACACTCAATTGCAAAGCGGCTATTTTTGCGATTAAAAAATATTTCGCGGAACACAATATTATTTTACCCGTCATGATTTCAGGGACGATTACCGATGCGAGTGGACGCACGTTATCAGGTCAAACGACCGCTGCATTTTGGCATTCGGTCCGGCATGCGAATCCTTTCACGATTGGTCTCAATTGTGCGCTAGGCGCAAAAGCGCTTCGGCCTTATATCGAAGAGCTTTCTTCGATAAGTGATACTTATATTAGTTTGCATGCGAATGCAGGTTTACCCAATGCATTCGGTGAATATGATGAGACACCAGAAGAAACCGCCTCCATCATCCATGATTTTGCCAAAGCAAAATTTATCAATATTGTTGGGGGATGTTGTGGCACAACACCTGCGCATATCAAAGCAATTCATGATGCAGTCCTTGGATTAAAACCCCGAAAAATTCCGAAAATTCCAAAAGCTTGTCGCTTAAGCGGACTCGAACCTTTAACCATCGATGAAAAATCTCTATTTGTGAATGTGGGCGAAAGAACAAATGTCACCGGATCGATTCGTTTCGCGGAACTCATTCGAAATGATGATTATGCAACAGCACTTTCCGTTGCAAGCGAACAAGTGACGAATGGCGCGCAAATCATCGACATCAATATGGACGAAGGGATGTTAGATGCCACAGCTGCAATGGTGAAATTTTTAAACCTCATTGCATCCGAACCCGATATCGCACGCGTACCCATCATGGTTGATTCGTCAAAATGGTCGGTCATCGAAGCGGGTTTAAAATGCATTCAAGGAAAAGGAATTATCAACTCCATTAGCATGAAAGATGGAGAAGAGGCGTTTCTTGAAAAAGCAGAATTAGCAAAACGATACGGCGCGGCCGTAGTCGTGATGGCTTTTGATGAAAAAGGTCAAGCCGATACCGAAGAAAGAAAAGTCGAGATTTGTACGAGATCCTATAATTTATTGGTGAATAAAATTGCGTTTTCTCCTGAAGATATTATCTTCGATCCGAATATTTTTGCGATTGGCACAGGCATTGAGGAACATAACGAATATGGATTAGCTTTTATTCATGCAACAAGGCGCATCAAAGAATCCTTGCCTTACGCACTCGTCAGTGGCGGAGTTAGCAATGTGTCTTTTGCTTTTCGGGGAAATAATCCTATTCGCGAAGCACTACATTCCGCATTTCTTTATCACGCGATTCGTGCAGGAATGGATATGGGGATTGTGAATGCCGGCACGCTCGCGATTTACAAAGATATTCCCAAAGATTTATTAACTCGCATCGAAGATGTTTTGTTAAATTTGCGTCCTGACGCGACGGATCGTTTACTCGAAATCGCAGATAGCGTCAAAGGTCAAATCAAATCTCAAACTGAAGATTTGAGTTGGCGCGAAAAAACAGTGACGGAACGTTTATCTTATGCGTTAGTCAAAGGCATTCATCAATACATTGTAGAAGACACCGAAGAAGCCCGACAATTATTCGATAATCCGTTAGAAATTATTGAAGGCCCGCTCATGGACGGGATGAATATTGTCGGCGATTTATTTGGTGAAGGAAAAATGTTTTTACCACAAGTGGTGAAAAGCGCGCGCGTGATGAAACAAGCGGTCGCGCATCTTATTCCTTACATTACAGCTGCTAAAAAAGGCCAAGTGCAAAAATCCAAAGGTAGAATTTTGTTAGCAACTGTCAAAGGCGATGTTCACGACATTGGAAAAAATATCGTCGGCGTTGTATTGCGTTGCAACAATTATGAAGTGATGGATTTAGGTGTCATGGTAGCATGTGAAAAAATTCTAGAAACCGCCCAAAAAGAAAATATGGATATCATCGGATTGAGTGGACTCATCACGCCTTCACTCGAAGAAATGGCGCATGTTGCGAAAGAAATGCAACGTTTACATTTTAACATTCCATTATTAATTGGCGGTGCGACGACTTCACGCGCGCACACCGCCATCAAAATTGAACCGCATTATACAGGCGCGACTGTTCATGTTGTTGATGCTTCACGCGCAGTGGGTGTGGTATCGCAATTATTAAATGAAAATGCGCGGCATGCGTTTATTAATACCACACGCCTTGATTACGAAAAATTACGTGAACGTCATAAAAACAAACGCAATGATAATGAATTTATAACCATTGCAGCGGCGCGCGATAATCATGTAAAAATTCAATGGGAAAATTATTCTCCGCCAAAGCCTTTGTTTTTAGGGATTCAAAAGTTTGAGTCGTATCCTCTTGCAACACTCGCGCCTTACATTGATTGGACGCCATTTTTTCATACTTGGGAATTATCGGGGCGTTATCCTCAAATTTTCAATGATGAAATTATTGGTGAAAGCGCCAAAAATTTATTTGAAGATGCAAACCAGATGCTGCAAAAAATGATTGAAGAAAATTGGTTGCATGCAAATGCGGTCATTGGATTTTTTCCAGCAAATAGTGTGGGTGATGATATTGAAATTTATACGGACGAAAGTCGTCGTGAAGTATTAATGACAATTCACATGCTGCGTCAACAATCTAAAAAACCATTGGGCCGCCCCAATATTAGTCTCGCTGATTTCATTGCACCAAAATCCACAGGCATTCCTGATTACATCGGGGGATTTGCGGTCACATCAGGTGTTGAATTAGATGAAAAAGTCGCGGAATTTGAGAGTCAACATGACGAATATAATAGTATTTTAGTAAAAGCTATTGCAGATCGATTGGCTGAAGCCTTTGCGGAACATATGCATGAAAGAGTGCGCAAAGAATTTTGGGGATATGTGCCGAATGAGCATTTAAATAATGAAGAGCTCATTGCAGAAAAATACCGAGGAATTCGCCCGGCGCCGGGATACCCTGCCTGCCCCGATCATACGGAAAAACCATTGTTATTTGCGTTATTAAATCCTGAGAGTATTACACTGACTGAAAACTTTGCGATGTTACCCGCATCTTCTGTCAGCGGATTTTATTTTTCGCATCCGGATTCTGAATATTTTGGTATAGGCAAAATTTCTGAGGATCAGGTCGAAGATTATGCGATACGTAAAAAAATGGATATTGAATTGGTGAAAAGGTGGTTGGCGCCGAATCTTTAGAAATTTGTGTTGGCTACAGACCCTCACCCCTAACCCCTCTCCCGCAAGCGGTAGAGGGGAATTAAAAGAAAAGTTCCCCTCTACCGGAACGCAGTGAGGGGAGAGGGGAATTAAAAGAAAAGTTCCCCTCTACCGGAACGCAGTGAGGGGAGAGGGGCTAGGGGTGAGGGTTTATTGAAAGTTTCTCTCAATCTTTCGCTTACATTTTTGGCTTTAAAAAACCCGCAATTTCTTTCACTACATTTTTATCATATAAAACATGTTCAGCGAAAACTTTGAGAGAACTTTCGCTATTTCTTATTCTTTGTGGTTCTTCTAAAGATTTTAATTCCGGATTTTTATATAAACCTAACAATAAAGTTTGCATTTCCGCTTGGTATTGTTGTGTGATTTGTGCTTTGTTAAATATATTCTGAATTTCATCGCTTTTTGTTCGAGAATATTCGAAAGCACTTTCGCCTTGACACGAATGACGGTCATCATAATAATGTAATCTTCTCAAATCAATATCCGCTTTCGCTTTTAATAAAAATTCAATGACAGGAATAGCTTCATTATCAATAGCAACGTGCAACAATGATTCGCCTGTAGAATACAAATCATTTAGTTTTGCTTTCTTTGCAATTAATGCTTCAAGGATAGCTATTCGATTCTTTGATATGTTGAAATATTTCCTCCTCACCGCAATCAAAAGTGGAGTTGTACCGATATGATTTGAAATGTTAACATCTGCCTTCGCATCTATTATCTTTTTAATTGTTTTGCTTTTGCTTCCTTCTACTGCGGCTATTAAGGCAGTTCGACCATTGGCTTCTAAATTTACGTGAGCCTTTGCTTCCAATAATGCATCTATAATCTCCCCCACACCTAACTCTACAGCACAAATTAAAGCGGTGGATGGGAATATACCTTCTTGTAAAAAATTAACATCAGCTTTGGCATCTAATAATTCTTTCGTGATTAAAATTTCACGAGATTCTACTGCTAGAAATAAAGGTTTTGAGCGAAAAGAGGAGGCTTGATTTACGTCAGCTTTTTTTCTTATTAATTTTTTTACAACATCCAACTCAGACTCAAGGATTGCATCAATGAGGGACACTTTTCTTTTTCTATTATAATTTTCTATTTTTTCTACTATTCTCGCAAACATGTTCGTTTCTTTTTATTATTATCAACGTTATGAAAGAAAAATAAAAAAAGGGAGATCTCCATGATCAACCCTTTTCTGGGAATCCTTGCCCTGACTATTATCCTGATAGACGATCCTTAAAAGCTTCGATCCTTAATGCCGGTCCATTTGTCATCCCGAATGAGTTGTACTTTACGCTTTATATTTAAATTAAATAGAAGTAGGGAGAGATTAAAAAATAAACGCAAAAAATTTATATTTTTAAATTCAAAAGGTTAATTTTAAAATCAGAGAAAGTCTTTCTTATTTTTTAGAGTTTTTCGCACCAAGGCTAAAGCCTATGTCTCACACTGGTGTCAGCTTAATCAATGTATTTTCTTTTGTAAAATTTTTGAAATCAAACGTTCTATCTTGTCACCAAAAAAAATTCCGAGAATCACCGCGCCAAAAAAAAGAAGTGCGATATAAACTGGAATTAATCCCACCACTAAAAAATGCCAGTGCTTTACCCAGTGATTCATGGTGGATTGAACAGAGGTAATTGAGAAAGGTAAAATATCGTCTTCTAATAATATTCGATAAATAAAATATACAAGAATAAATAAAAAAATACTTCCACCCACATTTGAAGTCTTTCTGTTTTTCATTTGATTTACCTGAAATAACTGGGGCTACATTCTATGAGATTTTCATTAAGATAAGCTTAAATGGTAGTTGTTGTAAAATTAATTAAAAATCCGTGTCATGCCAGCATGTTTTTAGCTCACTAGTGTGCTTTTAGCTGGCATGATAGTTAGTGCACTTTCCCGAATAGTTTTCCCATTTGTAAAATTGAGTTTTCTTTCAATCCTTTTTCCCATTCAATGACATTCTTGGGGAATAAAACAATGACGGTTGAACCTAATTTGAAATATCCCATTTCCGCCCCTTTTTCGAGGCGCACCATATTCTCATAAAACTTTTTGACAATACGATCCGGATGAAAACTTAAGGGCCATACGGTTTTAATATTTCCCACAATCATCGCGCCAACCATAATCACCGCCATCGGCCCAACAGCGGTTTCGAATAAGCACACTAAACGTTCATTTTGAGAAAAAAGTTGTGGAACCTGGGACACCGTTAATTGATTGACGGAAAATAATTTGCCAGGAATATAAATGGTTTCTCGAAGCTCTCCCGATAGGGGCATATGTACGCGATGATAATCTTTCGGCGCAAGATAAAGTGTTGCAAAATCTCCGTCAAAAAATGTTTTGGCGTGACTTTCACCGCCTCCCAATAATTCCCCAATTCTCGCAAACGTTTGGTGCCAAATAAGACGACAATGATCAGAAAA
>JABDEN010000013.1:0-1794 GCA_013287025.1 Gammaproteobacteria bacterium | reverse complement strand
ACGTCTTTATGAATTTTGCCAATTTGGCTGATTGCACCATCTACGGGACACGCAATATTTTTGGCGCCTTCCACAATTGGACGAAGCTCGGGTTTAAGTTGGCGTATAAAAAAACTATTAAAATTAGGATAATCTTCTACTTTTTCAAGTCGTGCCAACTTAAGATCGACATTATATTTGCCAATAAACCAGCGAATAAGAAAATTTTTCAACCAGCCTATTCGATTTTCTGCCATAAACCCCGCAAAACGTGTCAATAAATGCTGGGGAGCGATATATTGGAGCCAAATTTTTAATTTTTTTTGCATGTTTTATCAAGGACCTCAAAAAGGGCGTTGATTATAGCAATTTTGTGAGGGATAAGGAATCCGTCATTCCCGCCTGCGCGGGGATGACAGAATTTTTTAAAGGCTCTTGGATGGAAACGGAAAGCATGCTGGCATAACAGATTTTTGTTACACTATCCTTATGGATAAAAACGCAGAGGATTTTCTATGCTACTCAAAGTGGTTATTGTGATTTTTTTACTCCTCATCCTTTATAGCCTCGGGAGTGCACTTTTCTATCTTGTCAGCAAAAAAAATAATTCCATCCGCGTTGTAGAAGCCCTCACTTGGCGAATTGCGCTATCGCTTACTTTATTTATATTATTGTTTTTAGGTTATTGGCTGGGTTGGATTACCCCCCATCAAATATGACATAGGAGTGTCAAGAAATGGGATTTCGCGGCATAGGGATAGGCTCGCTTCTGTTAATTTTTCTGATCATTGTCGTCTTATTTGGCACCAAACGTTTGCGAGAATTGGGGAATGATTTGGGTCAAGCCATCCAAAGTTTTCGCAAGGGTTTAAAAGAAGAGTCGAATGATGAACATTCATGAACTTCTCGTGATTGCGATCGTCGCCATTATTGTATTCAAACCTGAGCATTTACCTGACGTCGCGCGATTTTTAGGGAAGACGATGCGGCGGTGTAAAACGCTGACTGGGAATTTTTTTTCAGAAAATTTAAAAGACAATCCTAGTTCTCATCATCCATCGTCCCGCGACTTGTTCGCGGGATCCAGACCTCCCGCAATACTGTCACTGGATCCCGCGAACAAGTCGCGGGACGACGGATGATACAACAAAAGGACCCACATGCACTATCTCATCGAATTTCGCAGAAGACTGATTCAATCATTATTAGGATTTTTTCTTTTATTTATTCCGCTCGCTTATTTTGCGAATGATTTATATACATTATTAGCGCGCCCTTTATTAAAACATTTGACCAATAACCAAGAACTCATCGCAACCAATGTACTTGCGCCTTTTTATATTCCGTATGAATTAACTTTTGCAGCGACATTTTTTCTCGCTGCCCCCATTTTTCTTTATCATCTTTGGGCTTTTATCGCGCCTGCGCTTTACCCACGAGAAAAACGTTTAATATGGCCATTGCTTTTTGCAAGTTCCATTTTGTTTTATCTCGGTGTGTTATTCGCTTATTTTATTATTTTTCCGATATTATTTGGTTTTATTCAAAACGCTACTCCACATGGCGTGCGTTTGATGCCAGATATTAGTGAATATCTTTATTTCACGCTTAAAATGTTTTTTATTTTTGGAATTATTTTTGAAATACCCATTGTCACCATTTTATTAATGTGGGGAGGCGTCGTTTCAAAATCACAATTGGTGAAATTTCGCCCCTACATTATCGTCGGCGCCTTTATTCTTGGCATGTTACTCACACCCCCTGATGTACTTTCACAAATATTATTGGCATTACCGATTTGGTTTTTATTTGAAT
>JABDEN010000012.1 GCA_013287025.1 Gammaproteobacteria bacterium | reverse complement strand
TGAACTTCATCGCCTTCTTTAAAATGCAAGGTTGGTGCAGGTAATTGTTTATTTACCACAATGGCTTTTGAATATTGGCCGTTAAAATTCACGGTCTCTTCCGTGATGTCAAAATCAACTTTTTTTATTTCAGCAAAAACGAAAGGGGCGTATATCAATGGTAGAATCAAAAAAAACTTAAGCCATTTCATGCATAAATTCCAATATTATTAAACTCTCTGTCATCTCCGCGCAGGCGGAGATCCATTCATAATGGATTCCCGCCTGCGCGGGAATGACACGGGTTTTTGCATGACAAATAATAGATTGCGTCTTGTGTCGTGCAAACGCATTCTATATGATGCGTTGGGTCAAGGAAATAAAAATAAAAAGGAAATCATATGCTAGAATTAGAAGACGACGAAAAAACAAAATTATCAGAAAATATTCCTGCCGCAACTCCCCCGCTTTATTATCTTTT
Organism: Gammaproteobacteria bacterium; assembly: GCA_013287025.1. The sequence goes on along the minus strand of JABDEN010000012.1, from coordinate 39,322 downwards.
GAATTGTGGTGAAACCACCATTCTTACATTGGAACAAAAATATAAAAAAACACGATATGAATTAGAAGCTATCGTAGAATCGCATAAAATAAATTATTATGGATATGTCGGACTAAATGATTTATCAAAATTATCCAATCTCGCTTTTACCTACACATTACTTCAATTTGGAAATTTAGCGATAGATTCTTGCTTCGAAGCAATTTTTTCTAGACCTTTAAACCTAGGCAATTATAGCTATATTATTACCTTTCCACTTGCCCTCGCGGATTTAATTTTGTTTTCTTTTACTTTTTCATCCAACGAAACCGCGATTAAAGATACTTTACAAGTCGCACATTTACCTTCTTTCAGAGAATTTATTCTTGAAGGCAAAACATCATGGTTGAAAAATATAAGGGAAACAGCACATTTCTCTGCGTGTTTAATTCCTCTTCTTACTTTCGGCGTCCCGAGAATATTGGCGATACAAAATTTAATAGCGCCATTTAGTCTAGCCGCACGATTAGGTTTTCAAATACCTTTATTACTTATCGGACTCAATTTCGCATTGCGTTATTACTCCTATGCAGAATATCGAAAAAATTGCGGGTTATTATTACAAAAACTTAAAAACTATCGCGCCTTCACTCATACCAATTTTTATTTATCTCTACAAATTTTATTACAATATATTTGTTTAGTAGGCTCCAATGTTTACCCTTTAAATTATGCGCAAGCCATACTCGCTGGAAACGCTCTTGGCTGGTGGTTTCCTGCAAGTTTAGTTTCTATTCTTACGGGATGGCAGCTTACGATTGCAACCTTGCCCAATATTATTCGAGTTTATACTGAGGATGATGAAATTGTTTCAGAAAATTTAAAAAATAATTATCGTGATGATGTTAATCGTTTACTATTACAGAGAGATGATAAAGTGACACATGATGAGGCATTAGTCATGGTAGAAAAACAATTTGGAAAAAAAGCCAAATCTTTTTTTGCAAACTGTCATGAAGATAACATGAATGATGAAACACTTTCTCGTTTTGTTAGAATTTACCGCGAAGATAAACTTAATATTGAAACCGAACGAAAGCAATCTTATTTTCATATTTTTAATAAAGATCCTATTTTAGTTTTTTCATCCTTTCTACGCGTAGCCGTTGGTATGTATACCGGATATCAATTATCAAAATATCAAGAAAAACTGCCAATTGTTGCCGGAACTTTTTTAATTGGAATTCCTGTGAGTAGCGCTTTATTTTATACCATGTATAAAGCAGAACGCGCAGTCCGAACCGCAAAAGATTTACGCGAAGAAAAAAATTCCGCTGAAAATAAACAAATAGTAACGGCAAAAGACAAATGCCTGAAAGGTAGTATTCACGTATTAAACGTGAGTAATGTTTTAATTACCGCCATGTATGTCATCGCAACATTGGCAGTCCTTGTCGAAAATTCCAATTCGAATACCAAAAATGTTGGAATGATCGCGATTTTATTTATAGCACTCGAAAGTGCTTTATACATGATGCGATATAATATCGAAAAGGTGAATGAAACAGTAAATCAAATTAAGGAAACTTATCGTTCTCCATTTCGAATTTTTTCATCCAAGCCAAAGGCGAAAGAAGAAGTTGTTTTACATCCTGTTGATGAAAACGTTGAAAAAAATAGTGTGTTGAAATGAAGTAGATGTCCCGCGGCAAGTCCTGCGTTGTTGCAGATTTCTCATAACCCGTCGTCCCGCGATTTATTCGCGGGATCCAGAGCAACATCGTAGGGCTTTCTGGATCCCGCGAATAAATCGCGGGACGACGGCTTGTGTGGAGACCTACGCTGCTTTTAGTTGGCATGACATAATTACATTTATTACACCGAAAATTCTATGGTGCGCTCTAGTATTCTTGTTTTTAAAATATTTCTAATTTCTCTAATCGTCATATTTCTTGCAGAATCATAGAAATTCGAGGATAAATATCGCTTGATTTTATCTTGGAGACTGGCACTTAAATCCGTTAAACAATATTGTTTTCCGCATTCTGAATCACTTACCGCAGCTTTAATAACAGGAGCCACCGCGCAAAGCGTCACTATTCCAGTTATAGCCATTGCGATTCCAAGACCAACAAGTTTACGAGAGCCCGGCAAATTCATGCACCAATCATAACAAACAGGCGAAACATCCTTTATTTCGTAGTAGCTAAATTCAGGACTAAGAAGGGGTGGAGGACAAGGAATCGAATATCCTTCGCCTGCATCTCTACTCATCCCTGCAATAAGGTCTCCACAAGGTTCATCCCATGTGTCGGGATTTTTTTGTTTGTTGATATAATCGGATAAATATTTTTCTCTTTTAGCCGTATAAGAAATTGCAGTGGCCCCGAGCGAAACAATCGTACCAGCGCCAAAAGCAAGTAAGACGCGGCGTAAAATTCTCTGCTTATTCCAGACTTCTTTATTTAATTCATTCAAAAGTTCTTGCGCATATACATCAAGGATCGGTTGGGTGGGTTCTTCGGATTTTTTACAGAAAAGACTTAACGCTCTAAACATATAACTTCCTTTTTATAATAAAAAATAATTATTTTTTTTAAATCTCATTTAAAGTATCAAATACAAATTTGCTCAGCAAGTGCATCGCATGGTTTAAAGCGCTATAATTAGAAACCAAACTTCAAAACCGAGATAATTTTTATGAATTTAAACTTAACAGATAAAATTGCTTTTGTTGCAGCAAGTAGTGATGGATTAGGATTTGCAACTGCCCTCTCGCTTGCTCGAGAAAAAGCAAAAGTGATATTAGGAAGTCGTTCGGAAGATCGTCTAGAAGCGGCAAAAGCAAAGATTTTAGCATCCGTGCCTGATGCAACCATTCACACCAGTGCATTTGATTTGTTAAATGAACATGAAATTAAAAATGCGATAAACGACGCGGCTAACGTTTACGGCGGTATTGATATATTAGTGACAAATGCAGCTGGCCCTAAAGCCGGAAATTTTACTGAAATTTCCCTCATCGATTGGCAGAATGCTTTTCAAATCAGCTTAATGAGTGCAGTGCATCTCATATACGCGGCACTTCCTTTTTTGAAAAAAAGTTCAGCCGGTAGCATTTTAACAATCACCAGCACTTCCGGAAAACAACCCATACCCGGATTGTTTTTATCAAATGTATTTCGCCCCGCCGTCTTAGGCATGACAAAGGCATTGTCTATTGAATTGGCGACACACAATATTCGAGTCAATTCTATTTTACCAGGCTGGACAGGCACTGACCGTAGCAAGCAATTATTGCAATTTTATGCTGAAAAACATCAAACGTCGATTGAACAAGAAATTGATCGTATCGCAAGCGACATTCCCTTACATCGATTAGCCGATCCCGAAGAATTCGCGAAAGTGGCAACCTTTTTAGTCTCAGATGCCGCGAGCTATATCACAGGTGTGATGATGCAAGTCGATGGGGGAAGATGTAAAAGTATCGTGTGATGAAGGGCGTGAAAATAACCTTCTTTGAAAAAGCTTGTCCCCTTATGCTTTCAAAGGGGAAGGGTCGACGCACTACGCCTGTCTAAGGAAATTTGTCAGCAGCTAATAAATCCCCCCGACATGTTGAAAAACACATGTCGGCCCCCTTTTGCTAAGGGGGCGCTAGATTTACTTAGCCATGCACAAATAACCCTCTTTAACAAAGAGGGTCGACACGCGAAGCGTGGCGGGGAGATTTAAGTCTTTGTGATTTCAGCAAAAATGACTTCGAGTACCTCATCTATCGATTGTAATATCTGCAAATTGTCAAAACGTAATACTTTCAATCCCAAATTTTTCAAATAATCATCTCGTATTTTGTCCTTCAAAGTATTATTTTTTTCAAAATGTTGACCTCCGTCCGCTTCAATCACTAATTTTGCTGAAGAAGCATAAAAATCAACTATGTAATTGCCTAGCGGTTTTTGTCGATAAAACTGAGTATTGCCTAATTGCTTTCGTCTTATTCGAGACCATAATAAAAGCTCTGCATCTGTGAGATTAGTTCGCAATGAACGAGAGTAAATTTTATTTTTTTTGTTGTAATTATCCATTAATTTAACCTTAGGTGAGTTTTTTAAAAATTTGAATGGAGAAATAAAGGAAATTAGAGAACAAATCTCCCCGCCGGACTTCGTCCGTCGACCCTTCCCCTTTGAAAGCATAAGGGGACAAGCTTTTTCAAAGAAGGTTTTTGTGCACAGCCAAGTAAATCTAACGCCCACTTAGCAAAAGGGGGCCGGCATGTGTTTTTCAACATGCCGGGGGGATTTGTTCACGATTGCTGAAATAAATCTCCCCGCCACACTTCGTGCGTCGACCCTTCCCCTTTGAAAGCATAAGGGGACAAGCTTTTTCAAAGAGGGTTATTTTTGCTTCCCAGTAGAAATAAAATAAGTAGGTAATGGCTGCCTTAAAGTAGGTAATTAACGTCATATCATTACCTACTTAATAAAGGTTTAGCGAATAAGCTCACTAAATATAGTACAGATATTTAACATATGCCTAAAATTTTTTTTGCTGGGGAGCTATTAATTTAACTGTACAATTTCCCCAACTGACAAATTAATAATGATATTAAATTTTTCCTTCATAGTAGCCTTGAATGCTTCAAACGACTTAGAGATAAATGAGAGATTTTGTTCAATTTCTTTTACGTATTGGGGGAAATTGTTTTCAGCAAATACCAATAGATCATCCCTCATAATATTCACATCAGTTGTCTCTTTGCCTATTATCCTTTTTACATCATTGAATCTCTCAAGGGTCGCAAGAATTTTTGAATATTTTTTATTGCTAATAAAAATACTTTGTAACATTTCAACTATTCCACGCTCATTATTTCCGGAAAATAATATGACTTCGCTAATCTTTTCAATATTAATATTGAGATTTTGATTAAGAGAAAAATCTTGCAATGTGGTGACTACACTGTCTCTACTTTGAATTCCACGGGCTTTTATATTATTAAGTTGCGATTGTCGATATTCGATGTCTTTTAACAAACCGGCAAGCTCTGATTGTTGCATAGCAAGATAAAAACAAACATACTGGCTAGTTGCAATCAACTTATTTTGTAAGTATTCAATACTTGCATATTACATTATGTTTCCATTGTCTTTCACTTGTTATAGCATTCAGAGACTCTATAGTGTATTTGTTTGATTGATTATTGAAAATGAATTGTATAATACTAGGCACACCGTTTTCATTGGCATAGGCATTAGTTAATATAATATTGTCGAAATAATTAGCAACAAAATAAGGTAGATTAGTTTTTGGGTGCACAAACATTTTGTGATGGCGGCCATATGCCATGATAGTGCGATTATCGAAATCAATCACAACCCTAATCAAGACTACTGTGTTAAATTTACTTTCGCAATAAAGCATATGCGTTTTTGATGACGACGTACCCATCGCGTTCATTACCGACAATGTAGCTTTTACATTATTTTCAGTAATTATGTACGATATTATAATTGATAAAGTTGATAGCAATAATATAAATAAGATAATTGTTTTTACTCGTAAAAGCGCAACTGTTTTACTTAAATATTTTTTCATATAGAGCCTAATTTAATTAAATATGCACATGGTAAGGGACACAAATGAATTTGGTACCTCGTAAGGTTTGATGTTTATCGTTTTTAATAAAGAGAAAACTATTATTCTTTTTCACATCGTACAGATAGAAATAATATTTGGGTTGCCCATCTATTTTTTCGCTTCTCATCATCATGAAATCGTCATTTTCCCAATGTTCTGCAAATTCATATGGTTTCCCATTAATTACGAAACGGTTGCCAATTATTAATCTTTCAGTTTTATTATCATCATTTATACCAGCACAAACTACCGGTCCACCCTGGAAATTTTGGTTTTTCTCATGAATAGAGCTCGCATAGCAATTAATAGTAGCTATGCAAAACAACATTATTAAATATCTCATATATCATCTCGTCTTAATTTAGATTGCACCTCCATTTGATACTTATAGTCCGTGGTTTTATAAGTATAGTGCGCATATTCTACATATATGCGTAAAAAACATCCAGCACTTATTAAGCTAGGCAAAAAAATAAGGGAGCTCCGAAGAGAAAAGGGCTTCTCACAGGAGAGTTTTGCTTATGAAGTAGGGCTAGATAGAACCTATATGGGTAGTGTCGAAAGAGGCGAACGCAACATTGCGGCATTGAATTTAATTAGAATAGCCAAAACCTTAAAAGTTGAAGTTGGTTCACTGTTCCCCGCAGCTAAGTCTCTCAATCTAGACTAAATATCTATCATTTTATACCTATGCCGCTTGTTAGGCGTAACCTATCGGGTGAAATTATTAACTTAAGTAAGGGATGACCCGAAGATATCCTAACCGGCAAACTTATACGAGAAGCCCGCAAACAAAAAGGCTATTCTCAGGAAAGCTTTGCTGCTGAAGCTGGTTTAGAGCGTACGTACATGGGTAGAGCGTGGTGAGCAAAATATTTCCATTTGAAACTTATTAAGAATTGCCATCACCTTAAATATAGAACCTGCCAAATTAGTACCTCTTTTATCTACACTTAAGTAAACTTTATCCGCTTTTTGTAAAAAGCTCTGTAACTAACTGGCGGGAAATTAAATTTTAGAATAAAATAGATAAACTGATCATATCTATTGCGGCTTGGCTCTTAACGAAATCAAAGAATTAACTATGACGAAAATTTATAACAAACCACCAATAGTTGAAGCATTAATTGACATTCAAGTGCAACCCAATCACGCCCTTAATGGCCTGTTAGAAAATATTCACGAAAAAATTAAAGACGAGTACCCAAATAAAGAAAATATAATTTTAAAAACAGCCCAGGTTGATGTGCAGAATGAACGAACTAGCTTTACAAGCGCCTCAGCAGGATTAAAAGTAAGCTCCTCCAATAAAGAATACGTTCTCCAATTAAAAAAAACAGGCATTACATTCAGCATAGTAAATACATATAAAGACTGGGAAGACCTTTACTCAAAAGCAAAAAAATTATGGGAATTTTTTCTTGAAGAAACAAATCCAACTAAAGTAACTCGTGTCGCAGTGAGATATATTAATCGGATAGACATTCCCGCGTTAAATTTTGACTTGGAAGAATATTTCAATATCTGCCCAAAAGTCTTCGATGCTAGCCTATCCGGATTTTTTTTACAGATTCAAATACCACAGCAAGAAGGGGGATTAGCTATCATACATCAAACTGCTACTGCACCAGTACAAGCAGGTTATACATCTATTTTACTGGATTTAGATATTTTTGATTTTAAATACCTTCAACCAAACGATGATAATGTATGGAAAAGAATTGATACATTAAGAATTCAGAAAAATTCCTTATTTGAAAAATGTATAACTGATAAAACTAGAGAGCTTTTTTTATGACCCAACTAGCTCATGCTAATTACAGCCCATATAACACAGAATTCAATCAGCAGGTTACTTTTGGATTGTCCTCATCCCATAGTAGTAACAATGATGAAAATATTTATAAAATATATATAAATAGCAAAATATCAGAACTAGAATCCTGTCTAACAAAATTAAATCATATTAAAAACTACCAAAATAATTGGGATGGCTACAATGCCAAACAACCCGGTCAATTAGCTATCAATAACACCCAAAATTTACTAAAACGAATATTTTCCCTGTCCTATGATGCTAGTATGAATTGGAGCAGCCCTTATATTTCGGCAGACTCAGAAGGAAACATAGTATTAGAATGGTGGGGAATTAATAATAAGAAAATTACATTGTATGTTGGAGCAAAAGAAAATTATATTGAATACTTAAAAAGCAGTAACGATAAAATAAATGAAATGGAAGATGGGGAAATACAAAACTTTAATTTAAATTGTTATGTAGAGTTATTTAGTTGGCTCAACCGGTAGTCCAAACATGCACTTATCTCAATCTAATTCCTTCGTTGAGGATGAAGAAATATTATATCGAAGTGTTCGACTAGCTGATGGCGGCTATAAATTAGAAAACGGGGTATATCAAATTAGCTCTTCTGCATTTAATGACAGGAATATGCAACCTTCTGTTGATAGAGCACAATTAAAAAATAATAACCCTGAACAGTCACGGAAATCTAAAACTGATTGCGTAGTATCTTTAAAAACATTGGAAATCAGAAATGAAACTATCGAAAGAAATGAAATTAATTATATATTAGATGTAAAACCTGACCCGACAGACGAAAACCCAGCTCATGCAATCGTTGTTCCTTCACCTGAATATAAAAACGAAAAGGCATTTAGAAAGGTAAAAGAACGACTAGCTAGAATAGCGACTGTAACTTTAACTCCAATCAAATAATTTTATACATTTGTAAATTTAATTTCCATTTATTATCACTTCTCAATTATCACGCATACATTTAAAAAAGAACATCACAATTATACGTTTAATATATCAATTCAATTGTACAACTGGCCCAACAGATAAATTAATAATTATATTAAATTTATCTTTCATAGTAGCTTTAAATGACTCTAATGACTTTGAAATAAATTCAAAATTTTGCTCGATTTCTTTAATGTATTCAGGAAAGTTTATTTCAGAAAATGACAATAAATTAGCCCTAATAACATTCACATCAGCAGCTTCCTTTTCTCTTAACCGCTTTACTTCATTAAATCGTTCCAAAGTGCTAAGAATTTTAAAATATTTCTTATTGCTAATAAAAATACTTTGCAATACTTCAACAATGCCCCGCTCATTATTGCCAGAAAATAATATGACCTCGCTAATTTTTTCAATATTAATATTGAGTTGTTGATAAAGAGAAAAATCTTGCAATACCGCAACTATGCTATCTCTACTGCGGGTTTCGTTAGCTTTTATATTATTAAGTTGAGATTGTCGATATTCAATGTTTTTTAATAGGCCACCAAGTTCTGATTGTTGCATAGCAAGATAAAAACAAACAAGCTGACTAGTTGCCACTAACTCGTTTCTTATTTTTTTTCTTTCCGTAGATTCATCACGATGTTTCATAAACAAATAAGTTATTAGCCCGCCTACCACTGAGGATAACAACCAACTCAATCCTGATAAAAACCAGTCGCTCATAAAACAGCACCCTATAATTATTGTTTTGATTAGATGGGGCCAATTAACTCATTCTCAAGTGAAGTTCATTTATTAAAAATGGTCACCCAGATGGTCACCCAAAGTAAAAAATTTCAAGTCTCAAAAAGCTTATATTTAAGAATTCCCTTATTTTTCAAAGCGTCCCGGAGAGGATTCGAACCTCCGACCTGCCCCTTAGGAGGGGGCTGCGCTATCCATCTGTGCCACCGGGACCTTGACCGTCAAGATTCTACAATAAAAAAGCCCATCTTTGGGCAATCTTAAAAGCCCATTATACTAAGTTGCTGTAGCAAAGCCTCTTGGATGCCAGCTAAAAACATGCTGGCATGACATGACGGAGCATTTCGCAACAGCCACCACTTAACCAAGAAAATTTGAAGAATAGAAAAATGATAAAAATTACCGAGAGTCGGAGTCGAACCGACACGGTGTCGCCACCACCGGATTTTGAGTCCGGCGCGTCTACCAGTTCCGCCATCCCGGCAAATTTTGAGTGGGCAGTATATCAAAGTTTTCGCGTAGGTCAATGTATAATCTAAATGTCATTCCCGCGAAGGCGGGAATCTATCCCAAAATGGATTCCCGCCTTCGCGGGAATGACAAGATTGTTCTATTCAAAACATCTCCAACGGATCCACATCCAACGACCAGCGGACCTTGGTTTTGAGTGAGATTTTTTCAATTTCAGGAAGGAGTTTTTTTAAAAAGTTTTGCAATAACGGACGTGTCTCCGCTTGAATTAATAATTGTGCACGATATCGTCCCGCACGCTTTGGCATAGGCGCTGGGATCGGCCCTAATAAAAATACTTTTTGGTTAGAAACAGAAATTTCTTTTATCTTCTGCAAAAACGCGAGCGCAATTTCAGTTTGATAAGCATCGGCACGAAACAACGCAAAAAATGAAAAAGGAGGTAATCCCGCCAATTTTCGTTCTATTAATAAAGTGTCAGCAAAAACTTTATAACTTTCTTTTAATAATTGATGCAACAAGGGATGATCAGGATGATGCGTTTGAATCATCACCGTTCCCTTTTTTTCGTGACGTCCAGCACGACCTGCCACTTGCAAAACTAACTGCCCCATTCTCTCCAGTGCGCGAAAATCACTACTAAAAAAGCCACCATCTGCATCAATAATACCGACGAGTGTCACATTAGGAAAATGATGTCCCTTCGCTAACATTTGTGTACCAATCAAAATGTGATGCTTACCGGATTGAATATCATTTAAAATAGTTTCCATTGCGTTTTTACGCTTTGTGGTATCACGATCGATTCGCACAACTGACGCAGAAGGAAAATGTTTTTGCAACACTTGCTCTAATTGTTCCGTGCCTTGTCCGATACTTTGTAATTTTTTTTCTCCGCATGATTCACATTGCTTAGGTAATATTTTTTGATAATCACAATGATGGCAATGCATGCGTTTCGAAAAATCATGATATGTCATTCGCTTCTCGCAACGACGACAATTCACCATCCATCCACATGCATGACATATGATGAGTGGTGCGTATCCTCGACGATTTAAAAATAACATCACTTGATTGTTTGCATTCAAGTGATTTTTTATTTCGCTTAACAATGCATTGGATACGCCTTCTTCTAAAAACTGATTGCGAATATCAATCACTTTACATGCTGGTAATTCTGCATTTCCTGCACGATGAGGTAAAAATAGTGGGGAAAATTTTCCCATTTCGGCTTTAAATAAAGTATCAAGCGAAGGAGTGGCGCTTCCGAGGACAATGGGAATTTTCTGAAAATGTGCGCGTAAAATTGCAAGATCACGCGCATGATAACGAAAGCCTTCCTGTTGTTTGAATGAAAGATCGTGTTCCTCATCAATAATAATTAATCCTAAATTTTGAAAAGGTAAAAAAATAGAGGAACGCGTACCAATCACAATTTTCGCTTCCCCGGATCGACTTAAACACCAGGTGTGTAAACGTTGTTTTTCTGTTAATCCCGAATGCAACACAACGCTCAATTCAGAAAAACGCTCTGCAAAACGCGTGAGAGTTTGAGGCGTCAATCCAATTTCGGGCACAAGTACCAATACTTGTTTTCCTTCAAGAATTATCTTTTTGATGACCTGTAAATAGACTTCTGTTTTGCCACTTCCCGTCACCCCATTTAATAAAAATACCTGAAAAGATGAAGCTCGCTGGATAGCCGCGATCGCATTTTTCTGACTTTCATTTAAGCTCAAATGGTCTTCTTTGGTCGTTGTCGATTTATTAATTTTTGCAAATTTAGTTTTCTCTAAGGATTTTCCTTCCCGCAATTTTTTTGGAAGCGCATGATGCAAAATTTCACCCAGTGGAAAATGATAATAGTCCGCCGCTTTTTCACATAACAAAAAAACGTGTCCGTCAAAAATCAATTGATTATCAAGCACTTCCAACACTGGTTTTAACGCTTCAGCCGAGAAATTCGGATTTTCATTAAAACCCATAAAAAAGCCAATTTCCTCACGGCGACCGAATGATACTCTTACCCTGTACCCTGGTTGCAAATGCCGCCATGGGCCTTGAACGGGCGGCAAATAGTCAAAATAATGACGAATTGGGCGAGGAACCGCAATTTTGAGTGTTACAAAAGATTCAATAGCCATAAGAGAAAGTCCAGACAGTGGGACGAAATATAGCATATAATATGGGGATCAGCATTGAGAGGTGATTGAGAGGCATCAGTATGGCAAATCCAACAAAACAACCCGTCGATAATAAAGAACTACGAGCAGTCATTAGCGCATTACTTTTAGAATGGGAACCTGGCTTAAAAAATGATCCGCAAAAATTTAATAATATCCTCATGTCTATTGAGCAAGATTTTTATGCCTTGGCGCAGAATAAATCAGAACTCGTCTATCAATCTGTGTCGACATTGCAACCGCTCATCGAGTATTTGACGGGGAAACAATTAGAACTACACATGGATCCCCAGATGAAATTGAAACCCAATCCGATTAAATCCATGCAAAAAAAATGTGATGAATTGATCGATGAAATTTGTGGTGATGATAAAGATCTTCAACTTAAACTGAAAAAAGAAGTAAAAGAATCCGTGGGTCTTGCGTCTGATCCGAACAAAGGCGCAGAAGGCGTCCATGCGCTTCACAATCTTTATACGGTTTTAAAACATTCAAAAGAAAAATTTACTTTAAAACCTGTTTTTGAATATTTATCCGATAAAGATAAAGCAAATATTAGCACTTATTCAATGAATCCAGAAACAGGCACGCATTCGACAACACTTTCAAAAACAGAACCTTCACCGCATGTGATAGAAGCATTGAACGATGCAATCAAATTAACCGTAGCAGCAAAACTGAATTCGCCCAATCAACCTATCGATGAATTTGGTGAAATTCAAAAACAAAACGAAAGCGAATGGAAAGCACCAACGCCTTTTGATCGAATAAAAACACCTAAGCCTGATTGATAAAAAGGGAATAGCATGAACCACGCAAAAATCCTCATGGAAGCTTTTTCTGCTGTGCCATTTAATCAATTACTCGGTATCTCATTCTTTACAGAAAGTGATGAAATCATTTTGCGTTTTAAAATGCAGGATAATTTAATTGGAAATTTCATTCAGGGAATTTTGCATGGTGGCGTGATTTCATCGGTTTTAGATATGGCAGGAGGGGCGGCGGCACTTTTGGCCTTTATCAAAAAACACGATGGACTTCCGCTGGAAAACTTAGAAGCAGAATTAAGCAAAGCAAGTACGATACATTTGAATATTGATTATCTTCGACCTGGAAAAGGTGAGGAATTTATAGCGAAATCGTCCGTTCTTCGCACGGGAAATAAAATTACAGTCACTCGCATGGAATTATTCAACGAAGAAGACACGATGATCGCATCAGCGTCAGGTATTTATTTTATTTAGGTAAGCATGTCGAAACTTTTAAAATATCATCAAAAAATCGAAAAAAAAGCGGATTTATTGTTACAGAAATTAATTCCTGAAAAAAATGACTGGATTCACGACATATTGATTATTGGCGCGGGCAGTTTTCCAAGCGAAAGGTCTTTACGAAAACTTCTGACCTCTTCAAACATACATTATACACTTGTCGAACCTGACAAAACGGCGACAGATTTTTTTTGTGAACACTATACAGAAAAAAATTTCACTATTCAGAATACAGATATCAATACTTTTTTACTAAATGCTTCTCAGCAATTTGATTTAATTTATTTCGAACATCCAGAAACCATGACGTTACCACTCATTTTAGGTCAGTTGGGTATTAAAAAATTAAAACGTGTCGCATTATTTCGTGAATCTTTTGCGAATTTCACCAACATTCTTAAAGAAAATAGCTTAGTTATCGCAAGTTGTATGTCGAAACACGAATGCGATCAATTAAAAAATTTATTGCGTTATAGTATTCAATTGCCCGTAAAAACATACGCAAATATAAAAACCATTTTTTATGGTGGTCCATATAGCGGCGGTCTCGTTGGTTTATATAAAAAAAACAACAAGACTATTTCGGCAAAATCTATTCGAGGAAGCAATCGTGCATTATGTGCTTTTGTATTATTGGGGATTTTTTATTATTTGTTTTATGCGAGCATTCATCCCGATCCAAATCATGCATTACAACGATTAGGGATTGTCATCATCATTGGCGCGCAACTTTATTTGCATCAACCGGGAATGCGCGGATACCTCATCATGTTTCTTTTATTTATTTTGCAAATTGCACTATAAATTTGAATGGCGTAAGATGCTATCCTTTATTTAAAAAATTAAGGATATGGATATGCATCGTGTTCTTGTCATTGGCGCAGGTAAAATTGGATCTCTAATTTCTGTTCTTCTCGCAAACTCTAAAGATTACGAGGTACATCTCGCGGATATCAACATTGACGCCGCACATCTCAAGCGTATTCGTGAAAATACGATGAATTTAAATTTAGTCGCATTGGATGCACTCAACAATGGTGACCTTTCCGCTTTTTTGCAAAAAAATCCGATGGAAACCATCGTTTCGAGTTTACCTTATTACTGTAATATTACCGTCGCGAAAGTTGCGAAAGAATTTAATTTAAATTATTTTGACTTAACCGAAGATACACACACCGCATCAACGGTATCTGATCTTGCGAGTCACGTCACCAGTGCGTTTGTCCCACAGTGTGGTTTGGCGCCCGGTTTTATAAGCGTGGTTGCGAATGACTTAATGGAACATTTTCAAGCTTTAGATAGCGTTAAAATGCGAGTCGGCGCGTTGCCCACCAATATTAGCAATGCATTACAATATTCTTTAACATGGTCGACAGATGGTTTAATTAACGAATATGGCAATCTTTGCCAAGCCGTTATCAATGGCAAAGAGGTGCATACCCTTCCACTTGAGGATTTAGAAGAAATTAAAATCGACGGCCTGACTTATGAAGCTTTTAACACGTCGGGTGGCATAGGCAGTCTTGCAAATTCTTATAATGGCAAAGTCAAAAATATTAGTTATAAAACTATTCGATATCCTGGCCACTGTGAAAAAATGCGATTGTTAATGAATGATCTCAAATTAAATGATGATCGTGATACCTTAAAACGCATTTTAGAAAATTCCATTCCAAAGACCAGCCAAGATGTGGTACTCGTGTATGTCTCTGTGACTGGACAACAAGATCAACATTTATCTGAAGAAAATTACGTAAAAAAATTCTATCCCAAAAAAATTAATGGACAAAACTGGTCTGCCATTCAATTAACAACAGCCTCTGAAGTTTGTGCGATATTGGATTTAATAGTGAGCCAAAAAGGAAAATTTAAAGGTCTAGTAAAACAAGAACAATTTTCTTTAAAAGATATTACGAGCAATCGTTTTGGACAATATTATGCATAACATTCTCTCTTCATTAAAATTAGAAAATAAAAATTCTGCATCGTGTTCCGGTGCAGATCATTGGTCGACAAATACAGCGGACGGAGAAATTATTTCTTACAACCCGACGACCGGCGAACCAATTGCGTCGGTATATCGAGGAAATGCCTCCGATTATGAAAAAATTATTAAAGACGCTGAAAAAGCTTTTCAGACCTGGCGAAATGTACCCGCCCCCAAACGCGGTGAATTAGTGCGTTTGTTAGGAGAGGCATTACGTAAAAATAAAGAATCACTCGGGTTTTTAGTATCTCTTGAAATGGGAAAATCTCGCCAAGAAGGTTTAGGCGAGGTTCAAGAAATGATTGATATGGCAGATCTTGCTGTGGGTCAAGCGCGGATGTTGTACGGTAAAACGATGCATTCTGAACGTGCAGAACATCGCATGTATGAACAATGGCAACCGCTCGGTGTGATTGGTGTCATTAGCGCTTTTAATTTTCCGGTGGCTGTCTGGGCGTGGAATGCTTTTGTTGCAGCGATTGCTGGCAATACGGTCATCTGGAAACCTTCGCCTAAAACGCCTTTGTGCGCGGTTGCCGTTCAACATATTTGTAATGAAGTGATGAAAAAAGAGGGTTATCCCGGCATTTTGTCGCTGTTCATCACAGACGATAATGATCTTGTTAAAAAATTTGTGGCAGACACACGCGTTCCACTGATTTCTTTTACTGGCTCAACCGTGGTGGGTCGCATGGTAAATGAAGTCGTTGCAAAACGCCTGGGGCGTGCACTGCTCGAATTGAGCGGCAACAATGCGATTATTGTGGATGAAACCGCGAATTTAAAATTAGCCGTGCCAGCCATTACTTTTGGCGCAGTGGGAACGGCGGGACAACGTTGCACAACTACCAGACGTTTGATCGTACATGAAAGCATTTATGAAAAATTGATTACGGCTTTAATCGCGGCCTATAAAAAAGTCACGATTGGCGATCCCTTAGATGAAAAAAACTTGATGGGCCCACTCATTGATGAAGCCGCGGTCAAACAATTTTTACATACCATTGATCAAGTTAAAAAAGCGGGTGGCGAAATTTTATTTGGCGGCAAAGCGATTAGTGGAAAAGGTTTTTATGTTACACCCGCTCTCGTTTCCGCAAAAAATGAATGGCCGATCGTCCAAGAAGAAACTTTCGGACCGATTCTATACGTCATGAAATATAAAAATCTCGAAGACGCCATCGCCATGCAAAATCACTCGGCGCATGGTCTTTCATCGGCTATTTTTACGCAAAACATTCAAATTGCGGAAACCTTTTTATCCGCACGCGGCAGCGATTGCGGTATCGCCAACGTGAACCTCGGCACATCTGGAGCTGAAATTGGCGGCGCTTTTGGTGGGGAAAAAGATACTGGCGGCGGTCGGGAAGCCGGTTCTGACTCCTGGAAAGCTTACATGAGAAGACAAACTAGCACCATTAATTGGAGCCAGGCGTTGCCTTTGGCGCAGGGGATTAAATTTGAGGTGGGGTAGGAAAAGCTCTGTCATTCCCGCGAAGGCGGGAATCCATTATGAATAGATTCCCGCCTTCGCGGGAATGACATTGTCTTTGAATTATTTATTAATCCGCACAAGTAACCGAATCGTATCGACTCCACCACGTAGCTATGCCATTTATTTTTGGGTTATTATAGTCCCAATCTCCTTTACAACTCACCGTGCAAGTTTGCCCAGCCAAGATGGGCACCATTGCGATACTGAAAGGCGTGACAGCAGGAGGCGTCCCATTAGAACATCGAAAATAACCATAATTGCCACTGTCATTCCTTGCAGATGAAGTATCTTGGCCATTAAAGTTTTCACCTTGCATATACCAATTAACATTGGAAGGAAGATTAGCTGGATTCCATTCGTAAGTATAAAAAAGCGCTCCTTCTTGCACATTAAAATTGTAATTGTTATAAGCATCACCGATCTTAGTACCATTAAAATAAATGGTCGCATCTCGAAAGGTAACAAATTGCTGATTCGACCTTACTGCGGCAGTTGCTGGAACTTTAAAAATAAATAATATGAAAGGTGGTCTTTCTAATACAGTAGAACATTTTTCACTCCTAGATGTTCCTTGACATGTCACCATAGGATTTGCCAAAGTGGCAGCTTTTAAATCTTTGTAATAATCATCAGATTCCCAAAATGTTTCTTGGCACACAAATGCAAAAATACCGTTCACTGATTTACTAGGCGTATGGGAGAAATTAACTCCCATCGAAGTAAAGGGAGCATTGATAGGAAAAAATTTATACCATACTTCTGGACTTCCATTAGGGCAATCATTATGAGTAACCTCATTGTACCAAGTCGTTGAAGTTTGCTGGGTCACATGAAGCACATTCACTGTGACTCTTTTTAAAGGAGCCACATCGATAGGTTTAATGTTGGTTGAACCTGCAGCTTTAACTTGAAAAGAAATGAATAAAAGCACTAAAAATAAATATTTCATATCCCATCCAACAAAGAAAAGTTAAATCTCAATCCTTGCATGTTACCTCATCATATTGGCTCCACCATGTATGTTGTCCACCAACTTTAGGATCATAAGTCCAATCTCCTTTACAAGTTACTGTGCAGGTTTGCCCAGCCATAATAGGAGATATTTCGATACTAAAAGGAAAAATAGTACCAGGCGCCCCTCCAGAGCATCGATAATAACCCCATCTATTATCGTCACCCCTTGCGGATGATGTATCTTGGCCGTACGTAGGCGGGGCATTATCACCCTGGAAATACCAATAAACAGTACTTTTAGTATTAGGGGAAGTTAAATACCAACTAAAGTAAAGCGGACCATTTCTTACATCGATATTATCATTGTTAAAAGCTTGACCAACTCTATTGCTATTAAAAAAAACCGACGCATCTCGAAAAGTGACAAACTCATTCCAAGATTTCATCGCAGCACTGGCAGGGACTTTGAAAATAAATAGCACAAAGGGAGGTTTTTGCAATAAGGTAGAACAACGTGTATTGGCCGCATTGGCACCGCCCTCACAAGGAACCCATGGATTAGCCCATGTCGCCGCTTTTAAGGATTGATAATAAGGTTCTGATTCATAGAAAGTTTCTCGACAAACATAAGCAAAAACACCACTGGACATTTTACCAGCGACATGGGCGAAATTAACTCCTTTCGTCCCAGAGATATCTAAAGGAAAATATTTATACCAAACTAAAGAACTCCCGGTAGGACAATCATTAGGAGATATATCCGTATAATAGGTTGTCCCAAGTTGCGTCATGTGCAAAACATTCACTTGTACTTTTTGTACCGGATTCACGCTAGGAGGCTGAACCAATGAAGAATCTTGTTGAGCGGCTTCTGCGGTAAAGGACGTTAATAATAATAAAATTAAGAATATTTTTTTCATAATAATGACCAATAAAAGGCTAAATTTTAGCGTAGAGTATAATATCTTAGATACCAATAGTCATTTTTATTCAGCAATTCCCGCTAAGAGCGCGGGAACTGCTTCCTTTTAGAAGAACACCCCATCGCGAAAAGTTAGCGGGAACAGCTGATTTTTATTAAATAATATGTTATGTTAATGATCATTTGTATTATTTTGAATAAAATTAGCGCGTATATGCAAGTTATAGTTTCCCAAGAAAATCATACGCTTAGCCTTCGTTGCATGCTTGCTTTACAAGACATTGGCAAAGGTCTCAAAAGCTTTAGGATTTGGCTGCAGCTTGCTTGGCAGGATATCCGCTTACGTTATCGTCGTTCTGCATTAGGTCCTTTTTGGATCACGCTCAGTATGGGCATTACCATTGGTTTGACCGGCCTATTATATGGCACCCTTTTTAGAATGCATCTGCATAATTATTTTCCCTTTTTTGCTGCTGGCATGCTGACGTGGGGTTTTATTGCTATATCACTGACAGAAGGATCCAATATTTATTTTGAAGGTGAAAATTTTTTAAAACAAATGAAACTCCCTTTTTCCGCTTTTATATTAAGGACGGTTTCTCGAAACTTTATTATTTTTTTACATAATATTGTGATTTTCATTCCCATTATTTTGATTTTTCACATCAACGTAAATTTTTATACTCTCATCAGCTTATATGGCGTTTCATTACTATTATTAAATATTATTTTTATTAGTACCTTGCTTGCCATTTTCGGAACCCGTTTTCGAGATATAGGACAGGTTGTCACGAGCCTCATTCAAGTCGCCTTTTTCCTTACTCCCATTATTTGGTCTCCCGCCATTCTTCCGGAAAAATATCAATTTGCTATTTACTTGAATCCATTTGCACAATTTCTAGAAATGGTACGTAATCCGTTGATTGGCATGCCCCCTTCCACTTATGCGATAGTCAGTACTTTTATTCTAACAATAATAAACGCAACTCTCGCCTTTATTGTATTCGCGCGTTTTCGAGCACGAATAGCATATTGGTTATGAGGTTTTTATCATGAGCTCAATCATTTTAGATTCTGTTTCCGTTGATTTTCCCATTTATAATTTAAATACTCGCTCACTTAAAAAAAATCTCATCCGATTTACGACAGGTGGAAAACTAAGCAGCAATAGCCAATGCGTTGTCGTTCGCGCACTCGATCAAGTATCTTTAAAAATAGAAGAAGGTGATCGTGTCGGTATCGTAGGACACAATGGTGCTGGAAAAAGTACATTATTGCGCGTGTTATCTAATATTTATGAACCTACCCATGGCACCATTTATTATGATGGAAAAATCTCTTCTCTACTAAATGTCATGTTAGGAATCGATCCAGAATCGACGGGGTATGAAAATATTTTCATTCGTGGATTATTGCTTGGACTCACGAAAAAAGAAATTAACTCAAAAATAAAGGAAATCGCAGAGTTTACTGAGCTCGGTGATTTTTTATATGTACCTATCCGAACTTACTCTCAAGGTATGCAAATGCGTCTTGCTTTCGCCGTTGCAACCTCCATTCAACCAGAAATTTTATTAATGGACGAAGTCATTGGGGTGGGAGATAAAGATTTTTTTAATCGAGCACAGGACAGACTCTCTCAACTCATCAATAAATCTAGCATTGTGTTGTTGGCTTCGCATTCTCCAGCGATCCTTAAAAAAATATGCAATAAAATTCTCGTCATGAAAGCAGGCAAAGTACAATGGTTTGGGCCTATCGATGAAGCGTTACATAATAAAGAGCTCGTGCAAATCACGGGTTTTATTTAAACTTCCCGGACGAACAGAAAAAGTTTTCCGGGATAAAGAATTACACCATGGAATGCGGCATAGAAAATGTTGAATTCATATTTTCTCTTTTTGAAAAATATAACGGAATATTTTCTAGCATAACCTTCATGGTAAAGGTAGATTCAACGGGAAATGGATGATGCATTTCTTTCGCGAGGGCAATGTCGTACTCTGTCGCAATAATCGAAACTAATTGCTTTACTTCTAGCATCGCAAATTTTTGCCCTATACATCGACGTGGATAAAAACCAAAAGGAAAGTACATGTAATCTTTAAACTCTTTAATCTTTCCATTATCATCAATAAAACGTGAAGGATTAAATTCTTCAGCATCATTACCCCATGCTGGTTTGTAGCGATGCGTTTGGCGTTGTGAAATGAAAACCAAATCCCCTTTTTGAAGTTCAATATCGCGAAATCGACAAGGAATGTCGATATTATTTACCATGATGGGTACCGGCGGATAAAGTCGCAGAGTTTCATGCAATATAGCATTTAAAAAAGTCATTTGATCGAAATCTTCTTTCGCAAATTCTCGCGGATCGCCATTTTTAAATTCTCGAATTTCTGCACGTAATTTTTCGAGTATTGAAATATGTTTTTCATCTGACAATAGCATCAATGTAAACAATAATAATTTTGCTGTCGTTTCATGGCCTACGACTAAAAATTCTTTAAATTGATTGATAATATCAGACGAATCAAAATCAATTTTAGTTCTATCTCGTCCCTTTGTAATAAAATTATCTTGCGTTAAAATGGTTTCTCTATTTGGCTTAATGACTTGATTTTTTAAAATTTCATCGCCCATCTTCATTAATTTTTTAAATTCTTGATTAAAAAAATAATGAAATGGAAAATAATCTAAAAAAGGTAAAATACTTTTCATGAAACTTTCAGTTTGATCTGCCAATTTAATACTTATTTTAGTGATGACATCGGAAATTTCATTTTTTGTTTCTTCAGAAAGAAGATTTACACCCAATTTTGTTTTCGCAACGACATCAAGCGTATAATCCGAAGCGAATTTCTCGAGATTAGAGATCGTGGCTTTTCCATCATCAAATTCCATTTTTTCAAGGTAATCATCCCACACTTTTTTCATGTCAGGTAAATCTTTGCCAATGACTTTGTCATCCAACACTTGTAAATGACGATTGCGTTCGTCCCTCCACTCCTTAGAACCGAGTTTTAATGAAAAAATATTATTATTCCCTAAAAATTTATCAAATGAGCCGACGGCATCAAAATTATCAATGACTTTAGACTTGAATAACCATTCAATGTCGTTAGGATCGATCATTAGCATGGCAAATCTGCTGTATTTCGTGTTTTCCGGGCCGAAATACCAATAACATGCGCCACCATATTCTTCTTTAGATAATGCAAGTTTTGCGGCATTTGCAACAATATGATGTATACCTGTACCATCATGGCGGCACGCAAGTGAAGCTTGTCCGAGAAAAGGATCGCTACTTTTCATTTCAGGCATGCTGAGATAACTTTTAATTTTGGGTAATCTTGCATACAAAAAGGAGGAAAAAAAATGATAGGCACTCTCTGAATATTGTTCGTAATAACTTTGGATTTTTTTAGATTCTTCAGTTTCTGATGATTTATTTTCTGAATTTGAAAGCATGTAAAACTCCTCCGTGAAATGACTTCGGGCTATCCTTGAACCCCTTGCAAATATAATAAAAGATAATTGAGAATGCAATCTTAACCTTGTCACGCCAGAAACCCCGTCGTCCCGCGACTTGTTCGCGGGACGACGGGATTGTGAAATAGTTTATTAGTAAAAAGCCTTTCCTATCGCTTTTTCAGTAATATTTCTTAAATCTTCTATAACATCTTCCGTCACATTCAAAGGGGGCACCCAATAAATCGTATTTCCAACCGGGCGAAGCAAAGCGCCTAATTTGACTGCCTCAAGGTACACTTGATATCCCATTCGGATGCTGCTATCACAACATAAATCCGCGGCAACCATTGCACCAATGCTTCTGACATTTTTGATTTTTTGAGTGGAATGTTCAATATCTCGAAAAGCATCTCGCATCATGACATGCAAGTACTGCGTATTTTCTACAATTTTTTCTTCAGCGAAAATATTAAGCACTTCGATTGCAACTGATGCAGCTAGTGCATTTCCAGAATGGGTATGAGAATGTAAAAATGATCGACCTTTCGCATAATCATCATAAAATAAATGATAAATTTGGTCGTGCGTCATCACCGCGCTCATGGGTAAAAATCCTGCCGTTAAGCCTTTTGCAACACAAATAAAATCAGGCGCGATATTAGCATGCTCAACGGCAAACATTTTTCCGGTACGTCCAAATCCCGTCATGACTTCATCTGCAATGATGTGAATGCGGTGTTTTTTGGCGAAATCACACAAACGTTTTAGAAAATCTTTGCTATAAATTAACATCCCACCGGCAGCTTGTAAGATAGGCTCGAATACAATTGCCGTTGCATTTTCAACTAACGGTTCTAACGATTTTTCGATAATTTTCCAAACATTTTCACAGTTTTCCCACAATGGATCATCTGTGCTATTCACATAAGGGATATGTTGAATAAAATGCGTATCAAACAATAATGATTCATAAGCACCGCGATAAATGCCTAAATCACTGACACTCATGGTTGCTAAAGTTTCTCCATGATAAGCATTTTGCAGAGCGATAAATTTATTTTTGTGGCTTTCTCCCAATAGTGTTCTTGCATGCAAACTCATTTTCATCGCGATTTCAAGCGCGGATGAGCCATCACTTGCATAAAATACTTTATGGCAATGCGGCACCTTCGATAATAACTTTTCAGAAAGCGTTACAATTAACTCATTGCTCGTATTGGCTAAAATGACATGCTCAAATAGTTCTAACTGCTGTGACAAAGCCTTTTTTAAACGAGAATGCTGATGGCCTAACGTTTTGCACCACCAACTGGAAATGGCATCAATGATTTTCGTCCCATCCTTCAAATAAATATAGGGACCTGATGCACGCAGGACTTCAAGCGGCTTAAATTGTTCATAATCTTTCATCTGTGAACAAGGATGCCATAAAACACGGTGATCACGGGTGTGAAGACTTTCCATACTAGTAAACCTTTTTTTATTTGACGGTTGACTGGTGGCAAAAGTTAACATATATTCTGCACCATCTCAACGAAAAAGAATGGATTATGTGGACTTATACCGATGTCGCTGCTTTATTTGATACGCCTTTTTTAGACCTTTTATTTAAAGCACAAACGATTCACCGACAACATTTTAAACCCAATGAAGTGCAATTAAGTACGCTTTTAAGTATTAAAACGGGCACTTGCCCTGAAGATTGCGCTTATTGTCCTCAAAGCGCGCATTATGAAACCGGGGTCGAAAAAGAGAGCTTATACGACGTCGATAAAGTGTTGAACGCCGCAATGGAGGCCAAAAAAAATGGCTCAACCCGTTTTTGTATGGGTGCCGCATGGCGCAGTCCCCCAAAAAAAGAATTCCCAAAAGTATTAAAAATGATTCGCGCCGTCAAAGACTTAGGTCTCGAAACTTGTGTGACCTTAGGCATGCTGAATGAACAAGAAACTAAAGACTTAAAAGAAGCAGGATTAGATTTTTATAATCATAACTTAGATAGCTCGCCTGAATTTTATAAAAAAATTATTACGACGCGCACTTACGAAGATCGTTTACAAACGTTAGAAAATGTCAGAAATGCTGGGATTAATGCCTGTTGCGGCGGCATTATTGGTATGGGTGAAACGCGCGAAGACCGCATCAATTTACTTTTGCAGTTGGCTAATTTACCTGAACCGCCGTTAAGCGTTCCCATCAATCGACTGTTACCGATTAAAGGTACGCCACTTGAGAAAACTCCGCAAATAGACAATATAGAATTCATCCGCATGATTGCGGTCGCGCGCATCATGA
The DNA here is from genome assembly GCA_013287025.1 of Gammaproteobacteria bacterium. The sequence goes on along the minus strand of JABDEN010000012.1, from coordinate 15,131 downwards.
TGCCAACATCCTATGTGCGTTTATCCGCAGGTCGTGACACGATGTCTGAAGAGATGCATGCATTATGTTTTATGGCAGGTGCTAATTCTATTTTTTCAGGTGAAGTTTTATTAACGACACCCAATCCAAAAAATGAAGCGGATGCCATTTTATTACAAAAATTAGGTATTAAAACGCAAACTTATGTTGCAGAATCTACGCAATCGCCTACAGCAGTATGAACTCGCAACAAGGAAGCGTACTCGTCTACGAATGGATGAACGAGAAAATGCTTCCGCGCGCGTCAATGGCAAACTCGTTATTAATTTTAGCAGCAACGATTACTTTAATTTAAGTACGCATCCAAAAGTCAAAGATGCTTTCATGAAAGGCGCATCAGAATATGGTTTAGGGAGTGGCTCTTCGCAATTAATTTCGGGATATTTCAAACCACATTATCAATTAGAAGAAGCCTTCGCGGAATATTTTGGTTATGAAAAGGCGTTGCTTTTTAACTCCGGTTATCACGCCAACTTAGGTATTTTTACTGCTTTGGCACCGCTCAATAGTATTTTTATCGCTGATAAATATTCCCATGCGTCACTCATTGATGGCATGCAATTAGCGAAAGGTGCCATGCGTCGGTTTCGTCATCAAGACTTTAATCACGCCGAAACATTATTACAAAAATATACGGATCACCCTTTATTTTTGGTTACAGAAAGTGTATTCAGCATGGAAGGTGATATTACAGATATTACCTTGTTTCGAGAATTAGCCTTAAAATATCGCGCATTTTCTATTGTCGATCATGCGCATGGCATTGGTTTTACGGATAATATAAAAAATCTCGATTGCCTATCCATTCCTCTCGGCAAAGCATTTGGTAGTATGGGGGCCATTGTGCTTTCAAAAAATGAAGTGATCGAATCGCTGATACAATTCGCGCGAACTTATTGTTATACGACTGCGCTTCCGCCAGCAATTGCAGCCGCAACTCTTGCATCTTTACAAATTTTGCAGGATGAAAATGATCGCATAGAAAAACTAAAACATCTTATTCAATTTTTTATACGCGAGGCAACAGCGCGGCATTTATCTATTAGTTCCACGTCCGAAACACCCATTAAATGCATTTCAATTAGCTCGAATCAAAAAGCATTAACTGTGCAGCAAGAATTATTACAAAAAGGTTTTCTTGTTTCTTGTATTCGTCCGCCGACGGTGCCAACCGCACGAATCAAAATCTCACTAAACTACGCGCATACTGAAGAAAATATATTGCGACTATTAGATGCATTGATAACATGCTAAAAAAATATTTCAACAAAGCGGCAAGTTCCTATGACGACAATGCTATTTTGCAAGAATCCACTGGAAATAAATTATTTTCACTCATTCGAGAAAATGCTTTTTCACACGAAAATATTATCGATATCGGTTGTGGAACTGGCTTAATGACAAAAGTATTAGCCACACATTTAACTTATCACACTTTTCATGCCTTAGACATTTCAGAAAATTCATTAAGCATTGCCAAAAAAAGATTACAACCATTCAATATTCAATTTATAGAAAGTCATTTTGATACCTTTGAACCAAATATGACATTCGATCTCATTTATTCCAACATGTCGCTACATTGGAGTGAAAATATTTTCTTGACGATAAAAAGATTACTTTCATTGTTGAAAAAAAACGGCAAGCTCGTTTTTTCTATTCCAATGCAAGGAACTTTTATTGAATTAAAACCCCATGTACGAGTACAGCAATTTGTAGAGAAAAATACGATAATAAATCAATTTAAAGTATTACATCATGAAACAGAAAATATCATTTTAACATTTCCGTCCATGTTAACAGCATTACAATCTATTAAAAAAACGGGCGCAAATTATGTTTCTCAAAATTTTTCTGGATTACAATGTAATCCTTTTTTAAAAAAATTATTGTTGAATCCATCTCATGATTCGACTACCTTAACGTACCATATTGGTTATTTTGTTTTAGAGTCTTCTTATGTCAATTAAATTATTTGTTGCAGGAACGGATACGGATATTGGAAAAACTTATGTTACTGCAGGAATATTAAATACTTTCAAAAAAAATCGTTACTCAACGCTCGGTTTAAAACCCGTGGCTACAGGTTGTCATCGTAAAAATGGACAATTACAAAATGCTGATGCTTTAATATTGCAACAAGCATCGAGCATACAATTGCATTATCATCAGATTAATCCTTTTGCATTCGAGCCTGCTATTTCGCCAAATATTGCAGCTCTGGATGCCAATCGTGAAATCACTGCACACGATATCAAACAAAAAATTCAATATGCTATTCAATACCCTGCTGATATTTGTTTAATTGAAGGCGTAGGTGGTTGGCGTGTTCCTTTAAATGATCATGAAACGATGGCGGATTTTGTCAAAAATGCAGAATTGAAAGTGTTATTAATCATTGGGATACGTTTAGGTTGTCTCAATCATGCCTTACTTACCTTTGAAGCAATGCGAGAAGATAATGTCGAAATCGTCGGTTGGATCGCAAATTGTGTAGATCCCATGATGATGGCGCGTGATGAAAACATTGCAACCTTAAAACAATGGATTAAAGCACCTTTTTTAGGCTTGGTTGAATATGAAGGTAATATCGAGAATTCAATTGAACTTAATCAATTTTTATCGTTTTAAATTTAAATAAAATTTTTATGGTATAATATTAAGAATTAATATTTTTTTGGATAATTATCAAAGACTAAGACTTTTGAAGGAGTTTTGGTATGAGATTAAGATTTCCAGAATTAAAAAATGCAGCTAATTCGCTACAAAAACTTCTTGATGATGAATTTTTAAGTGATAAATGGGGAAATGTAGACACGACTCTCCCGACCCCGTTGCCTCTTGAATCAAAGCATCATCCTTCCATGAAAATGATTCATCATTATCATGCCTATTCTCCATTTCTTGACGATTCTTTAGAATCAAAATCAAATCAAAAAGTACAAACGCTTCTTCAATTCATTCAAGAAATTTTTCGTAACCCAGCTTTAAAAAAAAAGTTTATTTGAATGAATTGATTGCACAATTGTTTCTAGGTGTAAAAAAATTACATGAAAAAAATTTAGTATTGAGAAATATTAATTTAAATACGATCACTGTCACACAAAATGCATTTGATCGTTATCACTTAAAATACAATATCAATATGGTGGCGCAAGCTCTCGATGACAATCTTAGCCCTGAAGGATTAGAGATCAAAGATAGTATTCCTCCTGAACTATTTAGTAATATTGAAAACAACAAAATAAATATTGATGCTTCACTTTATCGGAAAGCCGATAAAAAACATCTTGATTATTATGCGTTAGGACAGATTTTAGATATCTTACGGATTACTTTTCAACGGAAAGACTCTCGTCTTCTCAAATTAACATCGGCATTAACGGAAGCGTATCCTTTATATCAACCATTACACGTATATTTTTATGAATTCTTTAAACCGAATCCAAGCTTTTATCTTAATATCATTGCACGAAAATTTGCTGGAACAGAAGTTAATTTGTCAAATGATGTATTTTTATCGATGTTAAAAAATCTCAAAAAAATTTATTACATGATGACGAACTTAGTCGATTATCTCAATTTGCTTGAAGATAAACATACCCCTGCAACTATAAATAATATTCTTTATAAAATGATACATTTAAAAAAGGCAATCGAAGAATTTAAAAATAATGACGTCAAAGCAATTGAAATTAAGAAAGTCATCGATAACATTGAACAAATTGCAGATAAAATTAACTTACACTATAAAAATGTAATTTTACAACAATTAAGTCAGATGATTACTAACAATTTACGATTTAGTTTGCCCGAAAAAATTAAAAATACATTTTTCCATGATTTTCATCACAGAGAGAACATTCATCAATGCCTGCAATATTTATATAGTGATTATATGATGAAAAAATTACGCCATTTAAATAATGCTGAATTCATGACAATACTCATGATCATGCGGGCAAATGTTGAAAAATATATTAAGAAAAAAGGTTTTATTGAATCACAAAATGTAATATTGATCATTCAAATTAGCTTTATTCTCGCCTATAAATTGCATATTGATCAAACCACCACATTGCAATTATGGAGCAAATGGTTTGACGTTGATATTCAAAAATTAAAAAATGGTGAGCGCGAATTTTTGCAGGAAATGAATCATGCGTTGATTCATGATCCGTTTTTTGCATCTTCAAGCATAGAAATACCAGAAAATAGATCTTCAATGTAATTTATTACCGTCGTCCCGCGACTTGTTCGCGGGATCCAAAGCGACATCGAATATTTTCTGGATCCCGCGAACAAGTCGCGGGACGACGATTATGAGAAGACGGCTATATTCACACAAGCCAGCAAATTTCATATCAGCGCTTGCATTTATTTTAATTTCGCTTAAGCTTTTCTACTTATTACCAATTATAAAAAAATGAAAAGGATGGTTTCATTCTATGGATACTCGACGTCAATCGTGTTTTACTCGTATCAATCAATATATTTTTTCTAGTTTTAAATACATTAAATATAAAATGCTTATCCCGATAAGCCATAATAAAAGCTGGTCTTTGCAAGTGATGGCTTTTTTAGGAGCGACGAGCTATCTTGGTGCTTCAACCATTATGAATGTAGATGAATCTACAGATAACATTTCATATATTGTTGCAAGAGCGAATGGCGCAATGCTCCGAGTGGCAGTACCTGCCATCATACTACCCACGTTAGTGGCTGCAGCGTCGCGATTACAACGATCAGGGATTGGCGAATATCTTGGCATGAACAATCGTATTTTATCGCATAAATTAATTGCATTTGTTATTACTGGTTTAAGTATCGCGCATTCCGTTGCCCATTATTTTTATAATAAAGAAAATTATATAAAACAACCTGGAATTACAGGTATCGCAATGCTTGCTTGTTTAGGTTTACCTTTAGGCGGTGTTTATTTGATTCACTGGCTAAAACCTCGTTCAAACTTTAGTTTCGGCTTAAGAGTCAAAATACCTCATCAACTTGGCGCTGTCGCATTTATTACTTTATTTGGCGTACATACCACTGATTTTCGATTATTACCTTATGCAGGCGCAATCGGTGGGGTATGGCTGCTCGATCGTTTTTATCAATATTATTCTTACCAACATGCGGTCACATTAAAAAATATCAGTCGAATTAATAATACAAATTATCTTTTATTGCGATTAACCATACCTCCTCATCTGAATTTACATGATTATTTACCTGGTCAATATGTTGAATTAACCGTCACATATCCTAATTTAAATCGCCTATTAGAAGCACCACATCCATTTACCATTGTCACGATTGATAAAAGAAGACATGAAATTTATTTGGCGATTAAACAACTCGGTCAGTGGACAACAGGACTTGGAGCGATTGCCAAACAAAAAGATATTCCCGCAACGTTATGGGGACCCTATGGTTCTCCACTGAATAGTTTTTATAAACATTCGCAAATGGCCATTGTCACCGCGGGTATTGGTATGACACCATTTTTAGCTTATGTATTTTGGTTGGTAGAGCGTCAACAAACTTCACCTATTTTATCTTTAGATATTGCTCTTGCAAAAATTGAAGAAGTTTTTTTATGGATAAAGGCGTTAAATCATCCTAATATTAGTCGTATTAATTTCATTGAATCGGTGAATATTTATATTTCGCAACAAAAAATTAGTGACATTCGAAATGAACTCTCCAAAATGAAGCATGTCAAACATTTAAATTTTATTTTCCCTGAAGAAAAAGAAAAGTCTCCGCCAAAACCAGAAATAAAAGCACCAGCAAAACAAGATGAAAGTGCCATGTTGTTAGAATCATTAGATGATGATTTTTTCCTAAATATTAATGATCCGGATTTAGTGGATGAAACTGCGCGAACCACAAATCAGAATGGGCAAGTACAAATGTATGAAAGAAAAAATGAGGCACCAGATAAAAAAACGCCATCTCCCCCTCAGTTAATGGAAACACCAGCGCACAATTATCCTGGCTTAAATGCGACAGGTTTATTTTCAGTGAGAGAACAGCGTAAAAGTTTAGATATCAATATTTACACGCGTCGCATGAACATTGACCAGATTTTTTCAAATACCGTATTTAACAGTGCAGCCGTATGTGCGGGAGAACCGCTCACAACGATTGTGACAAATTCGGCGGCTAATCATGGGATAAAACTTTATAAAGAGTCGTTTTGATATACGTCGTCCCGCGGCTCGTCCGCGCGATCCAGAGACAGTCGATTATTTTTTTAGCCCTCTGGATCCCGCGAATAAATCGCGGGACGACGCTTAACAATCGACGTCTGCCCCGAAGAAAACGCTTTAACCTCACCTGTTGGTAATTCTAATAATAAATATCCATAGCGATTGACGCCGATGACTTTCCCTGTCACTTCTTGATTGATATTGAGTAAACGAATAAATTGATGACGCAAACCATCAACTTTATTCCATTCTTCTAAAAAAACTTCAAAGCCACTTTGATTAAAACGCGCTAAATAATCCATTAAGGTCGTTATAAGTTCGGTACATATGATATTTCTATCCACATATTTCCCTAAAATTTCACGCAAAGAAGTCCATTCTTGCGTAATAGCATTCGCATCATTCAACATATTAATATTGATGCCAATTCCTATGATTGCATCACACACATCATGCGTTTCAGCAAATACTTCAATCAAATTGCCGGACAATTTTTTTTGGTCAAACATGACATCGTTCGACCATTTAACGGTAAGTAAATCCGATACACCAAATTTTTGTAACGTTTTCACCACAGCGAGACTTACCAACAAACTTAAACCTGCAAGTTCACTGACATCTTTTTGAAAAGGATAAAGACAAGAAAAATAAATATTTTGACCATAGGGAGAGTGCCATTCACGATTTAATCGGCCTTTTCCTTTGGATTGATGCTCACTTAAGCAGATAACTGGGGTTTTTGAATTTCGAAATTTTTTTAAATAATTATTGGTAGAATCGATGGTTTCTAAAATATGCAATGGAATATCGGTTTTAATTTTGCTTTCATCCAATAATGAAAAAGGTTCTCGTAAGGCATATCCCTTTCCTTTAATCGAATCAATTGGAATTGCATATTGCATCATTTTTTTCATGATTTTCCAAACCATGGTGCGAGTAATCGCAAGTTCGGTACCAATCGTGTTGCCGTCATGATAATTACCATCACGCAAACGTTCGATAATTTTATAAATGTATTTATTGGTTTTTTTCATAAAAAAACTGTTGAAATAAAGCAAGTAATTGTGGTGAATTTTCCCAATTTCGCATAAAACGTTTGATTTCTTTTTTCAGTGCATCATTCAACATTTTTTCTGAAGAATGCTCTTTAATACCATCGAGGTCAATCAAAAATGGCATATCATTGGACACTAAAATATTTGTCATTTTAAGATCGCCATGCGTTATTTTTAATTCTGCTAAATTTGAAATTAAAGTTGAGATTTGTTTAGCCATGCAGTGATATTTTTCACTATCTTCCTCTTTCACATGACGAAAATATTCGCCGATATGATTACCATCCACATATTCCATCAAAAAATAGGAAGTACCTCTCATACCTAAAAATCTATTTTCGATATATGCCACAGGCTTTGCTGTTTTTATGCCTTCGGAATATAAATGTTGCGACATTCTCCAAGATTTTTTAGCACGCGTATCACGACATAAACGCTTTAAACGATGCAACCCATTTTTGATATTATAACGCTTTAATACAAACATTTTGCCGTCAATTTCAAATTTAATAACCGTACTCGATCGACCTTTTTTCAAAAAAACAACTTGAGGGTCGGCAAATAATTTTTCTGGTTGATGCAATATATTCAAAAATGCAGGTGATTCGTACTGTCGATCATAAATAATATTTTTGGTGAGTTTATCAATATGCTTGAATTGCGATGAACTTCTGAAAATCTTTTTCTTATAATGATCACTTCGTTCTTGTTTTTTTTGGCGTAATAATTTTTTAAATTTTTTAAAATGAGAGGGTTTTATTAACCAGCCGCGTAGTTTCGCATAGTATTTAAAAAGATTTTCTTGCAGAGTTGATACGCCTACGCCAAATTGCGCGAGCAATAAACAAAGATATTCTAAGCTACGATCTTCATCCAGGGGATGATCAAATTTATCAATTTGACCGCCATCCAACGTATAAATACATTTTTCTTTCACTAAATAATTTTTTAAGTGTACATCTTTTTGTAGAATGCCTAACACATGTTGCGTTGCAATTTCTACAATGAAAGCGCGTAACAGTGAGTGTAATTCCTCGATGGATTTTTTATTTTGCCAAATGTGTAATAAATTATCAGCACACAAGATTCTTTCATAAATAATAATATAAACACGCTTTTTATCTTCATTACCTTGATATAACAATGCTGGCGTCGGCACCCTCGATTCAATCAATGCCAGAATTCCGTCGGCATCGCGTTTCGCATCTTTTTTAGCACTTCCTCTTTCGTAAAAAAACTTAATTACTACTTTTTTACCGTTAAATGTGCCGAATGCTACCATTCGTTTGCCTGGAATCAGGCGAATAATTTCTTCACAATAAAGTGGGCTATCGCTTTCTTTTAAAGACCAAGCGTCCAAACTAAGAGGCGCTTTTTCTTTACGATATAAAGCCTTTAAAGTTAATACCGGCATCAACTTATTTTTTTTGCTGTCCATATAATTTATTACCACGTTGTTCTACCTTTCTCCAAAAGTCTAATTCTTCAGGGAAAATCTGAGATATTGATTTATTACGATATTCTTTCATAAAACGCAATAGATCTCTTTTCGTAAGTCCAATATCTTTTGATGAAAAATATAAACCCGATAAGTCTTTAATCAACCAACGATCCGGTACGCATTTTCTAATACACGCGCGGTGCAAATCTATTAAATAGAGCTTGATAGTTGATGCACGCCATAATTTATCATCCAATAGAAAATGACAAATATAAAAATCACGATGGTTCATTCCATTGGCATGCATCGTTCGCGCGATACAAGCCACTTCTCTAATCAGAGATTGTTTAAGACTAAAATGAGGAGGATTTTCCAGCCAATTTTCGCAAAAATGCTCAAGGCTAGTATGTTTGGGTAATTCACGCGTTAAAATATAGGAACGAATTTTTGCAGGGTTAAATCCTTTTTTTTCATAAGCAATCATTTCGGGCGATGGAATATTTAATTTTTTTAACAATGTTAATGCAAGTTTTTCATTTTTTGCACTTAATATAGGTAAACGGAGTTGAAAAAGATTTTTAAAAATTTCCTTAAAACCTACGCCTGAGTGTTTTTTGATAAAATAGGATTCACCATCCATGATCACCCGTTCCGTCGAACGTCCTTCTAACCGACGATAAACTTGACCTTGCAGCGACATCATTTGTTCAAATGAATATTTTTTCAAGAGACACCTTTATAAATCGCTTCAAGATAATTAACCGCATATTTAGGAAGATCGTAGATATCAGCATTTTCCGCAAAACGAATGGCTTTTTCTTGCCATTTTATTTTTTCATCATCAAATAACATAGCACGTAAAGTAGCATTCATTTCTGTTTGTTGAAACGGAGACGACAATACCTTACCTGCACCCGCTTCCACAATATATTTTGCATAACCACATACATCCGTCGTCAACACGGGAAGTCCCGCGCACAACGCTTCTAACAACACGGTGCCGGTATTTTCATGTAGCGCCGGATGCACCAATAAATCCGCAGCAAGAAAAAATCGCGGAACATCATTTCTTCCACCTAAAAAATGACATTGAGCGAAAATCCCTAATTTTTTGGCCTCTTTTATATATATTTTTGGATTATCTTGACCAATAATAAATAAGTGCGTGCGCGCTTGAATACTTTTTTCGAGGGAAGCGATCGATTTTAGAATACGGCTTAATCCCTTTGTTTTAAATCCCGAACCTACCATTAATAATAAAAAATCATTGGGATTGATATTAAATTCTGCACGAGTTTTTTCGCGAATTTCTGCTGCATTGACCGGCGCCATACGATCTCTGCTAATTCCTGGGGGCAATAAATGGAATCGGTTTTCCTCCGTTTGATAACATTCCGTAAATTCTTCTTGCTGTTTTGGCGATATTAATAAAATTTTCGTTTTTTGATGTTTTGCAAAAATGGATGCTTCGAGGGAGGTCAACGTACGATAGCGAGGAGTCAAACGAGCAATCATTCCCTTACTTTTTTTTACTTTAGATTGATAGCAAATGTCGGCCGCATAATAGACATCTAAGCCTGGCATTTTATTAAAACCTACGACGAGATCATAGTTTGAGAAGTAGGGTTGGACGGTTTTCGCGAAATTCGCGTTTTGGGTATGATTTTGGAGCCCCTGACGTGGGATCATATGAAGGTTTAACTGTGGATTTTTCTCCCCTTGCCACTCCATGGTAAAAACATCAATGGTATGTTGACGTGCCAGAGCCTCGGTCGCAATACGCATAAAATCGCGCTGCAAACCGCCAAAGGGGAAATATTTAAATAAACAAAATGCAAGTTTCACGTGGGTATTATATACACATTGTGTGCTGAACGAAATAAAAAATCTGTCATCAACCATGTCATGCCAGCATGTTTTTATGCCACCTTTAAGCATGCTGGCATGACAGAAAAATCCCTCGACCCTCACTATTTCTTATTAAACTCTATTAAACTTTCCTCGTTCGAAGATGATGAATTATCCGGAGTATTAGCATTAAAAATAGATAAACTAGGGAGATTGCTCTTTGGCGCTAGTTCTTCATCCACGGGTTTTAAATCTTCGTTGGAGCGATGTCTAAGGTCTAAACCGATGCCATCTACCAACTCACCTTCTGAGTTGGTCATTAGCCTATTTTCAACAGGACTAGCAGAATCGAAACCGAGTGTCCTTCGAAGCACTGGAGACGAAGCCAATCCTGGCAATTCATCATCTAATTCGTTTAGTTCCGTTAATTCATAGTCGAATTCAGCATTGTTTGGGAGAACTGGCTGATCATTTGGGAGAGCTGGCTGATCATTTTTTGCATCATCTAAATTAACCGCTGCTAAAGCAGTGGAAATATACTGGAGATCTGAATTGCTCGGGTCTTCACGATCTAATCCGGTATGTGCTTCGAGTTCATCAGTTTCAATATTGAGATAAAGAGACGCATCTCCGGCATTTGTATAACGACGTAGCTTTGCTTTACGTAACATATATTATTTCCTTTTTCATTATTATTAGTGTAAAAACGACGCAAAACTAGCACATTTTTTAACTATTGACGAGTAGTATTTTTATCTGATATATTTTTGAACAATTTAATCTTAAAGAAGCGAGCGCCCATGAAAAAAATCATCTTTTTACTCCCCTTTTTATTTATTATGCAAAATGCCATTGCTTTGCCCGCGATTTCACAAAATGTATCAGAAACTTTAACGGAAGATGCTTTTACCCCTCCCCCTCTCAATCCAACTTATGGGGAAGATGAAGCCGTATTTGTCGGTAAAAATGAAAAAGTCGTCCCTAAAAAAGTACACGAAGAAGATCCTGTCTATCGATATACCATCGATGCCGTTTATCCCCAAATTTCAGGAAAAAACTTATCAAAATCTGCCGAAGAATTTAACCAACGTATCTATAACATGGTGACCGAAAATCTCCAAAACTTTAAAAATAGCGTAAAACGAGATTATCAACACATGCAAACGCTTCCAGAGACCGTCCAAAATAATAATCTAAAATTAGATTATGATATTGATGTGATAAATCCCATCTCCTTAGTGAGCGTGCGATTATCCATTGAAAGCATGCAAGCAGGTCGCGCACATCCTTATCACCAACATCAAGTTTTTAATTTTGATTTGATGAATAACAAAGAACTCGCGTTAAGCGATTTATTCAAACCAAATACTAATTTCTTACAAGCCATCGCAAATTACAGTAATGGAAAATTGCAAGCAACAGTAAACGAAAAAGATAAATGGATGCTAGAAGAGGGCACGAAACCACTACTTAAAAATTACAAAAACTGGAACATCGAAGCGGATTCAATTTTAATTACCTTTGATGAATATCAAGTGGCTCCGCATATGTATGGTCCTCAAGAAGTAGAAATACCTTTTGAAGAATTAAAAAACTTACTTTCTAAACAAGCCGAAGTGATTGCAAGCAGCAAAGAAAATACGCCAGATTTAGGTTAAAAACATGCATTTCACCGACATCGCCATTATTGGTGCTGGCAACATGGGCGCGAGTTTACTGCATGGTTTACTCGCGCGGGGTTTTCCTCCCGAAAAAATTACCGTTGCAGATCCAAGTACTTTAAGACTAAAAGAACTTGAGTCTAAAAATATTCACGTCACAGAAGATAATCGTCTCGCCATTCTTCATGCGAAAGTTATTTTATTTGCCATCAAACCTGCAATGATGGAGTCTGTCATCACATCGCTTGCAGATGTGATTCAAAAAAATAAACCTTTGTTAATTTCTATTGCTGCAGGCATTCGAGAAGAAAGTATCGCAAAATATGTAGGAAAACCAAACGCAATCGTTCGATGCATGCCTAACACACCTGCGATGATTGGTTGTGCCGCAACTGCGCTTTATGCAAATTCAGAAGTGTCAGCAGATGAAAAAAACATTGCGGAAACTTTATTACGATCTGTCGGCATTACCGTTTGGATTCAAGATGAAAAATTAATGGATGCGGTCACCGCGTTGTCGGGTTCAGGTCCCGCATACATTTTTTTAGTCATCGAAGCATTACAAAAAGCGGGGGAACAAATGGGATTATCCGCTGAAACATCCCGTTTATTAACATTACAAACGGCATATGGCGCAAGTCGAATGGCGTTAGAAAGTAATCACGATGTTGAAGAACTCAGAAAACAAGTGACCTCTCCGCAAGGTACGACGGAAGCTGCCATTCGCACATTGGAAAAAGAAAATATTTTTGATATTTTTGAAAAAGCACTTCTTGCTGCAAAACGCAGAGGAGAAGAATTGGGATCAATGAAAAATAATGGATAACTTATGAATTCGATGGCTGAAGTAGGAATTTTTTTAGTAAATACTTTATTTGGTATTTATCTCTCAATTTTAGGAATACGACTTATTCTCGCATGGGAGCACGCCAATTACTTTAATCACATTATTCGTTTTATTATTACATTAACACAGCCAATAGTTGCGCCCGTTCGAAAATTTTTACCCAATATTGGCAGGCTCGAAACCGCGACATTATTTTGGTTAATCGTTTTAATGATGATTAAATTTATTTTAATTGTTGCAATGACGGGACAAGGACTCGATTATCGCGTCTTACCCATCACCGCAGTGTTACTCACCTTCGTATTGCTCATTCAAATATTTTTTTACTCTATTTTAATTTACGCTATTTTAAGTTGGGTACATGCGCCAGAAACACCAATTATGCAAGTTTTATCGCAACTTTCTGCGCCGATTTTACGACCATTACAAAAAATTATTCCGCTCGTGTCGGGATTTGATATTACTCCACTCGTCGCGCTCATACTTTTACAGGTGATTTTAATTATATTATGAAAATGGTACTTGCAAGTTCAAATAAGGGAAAAATAAGTGAATTTCAAAGGATTTTTAAAGATTTAAAAATAGATATTGTCCCACAATCAGAATTAAATATTTCCGATGTTCCAGAAACCGGCGCAACTTTTATTGAAAACGCTTTAATTAAAGCGCGCCATGCCTCCAAAATGTCAGGTTTACCCGCATTAAGCGATGATTCTGGAATATCTGTTGTCGCTTTACAAAATAGGCCGGGAATTTATTCTGCGCGTTACGCAGGTCTTAACGCGGAAAGTGAAGACAATATTCAAAAACTTTTAACGGAATTAAAAGATGTACCCTTTGATAAAAGAGATGCATTTTTTTATTGTGTTTTAGTATTTTTACGAAATGCAGATGATCCAACAACACCGATAATTGCAGAAGGTATTTGGCACGGAAAAATTTTATTGGGTCCACAAGGATCACAGGGTTTTGGTTACGATCCAATTTTTTTTGATGAATCTCACCAATGCAGTGCGGCTGAATTAGATCCTTTGATTAAAAATCAAATTAGTCATCGCGGAAAAGCATTACACTTATTACTTCAAAAAATGAAAGAAAGGTAGGATAAAGACATGAATGCATTATCCGTGAAAAATCTTACGAAAGTTTATTCTAATGGTGTTGTCGCACTCAAAGGCATTAATCTCGAAGTGAGCCCAGGAGATTTTTTTGCATTATTAGGCCCAAACGGCGCAGGCAAATCTACCACCATCGGAATTTTATGTTCCTTAGTAAATAAAACTTCTGGCACCATCAATGTTTTTCAATATGACATTGATACGGAATTAGAAAATTTAAAATCTTGCATCGGCGTTGTCCCGCAAGAAATGAATTTTAATCCTTTCGAAAAAGTAATGGATATCGTGGTGAATCAAGCAGGATATTATGGTGTACCACGCGCTATTGCGAAAGAGCGCGCAGAACTTTATTTAAAAAAAATGGACTTATGGGAAAAAAGGCATCACCCTGCAATGCGTCTCTCTGGCGGAATGAAACGTCGATTAATGATTGCAAGAGCACTTGCCAATAATCCAAAACTATTAATTCTCGATGAACCCACAGCTGGGGTTGATATTGAATTAAGACATACCTTGTGGGGTTTTTTAAAAGAATTGAATCATGATGGTACTACTATTATTTTAACAACACATTACTTAGAAGAAGCAGAACAGCTTTGCAAAAATGTCGCGATCATTGATCACGGTGAATTAATTGAAAAATCGAATATGAAAGCATTGATTAATCGTTTACATGTTCAAACCATCATTTTAGATTTAACAAAGCCTATCGAAAAACTGCCGGTGATGCCGGATTTTCATTATCGATTACTGGATCAAGAAACTTTAGAAGTTGAAATTTATAAGCACCAAAGTTTAAATGATTTATTTGCCATTCTCTCTTCACAACAAATCGAAGTGAATAGCATGCGTAATAAAACCAATCGCCTCGAAGAATTATTTGTGCGTTTAATCTCAGAAAACAAGG
>JABDEN010000011.1 GCA_013287025.1 Gammaproteobacteria bacterium | reverse complement strand
AATGTAGTCATTGTACTCAATGACCAACGTGCTATCGCTGCGAGCGAAGTAGGACGTGAAGCAAAAAATCATTTTTTAACGCAGAAATCTCCCGCGAAAGAAAAAGAACTACCAAATGAATTAAAAGCGTCATCAGGATCAACTCCTAATACCAAACCTCGAGTCCGTACGACATCAGCATCTGATGTGCGCTCGGGGCAACAGCATAGCTTTTTTAAACGTTCACAATCGGAGCCTGATTTGCATCATTTAACAAAGCATATAACCAAGCCAAAGCCTTAAATAGTACAAATTGATTGTAAAATGATTTTGCATTATGGTATTTTTCTAGATCTATTACAGCGAAGGTCGCAAATAATGCGTAACTTAATCATAATATTCAGTCTTTTGATGCCGATTTCTGCTTTTTCTTTAACATGCCCGAATAATGGTAGCATGTTAAAAGCCGGTGATTCTATCCAGGAAGTAACTGAGCGATGTGGAGAAGCTATTTCATCGAATAACTTTACAAATACGAAAATTATTTCAGGTGAATGGATATATTATATAACGAACACTTCCGATAATAACATGACAAAGATGACAGTTTTGCATGACCGTGGACGCGTTGCTAACATCAATATTTTTTTAGGTGGCAAAAAAGAAAAAAATGTTCAATCAACTAAGCTCTGCAATAACCTAATTCAGATTGGTGATACCATGAATTATGTACAATCTGTTTGTGACAAACCTACGTTGCAAAATACTCTCCAAACTGAATCAACGGAAATTACCGAATTGAAATATGAAGGTATGAGTCCAAATATTTTGATTTTTGAAAATAATAAATTATCAAGCTGGAAATAGAAAAATATCTTGATTCTTGAAGGTCAACTTTCAAAATGACATATAAGCTAATACTACGAAAAGCTTCTACATCGGATGCTAATGACATTGCAAATGTTTATCTAACCTCTCGTAAAAAATTAGTTGCGTTTGCTCCATTAGTTCACTCGGACGAAAGTGTTTATCAGTGGATTTGCAAAGATCTTCTTCTTAATGAACATGTGATCGTTGCTGAAGAAAATAAAGCTATTATTGGAATGATGTCATTAACAAAACACGAAGGAATTGGTAGAATCAGACAACTTTATATTCTCCCTTCAGCAGTTGGGCATGGAATCGGCTCTGCAATGATTAAAATGGCAAAATCGATTTTAGGTTCTCCAATTCAGCTTTATACATTCCAGGAGAATATTGGAGCAAGACGATTTTATGAACGACATGGATTTCTGGCAATTGAATTTAATGATGGTTCAGAGAATGAAGAAAATTGTCCCGCGGTGTTATATGAATGGAAGATGGGGAATACGTAGTCCATTGAAGGATAGACAAGCGGTAATGGTAAAAACATTAAATGCTGGTCGGTTATTTTTATTAATCAATGATAGCAACGCAAAGTAGTTTGTGTTGCTTCGAGTCTGCAATGAAAGAAGCTGAAGCTATTAAAAACCCATATTATAGCTAACTTATTTCGGTCTGATTGAATCGGGTTTTTGAGTAGGTATAGATTCGACCAGGTGTAGTTGTTCCATTTTGAGTTTTAAATAATTCTCATGATTTGATTTAGCTAAATGCATTAAAGAGTCATGGTCATTCATGCAACGCCATATCTTTGGAGGTCCCATGCTTCCCACACAACCGATGCCACTAAATTTTCCATAGGGATATTCATACCAATCAACCACTCTTTGTTTATCATTATTTTCCGTAATATAGGAAAAGTGGTGAGATTGATTACCACAAAAGAAATTTGCAAAGTGTGCAGGTACCATTCTTTGTTCTTTAGCAATCTTCTTCCATAAATCGTATGCATCACGAGGATAGCTATCGTAATGTCCTCTGCAGTATTCATCGTATACGTATAATAAAACTGAATAATCAAATATTTCTTCACCTTTAACAATGATTCCATCAGCTTTTTTATAATAAACGCCATTTTTTTCAAGATCTATTATTTGCGTTTTTGCCACCTCCGATGGAATATACTTTAACATCATTTGCCACATGCCTATATCAAGCGCCCACAACGCGTATTGAAAAGCGGTAAGCTCTCTAAACTGTCTTCCAGAATTATCGGTCACGGAGGTTTTTTTTGATAAAATAATGGAAAGTTGTTTTTGATTTTCAATCGAAGTTAAAAATGTCTCAGCTGTATTTTGATTTCCTGAAACAACGATATTTATAAATTTCCTTACATCGTTAAAGATGTTTTTATAAAATTGTAAACTATTATAATTAGGGTATACAGATATTCTCGTTCTATCAATTTTTCTTTCTTTTTGTTCTGGATCATGTTTGGAAGGATTATTTTTATGGAGCATCTGCTGTTTTCCTTTCTTATTATTTTAATTTGAGAAGAAATATAATATAAAAAGTTAATTTTTTCAATAATTAAATTTCCTTTGTTAATGTACGGTAATCATCATTGGAGAATCACTTTAGATTATTTGAAGAATATCCTCAAGCCAAAATAACAGTCTTTCTTTTTGGTATGTCTAATGAAGTATTATCTCGTATAGTTTTTTTATGGAAATGACTCGATGAATTTTTTGATAAAAGGATATCTGGTTCTGAATTTGAGCGTTTTACTTTAGGCTCAGCGTGTGGAACATGGCCAACTTCTTTTGGCGGTGCTGAAGGTTTAATACTTAGATGAGGAAATAATTGATGATACTGTTCTGGTGACAGTTCAGCATAAGGATTTGTTGGAGGGGGAGCAATTACAAATTCAGAATTTTCTGTGGTGGAATCCTTAGAAACCGAAGTAAGATGAGTTAGCATATCTTCAGTTGAAGTTGATTTTTTATTTTTTGAAGAATTTTCTACGGATTCTCGCGGTAGGTCACGAATACAATTTCTAGCGCATTGGACAAACGTATAAATTTTTTCTGGAAGCTTAAAAGTGATATCTTTTTTGTTACATCCAATTGGAGTACCATTTTTTCTCGCTTCATCTACAAATTTTTTAAATTCTACAAAGTCCCATACTTCTTCCGAAACAAATAGTGGATTTTTAGTGTCTTTAATTTTTTGGACGTTTTGTAGGTATTGATTAAAAGCTAAATTGAGTTCCTGCGCTTTTTTTTCCATGCTCCTACTTTTACTAGAAGAATGTATATTCAAATAATCAGAAAATCGTTTTTCTTCTTTTGCTGTTAATATTGTTGTATTTGTAAATGAGTAGAAATGTTGGCTCATATTAGTAAAGTGTTCTTGAATTTCTTTTGCATTGCGTTTATTTTCTACCATCGCAGGATATTTTGTGGAGGCAACTAATCCATGAGTAGCACCTGTGATCGCTCCTTTAATACCATGGAAAGGAGCAGTAACCACAGTAGTTCCAATAACTCCAAGGAGATATACAACTGGTCCAATGGGGTAAATATCGATTGTATCTTTACATATTTGATGTGATCTTCGTACGCCGGCAGCAGCCCCCGTCCAGCCTCCTACAAATGTACCAAGAAGACGACTTCCTATATTAGGAGTGTCCGTAGTCGTTGGAATTTTTTTTGATTCTCTATGGTTTAGCATATACCCCTCTTATTTTATTTGTTCTAATTTTAATAAAAACATCTTTTTTTCAAGGCCTCCGCGAAAACCAACTAAATGTCCATTGCTTCCAATCACGCGATGGCAAGGAATAATAATGGAAATTGGGTTAAGTCCATTTGCGAGCCCTACTGCTCGTGCTTTATTTTTGTTGCCAATTTTCTCAGCCTGTTCAGCATAGGTAATTGTAGTGGCGTATGGTATCTTAGTTAATTGATTCCAAGCTTGAATTTGAAAATCAGTTCCATTGATAGCAAGCGGCAAATCAAATATTTTTCTTTTACCTTGGAAGTATTCGTCTAATTGTTTTTTTGTTTGCACGATTGTCTTTTCACTTTTAGACTGAGAAAGATTATTAATAATTTTTTCATATTGTTTAAATTCACGATCAATATCCCATAACACAGCATGCAACCCTTTGATTGATGATATAATTGTTAATGTACCAACAGGGGAGTTCATTTCGTCATAAGTCGCATCTTTAGGTAAAAAATTAATATTTCTGCATTTTTTCATAAAAAAACCGCTAAACTGTTGTTTGTTAATTTAAAATTCTGATGATAATGGCTGTTTTGAGATTTCATTTGCGTTATTTCGCAGGAAACGTTTTAGCACTAAAATTTTGATCGGTAAACTCTTTTCGAAGGTATACCTTCCCAATCGCTCGAAGGATACAATATTTCTCCTTTCATTAAAAGTGATAAATTACCTAAGGAAGAATGATTTTGCATCACCGTATCATAAAGTAAAATAGATCTATCTCCTACGGTACAACCATCTGCAATTGTTATCGTCGACATCTTAAAAATTCTGTCTTCATATAAATGCGTCTGTATCGTAGAGTCTTTATTTAAACATACGCTATTCCCGATTTTTACTAAATCAAATTCAGAAAAATAAGGCGTATTGATAAAAGCATATTTGCCAATGTTGACCCCGAAAAGACGAAGAAAATAAACGATATAAGGGCTACCTAAGAAGGCTTCTAAAAAAAGCGGAACAACTATATTATCATATAAAGAAGTAACTAATTCACTACGATAAACAAAAGAACTCCACATGGGTGCTTCAGTTTCTTGATATCTACCAATCAATATCCATTTTAAAAATATTATTAAAAAAACTTCAGCTAGCACATATAAAATTGAAAAAAGTGGAAATATTAAAATGGCAAATAATAAAGAATATTTATCTTTCAAATATACAAATGTCATGACATCTAAAGATAAAATTAAATAGACACATGCTGCAGGTAAAAATATTTTAATAAATTCAATAATGCCACGAATGATAAGAGATTTAAAAGAAGGTTTATAAGTGTCACTTGCGGAATAACCAGAATGAATATCGCGCTGAGGTAAAAAGACAGCAGGCGTTCCCAGCCAATTACTATTTTCTGGTACATCGATTGGTGATAATGATGCTGAAGCAATTAAACAATCATCACTAAGTCTTGCCCCAGCGGGAATAACTGCACCATTGCCAATAAATACATGATTTCCAATATGTACAGGATGCAGATGAATATAGCCTTGAAAAATACGCGCAGGAGATAATATCGCACTATCACCAATAAAACATTCCTTACCAATCTCCATCATATCAGGAAGACTAAAATTGACTGTTGCCATTTCAGAGTTTTTACCAACCTTAGCACCCATTAAACGAAACCATTTAGCTGTATATATGGTGCCATAAAGCGCTTCCATCGCTCCTAAGCTCAGTCCTAATAATCGTTCAACAAACCATATTTTCAGATAACCAAAACTTTTGATTGAATAACTTCCTGGTTTGATTGGACCAAAAATTTTTTTTAAGAGCGAAATTTGCAAAACTAATAAAATGATAAATAGACATCCCGCAAGCGGTATCGCCCAAATACAATTAAAATAGTTTTTTTGTATATAGGAAAAATAAACGATCATCACAATACCCGGGAGCGCTGCAATTACATAGGTAAATTCTAAAAGCATTAATAGTGAATATTGACATAGCCATAGTAAAAAATTTTTTAAGTAAGAATTGGGAAGTGGTTGGATGTTATCTTCTGAAAGTTTGATAAATCCGGGTCGAGATGGAGAACCAATATAGCTTTCATTTTCTGGTATGGTTTGTCCCGCAGAAAGTAAAGAGTGCTCGCCTAATTTACTATTATTTTCAAGAGTTGTATTAATGCTTAATACAGAATTTGCACCGACAAAACAATTTTGTCCAATGGTAATTGCACCTATTTTTAACCAACCATTTTCCACCTTATAACCTGAGGCAATAACGTCGGCACAAATACTGGAATTATCTCCCATACTGAATAAGTCAAAAGAACTAAACTGATCGGTGCCGATATAACAATTTTTACCGATCTTTGCACCCATTGCTCTACAATAAAGAATAATAAAAGGACTACCGACCAAATGATCAATTGGTGCAAGATCTTGTAATTGATTGACGACCCACCAACGTAAATAATACCAACTCCATAATTTATGTTGGCCTGGTTTTATTTTTCCTAGGATTAGCCATTTGACAGCGATGCTAAAAACAATAAGCCCGGGTTCTAACAAAAATAAAAAAGCCAGCCAATATAAAATAATTTGCTCTAAGGTAAAACCTGCATTCATCGTAAATGTAAATACAATGACTGTAATAATTAAAAAATGCCAGGGAGAAATAGTGACAAGCACTAAAGCGATTAATGCTTGAAAAAAAGCACAAATATAATATTGAATTTTTTCGAAGATACTCTTAGGTCCTGCATAATAATGCACTTTTTTTGTTTCTTCTTGCTGCGTTGAATCATGTATTTGTTCTGCGAGTTGTTTTATGGTCGGATTCTCAAAGATATTAATTAATGAAGCCGTACGCATTTCTTTATCCATCCGCATTTCAGAAATCACAGTGGCTGCAGCTAGAGAATGACCGCCGAGGTCAGCAAAAAAATCTGCATTAATAGAGATGGATGAAACATTTAATACTTTTTCCCAAATCGCAGCAATTTTCTTCTCCAGGTGAGTTGTCGGTGCTTGATATTGATGGCTCGCCTCAATTTCTTTTATATTTGGAGGAGGTAATAATTTTTTATTGATTTTACCATTTATCATTTTAGGAAATTCAGAAAGTATAATGATTGTTAAAGGAATCATATATTGAGGTAACTGTTTACGTAAGAATTTGGTCATCTGATCAGAGGTCAGCGTGGAATTATTTTTCAGCACCACATAACCAATTAATGCATGTAATTCCTGAGATTCTACAACGACGGAATTACGCACATCTGGTATTTTTTTTAAAGCGTTTTCTATTTCAGAAAGTTCAACGCGAAAACCGCGAATTTTTACTTGTTCATCGATACGTCCAACATATTCTATTTCTCCGGAATCTGTTATGGATGCAATATCTCCCGTACGGTAAAGTCGCTTAGTCAAATCATGTGGATATGGAATAAATTTTTCTGCGGTTAATTCCGGTTTATTAATATAACCTTTTGCTAAGCCAATGCCGGCAATACATAATTCTCCTTGTTCTCCCGCCATCACCGGTTTTAATTGTTTATCTAAAATGACAACTTCATAATTTGGTAAGGGTTTTCCAATGTTGACTGGATGATGGGGTCGACATTCTTGATAAGTGGCAATAATGGTCGCCTCAGTCGGACCGTAAGTATTAAATATACGAAGATCAGGCCGAAACCAAGACGCAAGTAACTCCTCCGAACAAAATTCACCGCCAAGAATTAATACACGTAAAGAAGGAATTTTGTCTTCCAACATTGCAAGCATGGTGGGCACTGTTGAAAATAAAGTTATTTTATGAAAATTTAAAAATTTAACTAAGGCCGCTCCTTTTTGCACTTTGCTCGATGCCGTTGTAATCAATGTCCCACCGCTTCCTAAAGCGAGCCAAATTTCTTCCATCGATGCATCAAAAGCCACGGTAAATCCTTGGTAAACTCGATCTTGATCAGTCATACCGTAAATTTTCAATGCCGATTGCAGATAGTTTGTTACTGCGCGATGCGTAATAGCCACACCTTTAGGAAAACCTGTCGTGCCTGAAGTATAAATGACATAACATACGTTATCAGGAGAAAAACCTGAAAATTGTGGACGGTCTTTTGATTGCTGGACTAGGTGTGGTTTAATTTTTTGAATTTCTATTATTTTATCAGATTGAAATTCTTCGGCTGGATGTATTTTCGAAGTTAACAATAAGGTGAGATTTGAATCTTCTAAAATATATTTCACTCTTTCAGCCGGATATTCTGAGTCAATGGGAAGATAAGCGCCACCTGCTTTCAATATTCCTAACATACTAATGTACAAATCCGGCGAACGATCCATGAGGACACCCACTTTATCCTCAGGCTTGATTCCTTTAGCAATTAACCAATGAGCGAATTGATTCGCAGATTCTTCAATTTCACGATAAGTCATTTCTATGCCATTACAGATCAAGGCAATTTTGTTAGGAAATTTATGACTTTGTTGTTCGAAGAATGCATGAAGACTATCCATATCTTTAGATTCCTTTTATACCGGCTCGCCTTTCCGTATATACTCATGATTCCATCCAGCCAGTTCACTTTCAACTTTGTAACTTGATTCAAAAAATGCAAGTAAATCTTTTTCAGGATGTGATGACGTTCGCACATCATCATAATCTAGTACAAATTCCATTAATTTTGCATCCCAACGTGCTTTTGCTGGTTTTATTTGACTAAGTTCAATACGATCGGGCGCTGGATAAATAAAGGAAAAATACGCCGGTTTTTCATACATTTCATTCCCAGGCCAAAATCCTGCTTCCACTTGAGCTTCATCCATTGCATTGCGTCTGATATATCCTGCATTGTCTCCAGTGGTGGGTACTCGTTTCCCATTATATCGTGCGTCGCGCAAATCAAAGGTTCCCCACATTAATCCAATAGGCGGATTTATTCCCGAAAAATGTGAATGATATTTTTGTAAAACACAGTAAGTATTTAATAAAATTCTCCACCACGCATTCGCTAATGTTTTATCATAATGTCGCGAAGCCGTATCTTGATTAAATGGAATAGGATTTTGAATTTCTTGCGGCATGAGATTAATATTTAGATTGATGTGCAATTGTTCTAAAAGACTAAAAAATTGATGGGTAAATTCAGCAACCGACATAGAATCAATTGCGAAATTCTTCATTTTTCCCCAACTAGTCGTGACAATAATTTTGTGATCAAGCATATCAAGTTCGACGCAAAACACACCGGATTGATAAGCAATCAATCCAGAGGTTAAACCTCTGGCTGTTAACCATAGGGGAACATTAGACCAGTGCGGTTCAAAAGGGGTATTTAATTTCAATTTACCAATAATTTGCACAATTCTATGTAATAAATATCCCGTGGACTTAAATTGGGTATATTCTAACTCAGGCCATAAATCCATATGTGTTGTCATAAGAATATCGTCCCTATAATATTGAAATATTATAGCATACTAATATGGCTATTTATTATTCAACATGCTCCGGCCGCACACCAATGCCGATGATATATGCAGGAATTCTCTGTAAATAAGGAATTTTTTGCATGAGCTGAATACTAAAAGGAATTTTAGGGTGTTTAGCATTTCCTAAAACAGAATCGATCACGCGATTTTGAATGAATACTTGAATTTTTTGAATGATTTTAGTCGGCAATAATCGTCGACTCTGCACTTTGGCAAGATCACTTTCTTGTACTGAATTTTTTAAAAATGCAGGAATTAAAATATTAGCAGTCGCAACTGCATCTTGAATAGCAAGATTAATTCCCACACCACCAATGGGAGACATGGCATGTGCGGCATCGCCGATACATAAAAGCCCTGCACGATACCATTTCTCTAAACGATCCACGGTGACTGTCAGTAATTTGATATCATCCCATGATTGTATTTCTTGAATCCGATCTTGCAATATAGGCGCAAGCTGCAAAATATTTTCACGTAAAGAATGCAAACCGTCACGTTTGATATGATCAAATTCACCTTTACGTATTAAAAATCCACATTGCCAATAATCTCCGCGTTCAATCATCACCATCATACGACCCATGTCAATTTTTCCTAAAGATTGTTTAGGGTCAGTGGTATTGCGCGATATTCGAAACCATAAAACATCCATAGGCGCACCCAATGTTTTTACGGCTAATCCACTTTTTTCTCGAACCAGTGAGTGCCGACCATCGGCACCAATCACTAACTCAGCAGAAATATCAACATTTCCATTCGGATTTTTTGCGCACACACCTTGAATACGCCCATCTTTTTCAATAAGATCGGTCGCCTCAGTTTGCATTAATA
This sequence comes from Gammaproteobacteria bacterium, assembly GCA_013287025.1. Next base: position 30,644 of record JABDEN010000011.1, on the reverse strand, counting down.
AATGAAAGTTTTGAAATTGTGCTGCTTTTTTCACAATAAAATTGAGAAAATCCCATTGTGGAATAAAAGCAATAAAAGGACAATGCACTTTAAGATGAGAAAAATCCGCCATTTGTATTTTCTTCCCACCAACCTCCCCCGACAATTGATAAGTTTTATTATGCGGCAGTTTTAAAAAATCATCGAGTAAACCAAGTTCATATAAAATTTCTAAAGTAGCAGGATGGATAGTGTCCCCTCGAAAATCTCGAAAAAAATCAGGATATTTTTCTAATACAGTGACATCAATCCCAGCTTTTGCCAATAAAAATCCTAACATGATCCCGGCAGGACCACCGCCGACAATGCAGCAACGTGTATTTAACATAGGAATGTCCTTATATCCTGATATGGGTACAATTATAATGGATCGTCGACGTATCCTAAAGACAACTTTTTCTTTTTTTTAGGCCATGATTATTTGGAGTAATATCTTTGGATACTGATTTGGCTCGATAACAACTAAGCCATTTATTGCCATAATATTTTGTTAGTCCATCTCGATGAAATTGTATTAACTGATTCAATTCATCTCGTTTTTGCCCAGGCTTTTCTTCTTTCATTAATTCGTTTAAACGATGCAATGTTTTTACGTGCTTGCGTGGAGCCTGCTTGAATAATTCATTGCATTTTTCTAAGCTTTTTTTAGCTTCAAAATAATCTTTTTCTGAGATAGCTTTATCAGATTGGGCTAATTTTTCTAAATTTAAATCGTGCTGATTTTGAATAATAAGCAGGAAAATAGCGACCACGTGGAAAAGCTTGTCTTCTTCTTTAATAGGAAATTGTCCATTATAAGGCCCTAGATCCGGATCTTTTTCATTACAAGCACAACCTGTTTTTTCATTAAATGTACCCCAGTGATATCGAGCAATTACACTCAATGCATCGACTTCAGGTCCATATAATGAAGAAGGAAAAGGAGTGTCTTTTGCAACATAAGGAATGTATTGATCCGTCATCCAAAATTGCATTTGTTCAGCATATCTATCTAAGCTGATCCATTGAGTTAAAATATCACGGACTTTATATTCTGAAATATTAAAAAATATACCTAACGCTTGCGCACAATTATCTAGCATTAGCTCAGCCAAATTTGCCCAAATTATTTTCTGGGATTCGGGATGGATTTGGCTTAGCATACGACCTCTACGTCCGGCGCAAAGTTCCAAAACAAATAAATACTCAGCAATCGTATTAACGAGAGCAAGATTGCCGATGTTATCTTCAGGAGTCAGAACATGCACCCATCTACCAGAATAAGGAATCCCAAAATTGTTACGAACAAAATCACTTTGATTATTGAATAATTCTGCCAATGGAATCCAGTCACCCCAATCAACTAATCCTGTTTTACGTAAATTGCACCATTCGACTGCCTTCAGCCATTGATCTAAACGTCCTTTACCGTAATTGGTTTTATTAATGAGATTGACAAACATTCGATATCGACCTTTATCATAACGAGATTTATCTTGTGTATGAAATATATCTGCAAGTTGATGATAATAAAATCCATATTTTAATAGTCGAATTAAATCGTTGACAATAATTCGATTTGCTTTTCTAAAATCCTGATCTGAAATAGTAATATCATGTAAATAGGTAAAACAACCATTTTCCTTTTGCGGCACCTCATAGATATAAGCCATATTAGTTTTATTAAAATCAACTAAAAGCGAAAGTTGTTTTGCTTCTTCAGTTGTTAAAGCATTTTCATTTAACCAAATTTTCATATCAGGAATAGCAACGATTGCTTTTGGTTCGTGAATTGCGCTTTGTAATTTTATGACATTTGCATGTTTTTTAAGATAAGAAGCAGTATGAAATTCTCGTTGAAGTTCTTTTTCACTTTCATCCTTTTTTTGGATTTTAAACGCTACCATATTATTATGGGAATTTTTAAAAAGAACTGTTCTTCCTAATAAACACTCCAATTTCCATTCTTTACTATCAAAATGGTAAGTGTCGGGGATCTTTACAGAAACCTTTGCGGGTTTTAATAAAAGTTGCGGGTGATGCTTATGCAAATTACTCTGACGAATCACCGCATCAGCTAATGTCGACCATCTTTCAGAACATGCGCCGTTCGCACCAAAACGCACCCAATTTAATTTCGCAAAATGCGGGGCTGCGAGCATACTGATTTCAGGAGAAGAAAATATTTGATTGAATAGATTAAAAAAAACTTCTCTATTTGATATTGCAGTAAAGTTATCCTTAGCCATATTTACTATAAATTGTTGCAATGCTTCGGGAAATTTCGCGTAAATATTTTTTAAATTGCAACCATTTTTTTGTGAAGTATAAAAAATTTCTTCGGCATCTGGGGAAATCAAGCCATGTGATTTTAGCAATTGAATTTCAGAATCAATCCCATCATCATTTGTTAATAGCTTCAGTATGATGTATTCATCAATTTTTTTTTGATAGTCTGCTGTAAATAAGGCAATTTGTCCTGATTCTTTAGTAAATGAATAAAATAAAGAATTGATTTTTTCTATTTCTGTGGGATGTTTAAAAATCGTTTTCAAAAGTAACGTAATTTGTTCATTTCTGCTTTTTAATTCTTGTTGGGATTGCATGAGAATTCCTTTTTCTTGTTTTATAATAATTTTTTAAAATTTTTTAAATGTTAATCATAGTAGTATATGTAATGTAGTGCAATATGGACGGATTGTGTTTATATATAATTAATTATGGAAAAACAATAATTATTTATTGTTTTTCTTGGTCCGCTGGCTGACATCTAATCGGTATCTAACAAAAGCCCCTTGGATGCCTGCCAGCAATGTTTCTAGGTGGCATAAAAACACGCTGGCATGACAGGTATCACATTTAATTGTAATGGAATTTACCTCACTTATTGACCTGGTCTTGCAAAACTCTTATCAATTTCCATTTTTGGCTCGGAATTTGATGTAGATTCAGGCGCTTTATCTTCTCTCTTAAACATTGGAATGAGTGAAATCTGTTTCGGATAAAATTTATTTTGTAATTGCTGCATTTTAATACGATCTTCATTTTTATTAATCATTTCAATCGGCGTTTTTATATAACCAAGATTATCGTGACCTTTTAATGTAGGATCAGCGCCTTTTTCAAGCAACATGCTGATAAACTGAAAAACAACTTCTGGTTTTTCCCAGAAAAAACCATATTCGCATGCATAATGTAGTGGGGTGCTACCTTTTGAATCTTGATAATTTGCATTAGCGCCTAATGAAATTAATCTTGTGGCGGCTGCTATCGATCCACGCACGGCGCATTTAAATAGTGGAGTCACTGCTTTGCTATCATAATAGTCTGTTTTTTTTGTTGTAATATCAATGGGGAGATGTTTTCCTTTGACTAAGTATTCGATTATTTCAGGATGATTATATTCTGCGGCAAAATGCAGTGGACTTTCTCCATAACTTCCTGAAAATGTATTAAATGTTACGCCTAAGGCAGCAAGTTCTATCGTGGCAATCAAGTTGCCGTATTTCGCCGCTATATGAACTGGTTTAAGATAGTCTGTGTTATGTAAATCATCTGTGATATAGGGCAGATGCCAATCTAAAATGATTTTTAAATTTTCAGAATCAATTTCTTTAACGATACCTAAAATAGATTCTTTTTTTTCAATTTGTTTTTGCAATGCATGTAGTTGATCGTACTCTTTTCCTGAAATTGTGGATGAACCATCATCATTTTTTATTATTGGCATTATTAAATCCTTAGTTGTTGTAATAATTATTTCTATTTATTATCGTATAATAGAACGATAAATATCCTTATCGTTGATGTTATTATAAATAAAAAATTAATTAAATCTATATTTATCGATTCTTTTTCGTTGCAATCATAGACTTGTCTTCCGTATCTTCTTTTTTTAAGTTATTCAGTTCTTTTAAGTTGTTTTCTTTGGCATTATTCCAAGTTAAAAGATGAGTTTTATGAGATATTTCTGTTTTAATAGAATGAATTTCTTCTTTCGTTAAATCTTCTGTATGACGATAGTAAGCATAAAGTTCTGCACATATTTCTTCGATTTTTTCTTCATCAGTGAGATGCGCATTCTCAGGTCTTAAATGAAAATCGATGACAGAACACAATGTGACACTGATATTATTCATATGAAGCAAAGAAAAAAATGCACGATAAGAAATACTATTACGAATACATAAAGGAATGATTGGATTTTGTAAACTCCAAAAACCATCTAGTCTAACAACAAGAATAGGTATATTATTTTTTAATGCAATCCTAGCTGCGCCCGGATAAACGATCGGCGGCGCCTGATCTATTCTTGAAAAATTACCTTGCGGAAAAAGTGCAACACAACCATCATCACTCAGAACTTTACTCGCCTGTTCTATCGCACTTGAGTTGGCACTTTTGCCACTTTCGGTTTTAATGCGATTTATTTTTACCGGTATCGCTTTAAACATTTTCATAAATTGAGGAATGCCGGGAATAAAATTAAAAGCATCTGTCGCAAGAAATTGTGGTGCCGTACCCTTCATTTCTGAGGCTAAAGCAAATGGCTCCCAACCAGTTCGATGAGGGCCTACTGTGATTAATGTTTTTTTGGCATCAGGAATTTCTAAATTTTCATTTTTCACATGCATCATACGAGTAAAAAATAGCAATAAACCTGCTATTATTCGCGTACTACGACTTTCATAATTCAGTCGATTGCTTGACTCAGCGAGTCTTGCAATTGCAAATATACTTATAGTAGCAAAAAAAAGAAAAAACAATAAATTATTCGAACTAGATGAAGAATCAGCATCAGAATTATAAGTTAGATTGGAATTGCTATACATTTTATTTATTCCTTTAAAAAATTAAATATGTATTATTAATAATGGTAGCTTTAAAATATTTAAGTTAATGCTTTATTCAAAGATAATTAACTATTAAGTATTTTTTTCTTCGCCAATGTTATATTTTTTATATAACTTTGCAATTGATTTATTTAACACAAAGATGACGTTTTTAACTATTGGAGTAACAATATGATAAGTTATAGGGAATTTCATGAAAAAATTAATCAACATAATCAACAAAAATTGCAAAAAGCTGATCTTTTTTATTTAATTGAAAATAAAAAAATAGAAGAATTAGAATTTTTTTTGACTAAGGTTCTGCCTAAACCTAATCTTGAAGTTACAAAAGATGGATATACTCCCTTGATGTTGGCTGCTAAGGATAGTGATTTCACGATGTTAAAATGTTTGTTAGATGCTAAAGTTGAGTTGGATACTGCGAATTATTTAGGAGTGACGGCGCTTATGAATTTAGCAGGATATCATTCTTCTTTTAAGACTAAAGATGCCACTAAAAAAGTTCCGTGTATAAAAGCATTGCTTGAAGCTAAAGCAGATCCAAATAGGAAGGACAGTCAAGGTAGGACCATGCTTCATCAAGTTTCTCTTTATGATTTTAAAAAAGATTATCCCGAGGTTTTGACTATTTTATTAGAAGCGAAAGCCGATCCTAATATTCAAGACAATTATGGTACAACAGCATTGATGAACGCAGCGCAGAGTAACAGCATTGAAGGCATTGAAATATTATTAAGTCATAAAGCTGAAGTACATTATCCGAAATTTGGAAGAACGGCGATTGATTTGGCGACCAATGCAACATGCAAGGCTCTGATTAAAGCAGCAACTCCGGAAACACCTTCTTGTGGAGGATTTTTAAATAATTTATTCAAAGCAAACCCAACATTACCCACAATCTCTCAACTTCGCTCGGAGATTAAAACACACTCCCCCGAATAAAAAATATTAATATATAACCCTCTTTTGAAACTTTTTAAAAGAGGGTTGGCATTGTGATACACTTATAATTAATATTAAGATATGTAAAAATGTTTTCGTAACCGAAAAATTTTTGTAAAAAAGGAATGTTAAGTATGTCTGAATCAAGGAAAAAAATAACTGAATCTTGGGGAAAAGAAATTTCGGCATCAGCAGCATCATTGTCTATTCTTCCTTTCTGGTACCCATTTTTTGAAAGAAGCCTTTATCAACGAGCACAAATTTTGCAAAGTAAATCCCCTGGCGATTTATCTCACTCTAACTTTTTTTTTCGTAAGCGTAATTACTATCGCGGAATTACTGCAAATATTTTTACTATGCAACCACTGATACCTGCTGCTGAGTGGATGCTGAATACATTACTTACGAAGATACAAACGATAAACAAAAGAGATCCAAATTTAGCTGAAAAATTTTCTGCTGGTTTTATTACAGGCAGTGCAACGGCTATTTTTGCAAATCCTTACGAAGCTACAAATATTGCTGCTCAAAAGTATTGCGAATCTCCAATCAAAGCATTTATGAGGGTATTGAATGAATCTGGACCAAAAGGTTTTTATACGGGCGTGCTTCCAATGGCAATTCGAAATGGGGCTTTTGTCAGTAGTTTATTAGTCACTTCGCCCGAACTTAAAATTATGCTCGATAAATCAATACCTGGATCTGGACCATCACATCATCTCGCAACAACTGTTTTAGGTGCAGCAATTCCAGCGACTTTATTTACCTGTATGGTGGTTCCTTTTGATCTTGCTGCTGTCATGAGACAATCAGATCCATCTGAAGAAGCATTTCATTCATCTTTTCAAGCAATGAAAAAAGCTTATAACAAGCATGGAATAGCAGCACTTAAAGCAGGAACACTTTTACGTTTATTAGCGTGTAATATTGAAATGATTGGGTTTAATCTACTAAACAATACTTATAATAAGGCGCTTTGTAATAAATCTTGACTTGTCTCTCAACAAAGACAGTCAAGATTATTGTAACCCTGCTATTAAAATCAGCGTTGATTTGATTTACTCGGCTGAGATGATTTAGCATCCTCATTTTTAATTATGAATCATTTTATTAAAAAAACTACATTCCTGGTGAATAAAATTTTATGGATGAATCCTCTCTTTGAAGGAGATGTTGACGAAACTCTTTCCTTAATTTATCTCGCTTCAATCTAAATTTTTCTGCTTTTTCTGTTAGCCTTGTCATTTGAGCCCTTTCATCTTGAATAATCTTGCTCAATTTTTTAAAATTTAACACATTGAGTTCTTGACTCATGATTTTGCCAAGTCTGCGATGGCTGTTGTTAAGTAAATAAGTGGAAGTCATATCAAAGATCATTATTAATAAAGTATTTTTATAAGATATTGCATTATACATTTCGGATTTTTTATTGAGAACCAAAAAAATGGCTTCTAAATGATATATTAACACCTGAGAGTCATGGCTATATGATGTAAAAATTCCGCACATCTTTTTCTTTCCATTCATATATTGATCTTTAATGTTTTTCCATTGTCGTTGTATATATTCGGCGTGACATATTTTTAATTGTTCCAATAAAAAAGATTCGAAACAAGTTAGATTTATTGTAAATTCACCTATTTTCTTTTTTTTCAGTCTTTCATATAATTGAATATAAAGATCATTCATTTTGTAAGTTGCGCCGATAATTAATTTTTCTAATATCTGATGTTTTAATAATTGAATTTGCGCATCTATTTGCATATCTTTGTTTAATTCAAATGTTAGCTCAGATATGAAATAATAAAATTGACTTAATAATTGATATTCAACTATTTTTTTATCTTCTATCGATATATTCATATAAGATGTCGCATTCTGAATATGTTGAAATTGTATTTCAGCAGATAATTTAATAATATCGATATATTTATGCAAAGTATTTTTTTTCAAAAATTTAATAGCACTATCGGATAATAACAATTGATCAATAGCTTTTTCATCCAGTCCAGTTAATTCAGCGATATGTAGGGTGGCTTGCGTTTCGATACCATGCTTAGAAAAATATAGAGGAGATGTTTTATCATCTTTTAATAAAACCTTTTTGTGTGAATTGCAAAAGTGTCTGAATGCATTGTCATGATCAATTTTTTGAAAATAGCAATAAACACCCAATACTTGAAGCGCTTGAATCAAATTTATCAGTTTATTCAAATATTCTATTTCGGTGAATTTAGCACGCATTTTAAGAATATTTTTAAATTCTTCTATTAAAGTATCTACTTGTAATTTGTGAGTTGATTCAACTTTTGTTGTATTCATCTTAAATAAAATATTTTCTAAATGAAGATCAAAATCTGCAGTATAGATAGCTGCGAGTACCACAAATTCTAACCCTAATTGGCATTTTTCATTTAGTGCACGAAGATTAACAAATAAATATTTATTAAAGGTGCCTGCCATCAATGTACGTTTTTCTAAGCCAAATAATTGACAAGCTGCAAATGATAATTGATCTTCTGACCATTCACTCGCGGACCAAATTTTCTTAGTTTCTTCTTCTATTAACACTGGCTTCTTTTCTTCAGCTTTAAAAACCATGTATGATGGTGCAATGATTGTTTTTTTAGTTTCTTTAAAATCGCTTTTATTTTCTTGTAACAATCTATTCATCACCAGAAATCCAAAAATATCTGCTAAGGTATGTCCTATATTTCTCCCTTGTTTAATGGTAAATGTAATTTTTTTACCTTTTTTATCGTATACTGAAATATTGCTACCAATATTTGCTCCTCCTTTCTTAGGGTTTATAGAATTAATATTTTTAAAATCAGTAGGACATTCTGGATTCATAGATATATATTTTTCTGAAAATTTTCTTTCATCAATATCGTCTGGTGTAGAGAAATACAGATCGAAAATCTTAGCAGTAGAACCTGCAAACGGTATCGTAGTATCGGTTAAAAAATTATGTCGTTGACTCATTCTAATACCATATCAATTAACTCAGCTTTTGAGGAAGCACCGAATTTAAAACGTATGTTTGCTATATATTCTTCAACGGTTCGAAAAGAAATATTTAATACACGAGCAATTCGTTTAGCACTGAATCCTCTTACCGTATAATGCAAACAATCCATTTCTCTTTTTGTCAGTTTATTCATCATGGTGTTATTTAAAATGAAAGTTGATTGTTGATAGTTGGTGGGATGATTGAAAATACCTATTTCTGTCAGTATGGTGAGTGACTCTGCCAATGAATGTCTGCCGAGCGCAATAGAAAAACCACAAATTCCAATTATTTCATCTTTTTCATTATACCAGGGATATTTTATTGAAAGAAATTGATGTTGATAGCCATCTTTTCGTATATGTATTTCTTCAAATATTTTAGAAGATTTGTTTGTGATTACTGAATGGCAGTTTTCAATCAACTTTTCGGCGCTTTCCTTTGTACCTACGTCTACAATTGATTTTCCAATCGATTCTTCAGCGGAATTAAAACCGCAAATGATGGCACCTTCTTTATTAATGCTATTTGTACGTCCGTGACCGTCTAACAAATAGAAGCTGAAAGGTAAATGTGATAAAGATTCAACTGTCTGTTTATTGGGTGATTTGTAATCATTGTAGGACGATATAAATTTGATGCCATCATGATGGCGTATAAGCAATGCTTCTGGATTTATTTTAGTTAATTTTGGTCCCATAACTTCTTCTTCATATGGATAATATAAATCCTTAAAAATATAGCATGAAGCTGATCCCCGTAGCTACTACGGGGACACATCATTTAATTTTACTCTTAAGATAAGTCATCAATTGGAGGAAAAAAAATGATTAGTAGAATACAAAGTGCTTTATTTACTTTAACACCGAAAATGATTACGGATGAATGGAAACGTTATTATGAAGGAAATGAGCATTTTGCATTAAATGAACTATACGAAAAGGCTACAGCAGAAGGTCTATCTCAAAATGTTGGCCTGTTTCCATTTGAAAATTCGCTAGTGGTTGTGGCGGGGGATAAAAAAAACATAATGGAGGTGACTAAACAAGGCAATGGCCCCCATCCTGATTTATTAGCACGGAAGCCTCTCGTAATGATAGAAAAAATGGCTGGCACAGAAAATATTATCAATATGCAAGGTGAAAAAGCGATAGAAAATAGGAAAAGAATTAAACCGTTTTTATCTGATATACATGCCATTGAGAATACATTTAACCAAAGTCGCATTTTAATAAAAAAAGTCTTAGAAAATTGGAAGTTGGAATATTCTTTACAAACGAATATTAGCTATTTTACTGCTAATGTTATCGGTAATTGTGTGCTAGGGATTCCTGAGATTTCATTTGAAGATGCAGAAGTCATTCGTCAGGCGGGATGCGCATTGTCTGAAGAAAATCCAAACACAGAGAAGTTTGCTCATTTTGTTAAAGAAATGAGTAAGCTGAACAATAAACTACTGGCAAAGTTCTCTGAAAATATTTTACACGGAGATAATTACAGCAATGAAAAAGCCAAAATAACCGAGGGAAAAGATACCTTAGATAAATTACAAAAAACCCGCAGTGTTTCCAATTTATTAGTTGAAGCAAATTTATCAACATTAATAATGGCAGCATGGATTTATGTTAGCAAAAATCCAGAGATTTTAAACAAACTTCGTTTAGAATTGCAAGAAGTTAAAGAATATAATCTTACTACGCTACGTGCCTTACCTTATTTGCATTGTATTTATAAAGAAAGTTTACGCTATATTTCGCCGACAGCAGTCATCATACGACAGATATCTAAACCTATCAATATGAATATTACGGATAATAAAGGTCATCATAAAACATATCAAATGTCAAATCGTGCATTATTATTCGCACCTATTCGTCGCATTCATCATGATCCAAAATACTGGGATCAACCAGAAAAATTTACGCCAGAGCGTTTCTTAAAAAAAGAAGCAGATAAGTATTTTATGCCTTTTTCTCTAGGACAGCGTTCTTGTCCAGCAGCTGCTAATTTTAATGAGATTGTTTTCAAAACAGCTTTATCAGAACTTGTTAAATACGATATCGAACTTGATAAAGATATTGAAATCATTCCTATCGATGCCACGAGCTCACGCTGGACGCAAGATTATTATCTTACTCGACTGGAATGTTCTGATTCATCTGTTGCATCAAAACATTGTGACAACACATCTATTCATCATTAAAACATTCTTCGGAGAAATTTATGTTTGCATCAACTATAAAACAAAAGCTTAAATTAACAATGGTTACTGTGCCGTTTTATGGGCATTATAAGATTCTAGCAAAATGGGGGGAAGAAATTAAAAAAACAAATCCAGACATTGAAATTACCATGATCATTACGGGTTGGAAAAATGTAAATCTGACACAAACTGAAATAGAAAAACTAAAAAGTTGTGGGATTAAAATTATCATCTTGAATGATGAAAAAGATATTCAAAGTAGTGCGCCGATGGATTTCACATTTCCACGTGCGATCAAGTTAACAGATTCTGTAATAGAAAATGCTAAAGGGAGTGATTATATTATTTATGATTTTTTTTCTCCGGAAGGCTTTATCGCTGGAAAACAGCTACACATTCCAGTCATTTGTTCGGTACCCGCCATTCTTGGCAATTTTAATAAACATAATATTTTGTTTCAACAAAGCTTGGAACAAAATAAAGAATATTTTGAATTATTAGAAAAAAAATATCATATCGATTTAATCAATCATCTGGAAATGGTTTCTGATGGTTTTTTTATCCCTTCTGATTTTAACAATATCATCTGGACATGGCCAGGATTAATGAATGAAAAAAAATATCAGGAAGAAAGAAAAAATACGGAAAATTACGTGTTTATGCGTCCTGAGATGAATAATGATATGAATGAACATTCGATTTTGAAAAAAATCAAGAATTTAAAACTGAAGAATAAAAAAATAATATATTTTTCGCTCGGCACGGTTGTTACAAAAAATTTGTGGGATCACGAAGATTCAGTAAAACATTTTGTAAATAACATTTTTGAAATATTATTAAAAAATTATGCTAACCATCCCGATTATGAATTTATTATTTCTACGGGTAGACCTATCAAGGAATTGAACGTCTTGAATATAACACCTAAAAATTTTCATATTTATGAGTCCATACCTCAATCAGAATTGTTGCAGGATTGTGACTTATTTATTACACATGCAGGCGGTAACAGCATGAATGAGGCGATTCATACAAATACCCCGATGATAGCAATTCCTTTTTTTGGTGATCAACATATTTGTGCTGAATATATTTCTAATGCCAAGATTGGTATTTCATTTTTGCATGAAGAAAAAAATCGTGAATTAGTCATCAACACACAATCAAAATTATTTTCACGGCCTAGTTTTACAGAAAAGAATTTTGTCGCAGCCATTGAAACCATTTTACATAATGATACATATAATAAAGCTATTAAGAAAATTAAAAATATTCAACCTACTTCTTCTATACAACTGATTAAAGCATTACAAAATTGGAAAATATTGAATTGGCAAGAAGGTGATTTGCTTTATGGCTGTTCGCAGGATCGGCGGAAATTAGCAGAAATTGCTTTGAAACAGCATTATTTTCGTATTGGTGATAAACGGCCTTTTTCAATTTTATTTCCCAATCCCGAAAAACAAAATATGTTACCCCGTATTGTTGATCAATATCATGATGTTATTAAATATCCATCAACTTTATCAAAAGAACTCACTGAAACTCAGTCGGAAGCTTATAAAAAAATATTAAAAGAATATCATGCATTTCTATCAAAAAATCCTAAATATTTGGAACCCTTAGGTCGAATTGATCAGCATGAAAATGACAATGATGACCTTCGTCTTAAAACTCTATGGAATATCTGTTTAGGTGGATTAGAATTTTTTGCAACTTTGAAAAACAAAACCATTCATTTTGTCATTGGCATGTTTAATGACAAACTGAGTGATGCAACTGTAAAAGAATTACAATGGGTCAAACAACATTGGCATGATCGAAATGTTCAACAACATATTAAATTTTACGTCCTTAATAATGGATTATTGAAACAAGTTGATCCAGTTAAAATGCATTGGTTTTCGAAGATAAGACCGACACCCTCTTTAGTTGATGTTGCTCCCGAAAAATTAAATCATAAAATATGGGATCAATTTAAAAAGGAATTACAAGAAAAATCAGCCCAAATAAATCCACATGGATTTTTTAATCAATCAACTCAACTACTCACGGCTAAAACTGTGAGTAGTTCACTTGAAATAAGCGCTTCTGCTTATCGAAAAACAATACCGCCAGATTCTGAGAAAGATGAATTCTCAACACATACGCCTAATGTACCATTTTGTAAAATTGGGCAACCTTGAACTATAGTAGTGTCTGTCGATATGTAAGCGTAGGTTCCATCGGGAGTAAGCGCTATATCCGTATACATATGTGCAGGCACAGAAGCTTGTGGACTACATGTACTGAGACTTCCGTCTATCGCTAGCTCACATAAAAAAACCTCTTGTGTTCCCTGACCTACGACATAAGCTAATGTTTCAGTATCATTGATAGCAATTTTAAGAGTTTGACTCGGTCCAGGTGCAGGTGAAAAAACGCAAGAATTATTAATATCCCCATTTCCCAGAAAACTACAATTTTTCAACGAACCATTGGATTGAGGTATATAAATATAAGTCCCGGTGGGATCAATGGTGAGATCGCTGTTCCTATCCATTGTTAAGGAGGAGACTTCACATACATTAAAATCTGTGTCGCACTTATAAATGTTACTTGGGCTATGCGTATCAGCTACGTAGATAAATTGATTGGAAGGATGAACCGCAATAGCGCCAGAAAGTAAGTTTGACATAGGAACAGGAACAGTAACAACAGAACAATTCAAATCGCCAGTCAAAGAAAAACTACAGACTGTTATATTATCTGTAAATGGTTGCACCACATAAAAAAGTGTCTTGTCTGCATTAATTGCGCTATATCCTGGATCAGAAAAATCTGACCCAGTAGATACGCAATTGGTAAGACTGCCAGCCGAAACTGTGCATTCAAACACCAAATTATCCGAACCATCACATACGTATGCTTTTAAAGGTACAGGAGGAGGGGCATTAACGAGATTCACTTGTACGCGGTTTTGTACATCAGGCTCTGAACACACCAAATTATTATAGGCACATACTTTAGGTGATAATACAAAATTACTTTTTAAATTAGAATTACTTGTTAATAATATATCAAATCCACAGCTTTGTTGTGGAGAGACTACGCCAGTACAAGTATTGTTTTGTACGCTGATGGCTTTTTTTGCCGCCTTATCACTAATATTTGAATCAGCAAAAATGCTAAATTGTTTCTGATTTTGCGGTGTATTATTAGTTACTGTATAACTTACCGTAGCGGTTCCTGAATTAGGCAAATCAACAGAGGTCATGTTAGGGGTAATAATCATAATCGGTTGTCCAGCTAAAGCCTGTGTGCTTGCTAGTACAAATATACCCGAAATAAAAGCTCTTTTTTTCCATTGAAACATAACTTTTCTCCTAGATAGAAGCTTGGAAAGTAAACATTAAAGCTTGAGTTTGCAAAGGAGATACCGTCAAGACTTCGTTAAACACGAACCACTCACGGCAAACGCCGCGAGTAGTCTACTTGAAATATTCTTACGATCCATACACTTCAAAATCATAAACAGATGCCCAATGTCCAGGTTGATTGGTTGTTGCAGTAATACGTACATATCTTCCTGATGAAGTGAAGGTATCATTATAAGTTTGTGCTGCAGTCGAATTGGCTGTTTGATCAATAGCGAGAAGCCATGTGGAATGATCATTAGAGACTTCAATTTTATATTGCCAAACGCCATTACTTTCCCATTTTACGGAAGTACCCGTGAGATTGTGAACCGCACCTAAATCGACGATTAACCATTGTCCATTCGTACCATTGCTTGCGCACCAGCGAGTATTGACAGGATCATTGTCAGTCGCCATTGCCGCACTATATGCCGAACTATAGATGCTACTTGCCGTTGTCGGTTGATTTAATGCTAAATCAACTGAGGTTGGTGGTGGTGGCGGAGGCGGTGGAGGTGGTACAGTGGAATTACCAAAAACCTCAAAATCATAAATGGATGCCCAATGTCCCGGTTGATTGGTGGTTGCAGTGATACGCACATACCGACCAGACGAAGAAAAAGCATCATTATAGATTTGTGCTGCAGCAGTATTTGCGGTTCGATCAACCACCAGTTTCCAATTAACATTATCCGTTGAAACTTCTACTTTATATTGCCAAACGCCATTACTTTCCCATTTGACCTGTGTTCCATTCAAAGTATAAGCGGCACCAAGATCCACCACTAACCATTCACCATTGTTTCCACCACTTGCGCACCAACGTGTATTGTTAGGATCATTGTCAGTTGCCATCGAAGGAGCATAGGCAGTACTGTAAGAACTGCTTGCCGTCGTGGGTTGATTCAAAGCTAAATTGCTACCAGGAGGTGGTGCTGTCGCAACAGTGATAGCCGCTGAAGCTGATTTCGTATTATCTACAACCGAAGTCGCAGTCACTGTATAAGAGCCGGTTCCAGCTGGCGCGGTATATAAACCAGCACTAGAAACCGTACCACCGGTAGCGGCCCATGTAACACCGGCATTTGAACTGCCAGTAACAGTTGCCGTAAAAGCTTGCGTTCCATTAGGAAGCAACTTTGCAGTGGAAGGGCTGATATTGACTGCGACTCCCGTCACGATAGAAACTATCGCTTGATTCCCTGCAGTCATCCCATTGCTGTCAGTGACAATCAATTCTGCTGTAAAATTACCTGCTTTAGTATAGGTATAAGTTGGATTCGCTTGCGTGCTGGTTCCGCCATCTCCAAAATTCCAACTGTATTTTGCAAGTGTGCCATTTCGGGCAGAAGTTCCTGCGCTGCTGAAAGCAATACTACTACCTAATTCAGCGGTATAAGGTCCATTAGGATTGACGATGGGAGGTAAAGTCGTCGGGAAAGTTGTACCCGGTGCATGTCCTAAGTTATCAGAGAATGTTTGAAAGTCTGTATATTGCGTAAATATTTGTGAAGAAGCCCACGTTTGCTGAGCCATCGTGCGCAAGGCATAATGCATGCCCCATGCCATAGAATATTCTTCACACTGATTATTATCAAACCACAATTCCATTTTTGCGCCGAGTAATCCAGAAGCATAAGGCGCTATTGGACCTGCATTACCATAGGACCATTGATTGGGTGCCCATTGCTGATAAAGCTCTGTTTGCATCGGCTGCCAATCGGTATACCAAACATAATATAATGAAGCTTGCGCACTATTAGTCAGAAAAAAACCTTCACTTAATTCTGTTTGCGCGGCAAAAGTCCAAGAATCTAACATGAAATCTTTATTCAGTGTAAAGGCTGACCCACCTGTTTTATTATCGTCCCAGGCCCAGGTTTTTTTGCCATAACTCTTAACAATCCCATCTACCCAATTAAGAAAATGTAAATAGACATCTTGCGCATTCGCGTTTGGCCCAAAATTTTCTTGGGCGTAAGTGGTATACTGAGGATACGGCGCATAATTTGTGATGTATTCATCACTTCCCATATGAAAATAAGGTCCGGGAATTAAAGGAAGCCACTCATTCAACAAATCGCTTACGAAGGTATAAGAAGCTGGATTTGTTAAATCTAAATCATCGGAATTTACATTTCCTTGATTATCGACAACTCCCAATTCGGGGTGAACATCCAATAACCAATTCATATGACCCGGCATTTCAAATTCGGGAATGATCGTGACATGATACTGAGCGGCAAGCGCCATCATTTGTGCCACTTGTGCTTTGGTATAATATTGTTTAGCAACAATTTCTGGATGGGTATCACTTTGAAAACGGAAATTGTTCCATTCTGCAAGATGCCAATGAAAAATATTCATCTTAAGAAAGGCAAGTTCTTTAATGTGGTTTTCCAACCAATCAACAGTCACAAATAATCTGCCATTATCTACGTGTAAAGCGCGCACGGGATAACGAGGATAATCGACAGCAGTACCGCCTGCTATCGTGTTACTTTGTTTTAATAATTGCAGTATGGTTCGCGTTGCATAAAAAGCACCTGCGTCTGCGGGAGCACTGATAATAATTCTATCAGTGATGACCATGTTATACCCTTCCGTTCCCAAGGTAGAATTCGTCGCACCTAGAGAAAGAAATATATCGCCCGCCTGTAAAGTTGATAAAGAACCATTCACAATAGGCAAAGTAGAACCTTTCAATGCAGCAATATCACTTTGAAAAACTTGCGCTGTGGTAGTCAGTGTTGCGGCATCTGTCTGATTTAAAACAATTCGATTAGTAGATCCGAAAGTAAAACTGCCCGTTCCATCTGTCCATTGTTGAAGCGCAGGAATCGTTTGTGGTTTGGCAGCATAGAGTGGCGAAGTTAAACCAAAAATCGCAAAAATGACCAGCGCATAAATTAAAATTCTACTGACGAATCCATTCATCATCATATTCCTTTTATTGATCTCGATACAAACGACTTAGATGCCGAAGTAAACTTTGACTGATTCTATTCTTTTTGTCTACCAAAAAATATGGCACAGCGCTGTTCTGCTCTGCAGTTAGGCAATGGCTCGCATTATCAAATATTACGAAATGTTATTGAAAGATAATTATCAATACCGTTTGCTAATAGCTCTTAATATTTCACATGCATTTCTTGCAGGTAAATTTTGTTCTGAATATACAATTTTACTGCTTTCTTTAAAAAACCACGAATTTTTTTCAGTTATCTCTAAATCAGCAGTTGGTTCTAATTCTAACAAAGAAGCAGAAGGAAGTGGATCTTTCAATCTATTTTCGAGTTCATCGCAAGGACTTTCTATAGTGACAGCATGATGTTTATCACCAATTATTCTTAATTTTACATGACATTGCGGAAAAGAAAAAAATGATCCCCAACCGGTTGGTTTATTTTCTTCTTTCGGTATTCGTGTAGTACTCATTTACAGCTCCTTTTTAATTTTTATATGATAAATTTATTACTCATTTTTACTTTCAATATGAATTTTTAGAAAAAAAAGATGGATAATTGGCGCAAACATCATGCCAACTAAAACGATAAAGGCAAGGCCACTGAATAACGCATAACATCCTGCAAATATTTTTCCGCTAGTCGTAACTAGTGGAGTGAGCGGTCCCATGCCTGATAAGATCATGGATGCATTAGAAAAAGAATCTACCCAATTCATATGTTCATAAAAATGATATCCAAGCATTCCGATATAAAGTGCAATGCAGATACTAATACATCCAAATAACATATTGCGTGTTAAATGAAAGAAAAATCTTTTTTTATGAATTTGTAGCATATGAACCTTCTATCCCTTAAGTATTGCAGCAATTTTACCAGTCTTCATCGTCCGTGTCATGCCAGCGTATTTTTAACGGTTAAGTACACACTTTTCATAAAGCGTGGGAAAACAGTTATTTGGATCATATTTTTCTTTCAGCTTATTATAAGCATTTCCACCATAATAAATTCGTTCAAAATCATCTCTACTAAAGTAAGAACGTGAATATAGTGATTTTTTGCCATTTTGCTTTTGGATTTCACATTCTAACTGACGATTATAAAAACCTTTTTCATGAGTTGTTTTGGAACTTTTGCCACTGAAAATTCCTATATCACATGCCAGTTTATCTTCACTAAATTTCCATAATGGATACTCTTTTGGAGAACTTGGATCAAGTATAGGGCAAACCCAAATGGGATAAATACTTAAATTCTTATCTACCCATCTGACAAAATCAGCACAGTTTTCAATGGGAATACCGATATCCTGTATAATGGATTCATGATAATGCTTTGAGTTCTGTTTTGATGGAGTTAAAGAGTGAAAAAATTTCATAATGTTTTCATGAAACTCCCCCGCAATTTTCCCAAGCATCTTCAAACGATCCGTGCGAAGAACAATCTCTCCAAATAAATTTCGGAACCATGCTTTTTGTAATATCGTTGGTTTTCCATCATTAGTTTGGGTTGCCCAAAAGCAATCCGCATCCCATCGCCAAATATAATCCCAAGTAGTAAGATAATCTTCATTATTTTGTTGAAGACTTTTATAGTAAATTCCTTTCTGTTTGTAATTACTGGTATGAGGCGCTTGATTCACAAATTGGGCGGTTGTTATTATCATTTGGTTCGATGAAAAAATAGTGGCATCAATAAAATCATATTTTTTAGTTTCTTTGCTGAACTTTTCGAGTTCGAAAAAAAGAGTTTCGAAATTATCAAATTTGGTATGCGTCAATTTTACAAATGGACTTGCGGGTATTAACTTTATCTTTGCACTGATGACATAGCCCATCGTTGCATAAGAGTTTGGTACACCATAAAATAAATCACTGTGTTCATTGTCGCGTCGGCAGTTAAGGATTTCACCTTTTCCAGTTAATATTTCCATTTCACTTATGTTGTTATGCAGCAATCCATATTTGAAACTGGATGACTCAACTGCCATTCCTGCAACCGCGCCTCCGATCGTAATTCCTCTGAGTTCAGGTGTAACTGCTGGAAGCAATCCTATCTTTAGTGATGCTTTTGACAAATCGTAAAATGTAGTCATTCCACCGACATGGGCAATTTTTTCTTCCGGATTTATTTCAAGAACTTTATTAAAACGACCAAGATTATTAAGTTTAATGGTTTGCTGATCGCGCGGGCGAAATAAATAGTTTGTTGATTTACCACCTAGTGCAAGTTGTCCACCATTTTTCTTTTGCTGAAATTCTTTTATTAATTTTTCTGTATTTTTTTGATGTTGAAAAACTGCATCTTTGGTATCTTCATCTGATGTCCATACGACAGAGTATGTTGATTTCATCACCCACCAGGAGAAATCCATACTGCATTTAAGTAATAAAGCCCCTATTGTATAGAGTGCTTCGCTTGCATCTATTACACGTTCTAGAGGAGTTATATTTCTGAAGTTCATTGTTATGTCCTTATATTTTTGATTTCCAATCCGTGATCTCAGCGAATATAATCCAAATATTGCTATAAAATCAATATCAGTTAATATAAAAATTGAAATTGGAATTTTATATTCTGTATTTAAATTTCTTTTTTCTTTTATATATGTCGGATATTCAAATAAATTAAGGATTTAAAACAAACGTTTTGAGAAATCCTTATTAACTAATCGTTTCAATTTTAAATGAATAATCATCACTTATTTAGCTCATTTTCTTTTATTGTTTTTAGTTCATTTATTTGATTTGATTTTATTTCGGGAGCATTTAGCAACGTTTTCACGAGTGGATGATTATTTACTTTAATTTTTCTTTTTAAATGGTGGGTGATGGGTTTATTATTTTTTTTTATTTCCAAAGGGTCATTTTTACTTAATACATGTTGAGCTAATTCGATTTTATTTTGTAGGTGTTGAATTAATAAATCTTTTTCATGTACCTCTTGTTGGAGCTCTTTAATAACATTGATAAGATCATACACAGCAAATTTTCCTGTATGTGCAATTTGTGACGTTAACTCTAGCCTCGTCATTGGACTGTTTTTATTTTTTCCCGTGAGATAATCTTCAATGACTGTTTTATCATATAATTGGCCGTCAGATAACAATACAAGATTACTAGGTGGAATTTCAGTGACTTCTTCCAATGAAATGGGGCATCGTGGAATTTCGGTTTTATTACGATGCATAGAATATCTCCTTGATTATTTTTATTATTATTTGATGAAATAAATGCATTGTTTAAATCATCATTGTACCTACATCATTTCTAAAATCAAAATATTTCTATGAACCGAATTTTTGCATCATTGGTACTAAGTGATCATTAGCCTCGATTGATGGATCATTCGTTAAATGTAGTAAATCTTTGAACAAGCCTGCAAATGATTCTGTCATCAATAAAAAATCTGCGATAAATTGCTGCTGTTTTGTCCCCGCTTCCATATCTTTTATTTGAGCCTTGATTTCATCGGTAAACTTAATACTTTGTATAGTGAAATCATCCAATAAGACGAAATTAATACGATCTTGCCAGACGAGTGCGAGCTGTTTAATTTTGCAGCCATCTTTAATCAGTAATTGAATACTGTTGGCAAACAAGTTTTGCTCTTTACAACGAATAATTCGGCTTTCATGATTTGTCCCTTGCAAAACGCAAGATTTTTCAATTGAGAAAGAAGAAGAATAATTTTCATGCGTAAGCCATACTGTCATCATGTCTGAAATTAGTTTATTAGAAAATGGATAGATATTATCCCCCAGAACTTTTCTAAAAGCAGAGGTAAAAAAAAGTGTTTTTTTCTTATTAATGGTGTCGAGAATGAGCCAGTGATTTTTGGTATCAATATAAGCGTAAACCTCTGTAAATTTGCTAAAGGCACGTGGAAGTAAATTAATAGTAATTTCATCTTTCAGCGAATATTTTTCTTTTTGCCCCACTCTTCTATTGTCTGCATTTTCAATTTCTTTAATTTTTTTATCAAGCTCATGGCGAATGACAACGGAAGGTAGTATTTTTTCTTCAATTCTCAAACAAATCATGATATATCCATTAACAGATTGTGCAAGTGGAGCTCCCTCCTCATTGATGGGAGAAACCCAGCCTGCGCCGAAGGGTATAGAAGGTGAACACTCTCTAAATTCAAGTTCGCTTAATTTTTCGCACAATTCTGTGAGGGAATAATGCTTGATATTTTTTAATTGAAATAATTGAGCTTGCTTAAACCACATATTTAAATTCCTATGATTTGGCTTTGTTTTTTCGTTTGATTGAATGGATTATCTTAAAGAAGAATTCTATTTTCGGCAGTATAGTATTGAAAAGACAAATAAACAAGTATTTCATGAAACAAACTCAGGAAATTTTGTACTTTGTTTATTAGTCCTTAACTTATCATTGTCGAAAACTTTGATAATACTCAGGCCTATCATCCAACTTGACGTTTAATGTAGGACAATATAATTGGTAGAGTTCAGTAAATTTATTTTGTTGATACCATTGAATTAACTGCTCTTTGCTAACAGGGGTAAAGCCTAAAGTTTGATGAAGACTAAAAACCTGGGGCGATCTGCAAATTTCCTCTGGAGAAATTTGTCGCTTCCTTCCTCCTTCATCAGTAATAAGACATTGAGAAAATTGAGTAAATTGAGAAAACCGAGTAACATAAGAGGGTGGTTTAAAATGTATTTGCTTTGACTGCGAATAATTTTTTGGCACCTGCGAAATGTGAAAATCTTTATAAGAATCCCTAACTATTTTTTTGAAATCCATTCGCATTTGCGCGGTTCCGATATTTTTTCGAGAACTTAATAAAGGATTATTTTTATCTGAAAGAAATGGATTATCTTTGTATTTTAATTTAATTGATTCGAGTGCTAGACAAGTAATAGCTTGCAAATCATTATCGCTTGTGTTTTTAAATTCTTTTTGAATCATTGCCTCTATTAATGCTTCTAAATAAGGTTTAACATCCTCATCATTAATACCAAAACATTTAATTAAAGCGTTTATTTCTAAAAATATCCTACGATCTTTAGGCTTAGGAAGTTTTAACTCATCAATACAATGTTGCTTTATCTCGGATAAAATCATTCCATACGTTACTTTAGTTTTATCCTTAAGTAATGGTGATCCTTTATCTAAATGCAAACAGGAAGGCCCAAATATTTCAACCATTTTTTTCTTGTATTTCACGATATTTTTAAAATATTTCTCATGTTTTTCTGGATTATATTTTTGAATTACATATTTTTTATATTCTATGGAATTATGAAAATCTTTAAAGTAAATTTTTTCTTTCGAATCTTTTTTCAATTGCTTGGAATCGAGACTGTCTTTAAAATCTGGATCTTCTTTTAACTCCTTTTTGAACATTAATCCAAAGCCCATGCCTGTTTGAATATCGATATTTTTATCTTGGATATCGTCAACTATTATTGCTTTACCACTGGCAGCTCCTGTAATAAATTCATCTCCTTCATATTTGGTCTTATCGCCAATAGTAACATCGAGAAATTTTCCTGATCGACCTTTCTTTCTTAATTGAATATATTTTCCATCTTTATCTTCTGCGACTACGATAAAACCATTTTTTTGTAGGCGAATGGATAATTCTTTTGGGTTATCAGATAAAATAAGTAAATCAACATCATCAATGTTTCCAACTTTATATTCTTGTTTTGCATAACGATATAAGCCAAGAAGCAATACCGCTCCGCCCTTTATCTCAATGGTATGATCAGGGATTTCATGAGAAATTTCGCGTATTTCTAATAGGTCTTCATTAATTTTTAAAACTTCTAAAAATGCTTCCTGGTGCAGAGCAATATCCTTATCGGTTTTTAGACAATCATTATTTGCAGAATCAATTTGATCACGTATGTTATTTATATTAATCTTTTGCATACCAACATCGTATTTTTCTATTTGATCGATGGTGACATTTAATTTTGAAATTTGTTCTCTTATTTTTCCAATTAGTTCCACTTTTTTATTGATATCATCATGCGTTTTGACTACCATTTTATTTAAATCGTGAAGCAAAGACTGGAGGCGCTTTAAATCAGCTAAATTATCTGTTAAACCTTCTTCTAAAATTTCCAATAACGTCTCATCCTTTTCGATGAGGCGTGATGCTGAATTGAATTTTGCATTTGCATCAGATTCAATTTTTAATATCAAATCTTCTGTATTGATAACATCTTGTTTTAATTTCTGATATGTCGAAAACAATGCATCAGATTGTGTTGTTTTAGCTAAACTAAATTCCTTAGAAAATATTTGGTTAAACTTTTCAAAATTGAGTATAGCTGTTTTCGTTTTTTGAATAATTTTTTTATCCTTTTTAAGTTGCGCCATTATTCCATTAAACGATTGGTTTAATTGATTTTTAGCGGCTTGGGTATTTGTTTTTGTAGAAATATCACGCGAATAATTTAATTCACTTACTTTTAAAGCGAGCTTTTCCAATTTCGAGATATGAATTTCCATTTTCTTATTCGCTTGCATAACATCACTATATATATTACTAAATTCAGTGGCATAATTTAGCGCTTTATCTTGTTTTTCCTTAACTTCTTTTAAATCCGATGCTATTGCACTTTTATCTTCTTCATTCAAAATAACACTTAACTTTGCTTCACAATTACGAATACGCTCCACTTCATTATTGTTCTTTTCTAACTCTATTTTCAGCACTTCTTCATTTGTTACCGAAATTATTTCTTTCATAGATTTTTTTAGATTATTTCTTGATTCTTTTAATTGATGCTTCATTGAAGCTTGTGATCTTTTTATTTCTGAAAGTTGACTTTGAATGTTTTTTTGCTTCCTTGATACATCTTTTTTAAGACGACTTATTCTTTTTTCAGCGCTTGCCATCTCTATTTTTATTTGATCGATATTTTTTATAACTTTTGGCTCTACAATGACTTCTGATTGAAAAGATTTAGTCAATTGTTGAATTTTTTGCATGATTTTTTTAATGGTATCTAATTTTTTGGTCGCTTCTTTTAATAAATCATCATTTATTTTACTTTGAATTCGTTTTAATTCTAACTCTATAGATTTTACATCAGTTGCTTCTTTGACATTTAATGTTGACATTTTTTTTAATTCAAATTTAATAGCAGATTCGAAATTTTGCATTAATTTAAATTCTTCTTTTATCACATTAAATTTAGAACTAAAATCCATTGCTTTTTTTGAATTATCATTGATTTCGCTAGACAATTTCTTTATTTCATCGTGATCTTTCTCAATTTCTGGTTTTTTGTGAAGCATTAAATCTAAATTTTTTAATTTAGTCTTATCTTTTTTTCTCGACGCCTTCATTTCTCTTTTTTCATTTTCTATTTTTTGAATATTTTTAAAATATTCTTCTTTCATTTTTTCGTATTCAGCATTTAATTGCGCTATTTTTTCTCGCGTTGGTTTTGATTCAGAAATATTTTTTAATTCTTGGAATGATTTTAGAGTCGCTGCGGTTTTGGTTTTATATAAATTAATAACTTCTTGTAACTCAGTAGTGATAAGATGAATAGGTCTAGCATTTTTTTCAAGCGCTGACACAGAAATTTCTTGTTTTTCAGATTTTTTTTCTTTTGTAGAGATTATTTTTTTCTCTTCGGGTGACTTCTCTTTCGCTACAAATTGCTGGACCTCCACTTTTTTTTCTACTTTCTCTTTTTTTATAGGTTCTTTTTCACTTTCTTTTGTCTTATAGGACGGCTCTTCTTTTATATCAATAATTGAATCCTTGGGATCAACAAATTCAAAAATAGGTTCCGCTTTTGTAAGTTTACTAATGGTTAATGGTATGTCCAAATGTGGTTTGTCATTTTTTACATAAGGCATAAATTTGCGTTTAAAAGCTTTGCTCTTGTATACGATTGCCGGAAATTGAGTCAATTCTAAAATTAAGCACAAAGCTATTCCCATACGCGCAATTTCTTTTTGAACAATAGGATTTTTTTCTTTTTGGCATTTTGTTAATAACTTTCCGATCTCGACAGCAACATTCGATAATTTTCTTTTCAATTCTTCTTCTTGCATGACAAAACTTTTAATTTTAAATCCTACACTGATTAGAGTAAAAATTCGCACAATTTCTTTATAAGTAAAATCCTTAAAATCATTTAGCACGATAGACTTAACAAATCTATTCATTAATTCGGCATCTTGACGTTCAATTTTTCCAATTTCTGGTAGATAAGATTCATCGATTAATCGAATCATATCTTTCGGAGTATATCCGAATTCGGTAACTATTTTTTTTGATAATTCTTTTTTTACAGCGGATCCAGCGGGCGCTTTTCTAAGACCCAAAAGATACGTTGAATTAAGTTCGATAACTTTATCTACACGATCATAGTTAGTAGAATACTCAGGCGAATGCAATAATTTTAGTATTTCTAATATAATTAAACAAAAATAGTGATCATTGTTTTTATCATCATCTTTCGTTAATTCTACTGCTGTTGTAAATTGGATTAAAGCTTCTTGTTTTTGCTTATTACTTATCCTCATGTAGCATAAGCCTAAGTAATAATGTGTTTTGGAACAAATTATGCGTGCTTCTTCATTTTCCGAATCTTTTATTGATTTGATGACTTTTGTTTTAAACAATTCAAAAGCATCGGTAATTTTACCTTGATCAAAACTTTCCTGTGCTTCTTGAAAATATACAAAAGCAATATCTAATTTTGAATCACCTGTCATGATGGGTAATCGATGTAACTCATCAAAACCTTCTTTAGAAAAAAATTCCTTTTCCTCACTTTTCTTTTGTTCCCTAGGTAATTTTACATTTTGGTCATCTAGTTCCAATGTCAAATGTTCTTCATCTAAAAGATCATTAATTTCACTTGGACTAAAGAAAAAATTTAAATAGAGTCTTTTAAAATAATTACTAATCTGTAAAGATTCATCAATGACTTGTAAAACTTTTCTCGTACGGGGAAACATCGATTTATTCCATCTTTAAAAAATGTGTAGAATTATAACACAATATTTATAAATTTGATCATTTATAAATTTTTAATTATAAATTATTAGACACATTTTGAGCAATTCTAATAAATAAGAAATTAAATGCAAAAGATTGATTTCTTTCATAATTATTTATATTATGCGCGGTCTTTCTTTTGGAAATGATTATAATGCTTAGAAAAATAATTAAAATATCACCGACAATCAAATACAACACCTCTGCATTCTCAACCCAAACCTCACTTTTAACCTATATTCAGCATGCCTTTGATCGGACGGAAGCGTCAAAACGTTTTGTTGAAGCAGAGAGTCGACGTTTTTTTGCCCCTATCAAACAATCACGCGATGAGCTCGTCATTCGGGATAAAGATCCTATCACCCAAGCGCTTATTCCTTTCTATGGTATTAATGCAAGTTTTGATGTTACACATTATAGTGGCCAATACGGTGTCGATAGGCCTGTGACGACACATACGCCAGGTCCGAATAATACAACGATTACAACCTATCATATTGAAACCGATTGGCACTACATTTCAGGTACATTGAAGCCGCTCTCTTTTAATCAGGAAATGCCTTACATGATCATTTATGCAGGTTTTCGCTGGAGTAGCAAAATTCTTGAATATGCGCATCAAGGCTATAAAATTAATGCATATTTAGAGCCATTTAATGTGCATTCTATCCATAAATCTGTGCATATTGATCCTTTTCTCAAACGTGTGAACATTGCAACAAAGGTTGCATCGAAACGTCTTGATAATGAAATTGAAGAAAATATTCGAAAAGATATTCGGAAACGAAGTGGACATTCCCAAGCGCGAGTGAGTTCGTATCAAACAAATTATCTCTCTTTTGAACTCAAGAGTTTTCTTTTACCCGCTTATATTTTGCAATATCCTGACTTACCACCTCAAGTTTTACCCGCATTATTTGAGAATATTACTGAAGTGCATGGTAGCTCGCCTTTATCAGTTTCAAAATGCATGGCATTTGCGGGAGGTACGACGCTTCTTCTTTCAGCGTTAATGCCGCAAATTGCATTGCCTTTGCGAGCTGCATTCATTATAGGATCTTCTACGCTTACCGGATTGTGGGCAAAGTACCGACCTGCGAGACAGTTTTATTCGCAAGAAAATCAGCTTAAAAGAGAAAAAGCCGAAAACGAAACCGTTTATGAAACGAGTTCTGATCGACTTCGTTTTGAAGAAACTGCCCGCGATTTTAAACCTATATTTATTAAAGAAAATGAAGATCCCGAATGGATAGATTTTTGTAAGAAAATGGATTTAGATCCTAAAAAACCACTCACGGAAGAAGAAGTTCGTACCGCCTTTAACAAATTAATTCTTATTAAACATCCAGATCAAGGAGGAACAAGAGAAGAAACAGAGGAATTATTTTATGTGAAAGACGGATTATTAAAAAAAATTAGGCAAACAAAGAAAGATCCGAATCAACGGTCTTTTTCAACGGTGACAAAAGCAGGTTTTGTAGGAAAATATTCGTTGTTTTATCACTCAAAAGATTCTGTACAATCACCAAATTATTTAGCAGCAATCAGAAATAGAAAATAAACTTTTCACCAATGCTTTTCGTCATTGCGGGGAGCGAAGCGACGTGGCAATCCAGAAGACAGTTTGGATTGCCACGTCGCTGCGCTCCTCCCAAAGAACCTCCCGTTAACTTATTGAATAAGCTGTGGTTTCAACAAGAGTAAATCCTAATGTTTTTGCACGCATAATTAAATTTTTTACTGACCGTTCGCGATACTGCTCTTCATAATAATGCTGGCCAGTCTCAACATACTCTACCCCGTTTTTAAGCATATTAAAAATAATCACCGCTAATTTATGTGCTGCCGCAGTAATTGCCTTTGGTGCGCCTAAACGAGATTTCAAACGTCGGAAAAAGGCCCCTAATGCCGTTTGACTTCGATGCAAAGTACTTGCTGCCATACGTAAGGCAGACGCTGCATTGTTGCCGGTACGTTTACTTTTACCACTTAATCGCTTTCCACCTGATACTTTATTTCCAGGACATAGTCCAAGCCAAGAAGCAAAATGCTTACTGCTTTCCCATCGAGTTAAATCCAACCCTATTTCAGAAATAATTTTTAACGCGCTCGTTGCTTCAATACCTGGAATTGCTGTTAAATCTATACCTGTGATGCGAATCAAATGTAATTTTAAATTAAATAATGGTGCATTTTTACTTCTGCCACCTCCTTTTCGTTTAGTGGCACGTTTACTTAACTTTTCCATATCAATTTCTTTTTGTTCATTAAATTCTAACAGCATATTTTCAATGCTCTTATCGCACGCCGCTATTTTCTCCTGGTATACATCATATAGTTCTACCGCTTGGGTCAGTGAAAAAATATGATCTTCTCGGTAATTTCCTTCTAATGATTTTTTGATTACTTCAACTGGATTTTTACATGCCTTATTGCGATAAGCCGCAAGTAATTCTGGATCCCGCTCACCACAAATAATTGCACGAAGAATCTTCATCCCTGTGTCGCCCGTAATATCACTTATTACATTACTCAACTGTATATTCATCTGGCTCAGTGCTTTTTGAATATGCTGTATGTGATGAGACGCTCGTTCAACTAACATACTTCTTTGTCGTAGATAAGATCGCAGCATGCATACCCGCTCATTTGGACGAAAAGCTCCATTCAATAATCCGTAGGTATGCAACTGCTGTATCCATTGGCAGTCTAATATATCTGTTTTTCGTCCGCTGACGTTTTTTACGTGACGTGCATCAACTAATCTAACATCAAAGCCTCGTGATTCTAGTAGTTCATATAACGGGATCCAATA
This sequence comes from Gammaproteobacteria bacterium, assembly GCA_013287025.1. Next base: position 1,433 of record JABDEN010000011.1, on the reverse strand, counting down.
TACGCCGGTGGACTCCATGGCTACCGTTTCAATCCCACATCTTTCCAACCATGAAACTAATTCATGTAAATCCGCTGTGAAACTTTGAAATTCGCGCACGCAAGCTTCATCATATCCTTCGGGTACTGCAACCCAGTGAGATTTCGAGCCAATATCAATACCCGCTGCCATTTTATTAATATGTTCTAAATGTTTAGGTAGATTATTAACACGCTTTTTCTTTGACATAAGGGACTTTTTTTTAGTATCTTTACGCATATCATTTTCTTCCTATTAGTTGAATCATGATATGTGTGTGAAGCAGGGGTTGATTACAAAACTATCTCCCAAACGGGATAGTGCGATTGCACTTCACCAGTGATATTGTCGTAAACCCCTGTAACCATACTCGCGATCAGGCACGTAGCACTACTGCAGCGCCGGCTTTTCCAACACAAACATACCGGCGGCAATTGTACTCTAAAAGGTTCTTTTCTGATATTTACCCTTTAGGGTTAGGGCACTCGCAATGACGAAACCTCTGTAAAAGGAATTGTCATTCCCGCGAAGGCGGGAATCCATTATGAATAGATCTCCGCCTTCGCGGAGATGACAGTGGTAGATTTTTTTTGAGAAAATTATCTACCTAATTTTCGTGGACCAGTGAATTGATTTTTTTCTTCCTCTTCATCTGATGTCGAAGGAACTATCGTAAATGCTGGCACTGGATCCGATGACGGAGTTGATGGCGTCGGCATTACAGGCGCAGGAGTTGATGCTGGAATAGCACCTAAGCCCGCATAAATACTGCTTGAAGAAGATGATGATGACGATGACGAAGATGATGAAACTGATGCTAATGGCTTAACATACTGACTTGGGTTTTGTAAAATTTTATGACATTTTTTAGCATTCGTATCTGTTAAATAATGATTTGATATAAGTTCTCGTAACTCTTTAAATTTCGCATGTTGAGTTACATCCGCACCTTTAGATAAAAATGCTTCAAGACATATAAAAGCTTTATAAAGTTTATCTGATTTAGGATTTTGGAGCATTTGATCAATCAAAATCTCAACCGCTGTATCATCTTCTTTGTTTTTTAATGTAATGTCAGCGCCTTTATCAAGTAAATGTTGTGTCGTTTTTTTAGAAAAATGTTTAGCAGCATACATTAAAGCCGTCATACCCTTCTGATTTTGTTTATTTAAATCTAAGGTTTTGACTTCAGTAATCTCTTTCGCAACATCATGTAATCCATTTTTTGCTGCAAGCATCAATACGGTTTTGTCGTCAGCATTTACCAAATTAACATCTGCGCCCGCACGAACAAGCACTTTGACTAATGCATTAATTGTTGGTTCTTGACTTTTTGGCAACATAGTTGCTACATGCAAAGCACTATTATTATCTGTATCCACTGCATCAGGATTTGCACCAAGGGGAATTAAAGT